>JBBIPU010000240.1:0-4245 GCA_037442685.1 Draconibacterium sp. | reverse complement strand
ACATTTACGGAAAAGACATCCAGGCAGCCAAAGAACGCCTTTTCGACCGCGTGGGTGTGATGCCTTTCGAGGAAAGAACCATGCCTTTTAACGACGATTTTATCAGGGAAATGTATGAAACAGCCGAACCGGTGGTGATTGAAAAGATTAAGGTATTTGATGAAAGGCATTAAGAAAATGCATGAATGCTATAATGCGTGAATGCAAGAATTGAAGACCATTTTTAATTCCATTAAAATCCGAATTATAATTCTGAAAAAATATATTTATTCTTCGACACGGAAACAACCGGATTGCCCCGGAACTGGAAAGCGCCGGTAGCCGACCTGAACAACTGGCCAAAACTTTCTGAGCTTCATTACAAACTTTTCAGAGCAAATTTTGAGGAAGCACACAATGCAGCCGTAGATATTACTGCAACAGCCAGGTGTTTCTGGGAACTGAGAAGGCTGGGGAAAATATAATTACATGGTTTAGGGAAGCTTCTGAAAATTGGCTTTTAGCAGCCTAAAGAGAGGAATTGCACTACACGTGAAATATCATACAAATTTGCACGTGTCGTGTTTTTATAATTATATTTGCACGTATTAATTAACAGAAATTATTTCGTGAATTATGAATACCAAGTTGACATTAACAATCGAACAATCAATAATTGAGAAGGCCAAAAAATATGCAAACAGAAAAGGTCGCAGTTTATCAGGCATTATTGAAAACTATTTAAAGGCAATCACAAACGAAGAAAATCTTGAAAAAGTTGAATTGACGCCAATTGTCAAGTCGTTAAAAGGTTCGTTTCATGCCCCAAAAAATATCGATTACAAAAAAGAATTGGCAAATAGTCTTACAAAAAAATATCTGTAAAAAATGAAACGAGTGTTAATTGATACAGACGTTATTCTGGATTTCTTTTTTGACAGAAATCCTTTTTCAGAAAACGCGGCTAAAGTGTTGGCTCTTTGTGAATCAAAGAAAATTACAGGTTTTATCACTTCTGTAATTATCAGCAATGTGTATTATCTCCTGCGGCAAAAGGCAACCCACGAAAAAGTGATTGAAAAACTATCCTTGCTCATTTCCATCCTTCAAGTGCTGACAACCGATAAAAACACAATTATTCAGGCGTTAAATTCTGATTTCAAGGATTTTGAAGATGCCCTCCAAAATTTTTCAGCAGAGTTAGACGGGCAGATAGACTTAATTATAACCCGAAATGTCAAAGATTTTAAAACCAGCAAAATAGGGGTATTAACACCTGGAAATTTTATTAAAGCAATCATTTCAGAAATCTGATTATCTACCGTACTCAATGGTCAGTTTCTTACCGGTTTTCTTTCATTCATCCGCTTTCTCAGTTGCTGCATCATCCGGCGGTTCACTTCCATTTCTATCCGGTTAAACTGAACCACCTGTTTCGGGGTTAAAACCGTGCGAAATTTCGGATAGTAAGTTTCGCGGAGTTCAACCAGCTTTCTAGCTTTTTCAAGACTTTGCGAGTAAAATTCATCCTGCATTTCTTCGGTTAAACTGCTGTCGGGTAAAGCAAATTCGCCTGCGCGGTTGTTTAGCATCAATGCACCTTTTTCCCTCTCAAAACTTCTGTACACAGGTCTTAATTGTTCTGCCTTCGATTTTTCAAGTTCCATTCTCCGGCATATTTCTTCGAATTTGGCATTAAAAATCCTTTCGCGCATGGGCAGCAGCCGGTCGGGATGTTGAGAAAATGTGTTCATCGAAATTAATCCGAACAAAAGGGGAACAAACACTTTCAAATAAGTTTTCACATTCAGTCGTTTAAAAATTCTGTAATTAAAAGTTCTTCCTGAATAACAGCTTCAAGTTGCTGCAAATCTTCGTCGCTCAAACCTGCAATCAGGTTGTCGAGCAGGTTCTCCGAAACATTTTCCGAAACATTTTCTGATGGTTCTGCTTCCGTGTTTTCATTCTCACTGATTTCACCCGAATCAGTCATAAAAATTTCTTCCGGCTGAATTTCTTCAAGAATCATTTCCTCAGTAACCGGCTGAACAAACGCTGTTTCAGTTGTTTTTCTGGTTTGATTAAAAAATACCAAACCAACCGCAACCAAAATAACGACCGATGCGGCGGCTGAAAATACAATTCGCATTTTCCTTACTTTACTGAACCGCTCCCGCTGACGGGCCTTTTCCAAGGTCTGCTTTGTTATGTTCCCGAAAAATCCGTCGGGGACTTTGTAAGGATTATGATTTCTGAAATTTTCAAATTCCTTTTCCATTTTTATATTTTTTTGAGGTAATTTTTAATTTTCTCTGTTGCATAATGATAGTTTGTTTTCAGTGTGCCAGCCGACGAACCCACAATTTCTTCCATCTCTTCGTAACTTAAATCATCGAAATAACGCAGATTAAATACTATTCTTTGTTTTTCGGGCAGTTGTAAAATTGCTGCATGAAAATCTGCTAAAGCTGATTCAACATTACCGATGCTGCTGTCATGCAGTTCATTCACCAGTTTCGATGATATTTCGACAAGTTGCACAGTACTTTTTTTATTTCTCCTGAAAAGAGCGATACACTCGTTTGTTGCAATTTTATAAAGCCAGGTGTAAATGTTCGATTGCCCGTTAAACGATGCAGCATACCGGTAGGCATTAATAAAAGTTTCCTGCAACACATCCTCGGCGTCTTCGTGCAAAACCACAAGCCGCCTGATGTACCAATAAATCCGCTCCTTGTATTTATCCATTAAAAGGGTAAAACCTTTGTCGCGGGTTTCGCTGTTTTTTAATGCTGCAAGAATTTCCTGATCAGTTAACTGAGTCATTCAACCAATTTATTTCCTTTATTGTTTTGATGGTAAAAACCATAAAAAGTTAAACCGGAATAAAAATATTTAATGTATATCTGTTAAAATTCCTAAACCGCCAATTGATTATCAGGAAACACAACTTAAATTAGGTAAATCATCGGATATTCATAAAATATTTTAAAATTTTACAATCGCGGTTTAACTTTCATCGTAAAACTTCTTCAAAGAAAACAGAGAATTAAATTAAATTTGTAAAAACGATTAAAAACAAAAATGATCATGAAACAATTCAAAATTGCGGTTATTTCCGCAGCGATGTTTTTGGGAGCTGTTTCGTGCCAAACAGAAGAAAAAGCAATTGAACTTACAAACATTGAGGCAGAACAGGACGTAATTGCTGAAAACCTGTTAGCTGAAATTGATGCAATGACCGATGAAGCCGTTGATATTCAGCTTGACTGGCTGAAATCGGGCAATGCTACAGAAAACTATCTGGTTGATGATTGTCCGGTGGTTACTTACGACAAAACTTCAACTCCACGAAAAATAGTACTCGATTACGGAGCAGGTTGTGTTGGAAGAGATGATAAAACAAGGTCGGGGAAAATAATCATCACATCAACAGCTTTTGAAAACCTTTCGGTTAAAAGAGAAAAAACCTTCGACAACTTTTATGTAGAAGGGAAGAAAATTGAGGGCAAAATTTCCAAAACGGTTACTTTCAGCAGGGAAGACCGCACCCACGTTGCCGCGGTTGAAGAAGAAACAACAGTAACTTTCGAAGACAATACCAGTTTAACCAGAAAAGCAAATGTTACCCGTGAGCACTTTTTGGGATTACCGGCAGTTCGGATGGATGACGAAATCAAAACCTGGGGCGAAGTAATTACAAAACATGCATCGGGAGTTACCATTACCAAAACCATTGACGAAACCACGCCGTTGCTTTTTAAAGCTGAGTGCAGGCAAATTGTAAGCGGAATTGCAACTTTCACCAACGGTGAAACTACCTGGACAATAGATTATGGAACAGGCGAATGCGACAACACCGCCACCATTACCCGCGATGGAGAAACAAGAACTGTAAAAATCAGAAAATAAAATAACCTGATATTGAATTGGAAAGACCTGCCAGTTTTGGCGGGTCTTTTTTTTGGTAAACGAAAAAAGATGACCTTTTTAAATATTAAACTTTGAACCTGCCCGAATGAATCCGTTCAGGTGGGTTTTAAACTCTGAACTTTTCCTTGTACATTTGCACCTCAATTTTTTAGATTTGATTTATGGAAATTCCGAGCAAATATAACCCTGCCGAAGTAGAAGACAAGTGGTACAAATACTGGATGGAAAACAAATATTTCCACTCCACTCCCGATGAACGTGAACCTTACACAATCGTCATTCCACCGCCCAATGTAACCGGTGTGCTGCACATGGGACACATGCTCAACAATA
>JBBIPU010000239.1:1636-4256 GCA_037442685.1 Draconibacterium sp. | reverse complement strand
AAATGAAACTGGCTGAAAAGGAACAGAATTTTTACAGTCAGTTGATGCGCCGCCACATTCGCGAACCGTGGATTTGCGGCAGCGTTTTTCTTGAAACGGCTGGTGACACGGCTTCCTGGAAACCCGAGGACGACGATAACGACGGCGAATACACGGGTGGTTACCTGGCGATGGAAAGTTTCAGGTATGCAGCTACCAAATCGGAAGATGCTCACAACAAAGCGCGAAAAGCCTTTGAATTTCTGCGACAATTGCAGACCGTAACAGGTACGCCGGGATTTTTTGCCCGGTCGATTGTGCCACCAACCTGGACAAAAGTTCATGATACGAACTGCAAATATTCGGATAGCGACCTGGCAGAAGAACTGGTGAAAGACCCGCGCTACAAGCCGGTGGAACAACGCTGGCGTGTGTCGGCCGATGGAAAATGGCTTTGGAAAGGCGACACCAGCAGCGACGAAATGGATGGTCATTTCATGGCGTATTTTTATTTTTATGAATATGCCGCCAACGATGAGGAAAAGCAAATGGTCCGCGACCATGTGAAAAAGATAATCGACGAGCTCATTAAAAATAATTACAACCTGATTGACATCGACGGAACCCATACCCACTGGGCTGTTTGGTCGCCCGACCAGTTAAACGGCGACCCCGACTGGGCTTCGGAAAAAAGCCTGAACAGCTTTGAATTGCTGGCTTACCTGAAGTTTACCTACGGAATCACAGGCGAAGAAAAATACCAGCAGGAGTACCTTAAACTGATTAACGAACACGGTTATCTCGAAAATGCAAAAGGCATCAATTCAAAAAATCCGGCCTGGCAAATCTATTTCGACCTGACGATGGAAGGATACATGTTTCCGCTGTTGTTTAAATACGAAACTGACCCGAAAATCCGTGAGGTTTACTCCGAAATGCTTGAAAAATGGATGGAACACCAGAAAGAAGGCGAAAACCTTTACAACAACCTGGCCTACACGATTTGCACCGGTAAAAAAGTCAATGTTGAACAGACCATCAGTTTCCTGAAAGATACTCCGCTCGACTTATTGGAATGGGTGATTGACCACACCAAACGCGAAGATGTAAAAGTGGTAAGAACCCCGATTCTGGAAGAGGAACAAATCGACAAACTTCCACCGGCAAGTATCCGTGCAACAGTCAGGTGGGACAAAAATCCATGGTCGGCACGCCAGGGAAACCCGCACTCAATGCGCGAACCCGTTTTCTGGCTCTGGCCTTACTGGGAAGCAAGGTATTTGGGAATAATTAAAGAATAAATTATAAATTAATTCATTATGAATATTTCAATGATTAAACGGAATTCTCGTTTTGGCAGAACCATTGCGTTTCTCTGCGAATCCTTTGCGTCGCTTTGCGTTGAAAATGAGAATTTAACCGCAAAGAACGCCAAGATTGAAATCGCAAAGAACCGCGAAGTTTTTCATCACAACCTCTTTATTTTGAAGGTTCTTTCAATTTTGACTCTACTCTTATTACAATTTAATCTTTTTGCCCAGAAAGAAATGCTCTGTCAGGGCGCTTACTGGACCGAAGACGAAGCAGCCGCCATGCTGAAAAAATGGGCTACAGAATGGACAACCCGCGCCGATTGGGAAAAACGTGCTGAAGTTATCCGTCAAGGTTTGATAACCGGGATGAAATACGACCAGATGCCAAAGGTTGGCAACGATTTCAAACCCATCATCCACAGCACCCGCGAAATGGATGGTTACATCGTTGAAAACATTGCCATTGAAGGCTTTCCCGGGTTTTATATCACGGGTAATTTGTACCGGCCGCTGAAAACTGATAAAAAGTGTCCGGCCATTCTGACTCCCCACGGGCATTGGGAAGACCGCCGTATGAGTGAGGATGTGCAGAAACGATGTGCCAGTTTTGCAAAAATGGGAGCCGTGGTTTTTGCTTACGATATGGTGGGTTACGGTGATTCTAAACAGGTAACGCACAAAATTCCGGTTGCTTTGTTGTTGCAGACTTTCAATAGCAAAAGGGTTATCGACTACCTGGTTACACGACCAGATATTGACGCTGAAAAAATCGGGGTTACCGGTGAATCGGGTGGAGGAACTCAAACCATCATGATTACAGCCCTCGACAACCGCATCAAAGTTTCTGTGCCTGTGGTAATGGTTTCGGCGTACTTTTTTGGCGGCTGTACCTGCGAAAGCGGAATGCCGGTTCACAAAAGCGACCATCATCAGACCAACAATGTTGAAATAGCTGCGCTGGCTGCTCCACGGCCGATGTTACTGATTTCCGACGGTGGTGACTGGACAAAAAATGTTCCGTGCATCGAAATGCCTTACCTGCAAAAGGTTTATGCATTGTACGGTGCCGAAAGCAAGATTGTTAATGCACATTTTCCGGGCGAACGGCATGGTTACGAGGCTTCAAAAAGGTTCCCGGTGTACAACTTTTTTGATGAATATTTAGGGTTGGATGCCGGAAAGATTTACAACGAAAAAGGGTTTGACGAAAGTTTTGTAACCGTTCTTTCAAAAGATGAATTACGCGTTTTCAATGCTGAACATCCTGTTCCTGCAAATGCCTTGCAAGGCGATGAGGCAGTGATAAAATATCTGAATTTGAAGTAAAA
>JBBIPU010000239.1:0-1536 GCA_037442685.1 Draconibacterium sp. | reverse complement strand
CCTTTCAGCAAAAAAGTATAACACAGTCAAAATCGGGATGTGCACTGATGTGCACCTGCCCACCATGCACGATGCGGAATACAGGATTACCACGTTTATCGATGCCATGAAAAAGGAAAAACCCGATTTTATCATTGAATTGGGCGATTTCGGAACACCAAAGGAAAACTGCGCCCCCTATTTTAAAATCTGGGATTCTTTTCCGGGCGATAAATACCACGTCATCGGCAACCACGAAATGGATGGAGGTACAACCCGTGAAGAGGCAATACAATATCGAAACCTGAAAACAGGTTATTATTCATTCGATAAAAACGGGTTTCATTTTATCGTGCTCGATGGTAACGACAAGAAAGACCCGAATGCAAAGGGATACAAACAGTTTATCGGCCCTGAACAGGTGGAATGGCTGAAAGCTGAACTGGCAAAAACCACCACTCCGGTTGTAATTTTCTCGCATCAGGGACTGGCGCATTACAGCAGTGCCGACGAGGAATATGGCGTTGAAAACTACAAACAGATGCAGGGAATTTTGGAAACGCACAATAAAAACAATCCGCAAGCAAAAGTAATCGGCTGTTTTAACGGGCACACGCATTATGATTATGCCGAAAATATCAACGGAATCTGGTACATAACCATCACTTCCATGTCGTACCACTGGCTGGGCGAAAAATATGCGCACCTTCAGTATGGCGAAGAAGTGGATAAGAATTTCAAATGGATAAAATACACTGCCCCGTTTAAAGAACCGCTTTTTACAACGGTTGAAATATCCACAAAAGGAACCATTAAAATTGCAGGTAAAAAGTCGGAGTGGGTGGGAAAAACACCGTGGGAGTTGGGTTATCCGGTTGAGCTGAAAAAATACATGCGCCCGGCCATCTCCAAACGAAACCTGAAATTTTAACTCCGTGGTTCTCTGTGTCTCCTTTGTGTTCTCTGTGTTAATAAATTGGAAATGAAAAATTTAATTTTGCTGGTTTGTCTTTCACTTCTTTTTGCCGGTTGCCAGCCACAAAAAGAAACTCCCAAAGCAGTTGACCTGCGTTGCGAATATTTTGAAAACCCACTAGGAATTGACACACCAAATCCCCGTTTATTCTGGAAAATGGAAAAACCGGGGAGAGGCGCTATTCAAACTGCTTACTGGATTCAGGCTGCTTCTTCCGCAGAATTACTGGCAAAAGATTCATCAGATTTGTGGGATTCAGGAGTTGTTGAATCCGACCGTTCAATACAAATTGAATATGCTGGGAAACCACTAAAATCGAGTGACGAAGTTTTCTGGCGGGTAAAAATCCGGGACGAAAATAAGGTGGAATCTTCCTGGAGCGAAACTGCACGCTGGGAAATGGGAATCATGAATCAGCAGGAATGGCAGGCAAAATGGATGGGAGCACCGGCCAAACTTTTCACCGGGGAACTGAAAAATGCCTCTCCATTATTACGAAAGAATTTCACAGTTTCGGGAGAGATAAAAAAGGCGCGTGTTTACATCAGCGGGCTGGGTTATTACGAATTGTACCTGAATGG
>JBBIPU010000238.1:0-4264 GCA_037442685.1 Draconibacterium sp. | reverse complement strand
CCCACCTGGCGTTTCAACGAAGTGGTTCCGGTTTGGCATGAAAAAGAATGACCGGGAAAATTAGCGAAACCGATTTTTCAATTTCAGTGCTACATTTACAAGCAGTACCATCACCGGCACTTCAACCAGCGGGCCAATCACTGTGGCAAAAGCCGCCTGTGAGTTGATGCCAAAAACGGCAATTGCTACTGCAATGGCAAGCTCAAAATCGTTGCTGCCAGCGGTAAAAGCCATGGTTGCCGATTTTTCGTAGCCCGAACCCATTTTTCGTGCAATAAAAAATGTAACAAAGAACATGAAAACAAAATAGATGGTGTAAGGAACTGCAACACGAATAACATCCGCAGGCAATTCAATAATTTTTTCGCCCTTCAGCGAGAACATTACAAAAATGGTAAACAGCAGTGCAACGGGTGTAAGCAGCGAAACTTTGGGAATAAACCTGGCATAAAACCAGTCGGTGCCCAGCCATTTCCGGAGCAATAAATTGGAAACAAGCCCTGCGGCAAATGGTATCCCAAGATAGATCAAAACAGTTATCGCAATTTCGGATATTGAAACTTCCACAACCACACCTTTCAGTCCGAATAATGGAGGTAAAAGTGTAATAAAAATCCAGGCATAAACTGAATACAAAAACACCTGGAACAGTGCATTAAAAGCTACCAATCCGGCAGCCAGTTCGGTGTCGCCTTTGGCAAGATCGTTCCAAACCAGCACCATTGCAATGCATCGTGCCAGCCCCACCAGAATCACCCCGACCATCAGACCCGGGTAATTGTGCAGAAAAATAATTGCCAGCAAAAACATCACCAGCGGCCCGATGATCCAGTTCTGGGTAAGCGACAACCCTAGTAATTTCAGGTTCTTGAAAACTAACGGCAGCTTTTCGTAACGTACTTTCGCCAGCGGCGGGTACATCATCAGAACAAGCCCGATGGCAATCGGGATGTTGGTGGTTCCTGAACTCATCGAATTCCAGAAATCAGCAATCCGCGGTAAAAAATACCCTGCCGAAACACCTGCAAACATTACAAGAAATATCCACAGTGTCAGGTAGCGGTCGAAAAATGAGAGTTGTTTTGTTACTGAAGTCATAATTTAAAGATTTTTGGTTGCTGTAACCGTCACACTGAAAATCCCTGTTCCTGAAGCATGAAACTCTTTCAATTCCTGTACTGACAAGTAATTCAGAAGAATTGAATCAGGAACAATAATGGGCTTTTCTTTCCGGACCTGAATATCTGAAAAACCACTTTCAACAATTACCTGAAGGTATTCAGCTTTCTGCAAGGCACCCGACACACAGCCTGCATACATTTCAGCAGCTTTCTGAAGATTTTCGGGAAGCTGACCAATCAGCACAACATCAGAAATACAAAAATGGCCGCCTTTTTTCAAAACCCTGAATATCTGTGCAAACGCTTTTCCCTTGTCGGGCACCAGATTCAGCACACAATTGCTGATTACCACATCAAAAGAATTATCAGGCAATGGCATTTCTTCAATGTCGCCCTGCACAAATTCAACATTGGTAAACCCAAGTTTCTGATTGTTTGCGATTGCTTTGGCAACCATCGCACCGGTAAAATCCAGACCTGTCACTTTGCCTGTTTCACCAACAATAGCACGGGCTACAAAACAATCGTTTCCGGCGCCGCTTCCTAAATCGAGCACGTGATCACCAATTTTCAGATCGGCAAATAGTGTTGGGATTCCACAGGCCAGGCCTAAATCGGCATCGGCAATGTGGCCTTCCACGTTCTTGTATTCATCGCCGATCATGCTGATTCCCAAATCGCCGCAACAACCCGGAGTGCCGCAACACGATGATTGATTTGTCAGTAAATTTTGTTTTGCTATTTCTCCGTACTTTTCACGTACTACAAATTTTAAATCTTCTGCTTTCATACAATTAATTTGAAAATTTTTCAATTTGAAAATTTGAATATGACCTGAATTAATCGGTTTTTAAAGTGCTGATTATTTTTGAAACAATCTTCATAATTACCTGTAGTTTTTCCAACAGTTCAGGATTCTTTGGATAGGTTTTGGCTAAAGAACACAACAAAAGCCAGTACTCAGTTTCGTCGGCTTCTTTGGCTGCAATTTTCATTTTATGAATAAAATCTGCTTTGCTCTCTGCATTCTGGGCTTCACGCGTATTTGCTCCTATTGACGTACCTGCCTTTAAAAGCTGTCGCGCAATTACAAACTTTCTTTTTTCTTCCAGCAAGTCGGAATACTCAATAATTTCAAGTGCAAATTTGAGTGTCAGGTTTACAATCACATTTTCCCTATCGTTTCTCATAATATTCAGATTTTGGTTTTAATTCATTTTCAAATTTTCAAATTCCCTCATTTTCAAATTAATCTTTTTTCAAATTCTCGTTGTAAAATTTCCGAAAGGCAGCTTTAATTTCATCCCTCACCCTGTAATATTCGCTTTGAATGAATTCGGGTGTCCCCACCACATGTGAAGGGTCGTCGAAACCAATGTGTAACCGGTGTTTTACCTTTCCCAGAAAGGCCGGACAGTTCTCGTTGGCGCCGCCGCAAACAGTAATCACATAATCCCATTTCTCTCCTAAATACATATCAACCGAATCGGATGTGTGGTGACTGATGTCGATTCCTGCTTCTTTCATCACCTCCACCGCTTTTTGATTAAGTTTCCCGGAAGCTTCTGTACCTGCTGAGCAAACGGTCAGGTTTTTATCAAAGGACTGTAAAAAACCATGTGCCATCTGGCTGCGACAACTGTTTCCTGTGCACAAAATAAGTACTTTCATATTCTGTTTTTATAAAATTAGATTCTTGTTGTTTTTAAAACCACCAATTTTTCGGTTGCCTTTAAAACAGCTTGTTTTTCAAATATCCACCTCACCAATTCAACTTCAATATCTGCTTGTCTGGGCTCAGGAGAATACAGCGGAGGTGTTATGCTAAAATCCACTATATCTGAATCAAATCGCTGTTGATTTTCTCCCTGAATAACAAAACTTACCAGAAGTTTCATTTTGACTAATCTTTTTGATTACAACTAAAACTTGCATCCACATTAATTTGAGCAAAAAAGTCATTGGCCTGATTTCTTAACTCAAGAATTTTTACAGGATTGAGGCAATATTTGGTTTTTACTCCGTCAATATGTCCATCGATTAAACCAGCTTCTTTCAATTCCTTTAAATGCTGATTAACTGTTGTTCGCCCCAACGGCAATTCATCCGAAATATCACCGGTTATACATGTTTTTGTTTCAGCCAGAAACTGCAAAATCTTCAATCGTGCCGGATGCGCCAGCGCTTTAAAAACTCCAGCCATTTCAGCTAACTCCTTATCGAATAATTCTGTTTTTGATTGTACCATGATTTGTTGTTTGACGCAAATATACGTCACATTTTAATTTAACGTATAATTACGTCAATATTTAATCAAATTTTAATTTTTTGAGAAGTAATTTTCCAGTTCCAAGGTTGAAATATATCCTGAATTTCTGAAAAACTCCTTCCCTTCCCTGTCAAGCAAAACCTGGGTTGGGATTATGGCAATTCCGTAATATTTCATTAAAAGCTGGTTTTCGGGTTTCAGGATGTTCAGGAAAACCACATTCACTTTTTGGAGATATTTTTGCCGGACCTCCTCCATCACGCTTTCCATGCGTTTGCAGGCCGGGCAGCCGGTTGAACCAAATTCGAGAAAGGTAATTTCGTGTTCAGCGCCGTTTTTGGAGTAGTTGTAAAGCGAATCAACCAAAGCTTCACCCGAATTAGTCATTTCGGGCGAAGCCTGTTGTTTCATCATTTCCGAAATGGTGTTGTTCATGGTGTCTTTTAACGCGAAGGCGACCACAAACACTGCGGCAAAAATACCTATCACCACCCACGGAAGAATTTTTTTAATCATGAATTACGGTTTAATTTTCGCAAACAACCCAAGCAACTTCGTATTCAGGATATTTTTGATTTCCGGTTCGTTTTCGCCGATGGGTTTTACAGGGATTAAATCCATCACTTCTGCCGGTGTTAAGCCCGATTTGTAATACAAATTCAGCGCTTTTTTCAGAGTTGAAGAAACTGTTTTTTGCGCTTCCTCAGCGGTTAATCCCATTTCAAGCGCAATTTTCTCCATTTCGTTCCACTGAAACCAGAAATAAGTGGGCAACATGGCCGAGGTAATGGCGTAACCTTCGAGTTTCGATTCTTCTGTTTCAACGATTTTGCCAAGCTTTTTCAGCAGTTTCAGCACTTGCTTCTTCTCGTTA
>JBBIPU010000237.1:2084-4268 GCA_037442685.1 Draconibacterium sp. | reverse complement strand
TTTCACCTTCTGAGCCAGTATCTTTCGATACTTTCGAGGGACTTCCCTTTAGTTTCGGGCATGATTTTCCAGCCGATCCAGATGGTGGGGATACAGAAAAAGCCAAATATCCAGAATGTAGCCGATGGCCCGAGATTATCGAGCGAAAGCGGAATCAACTGACCGATAATCGACGTGCCGATCCAGACAGCCATTGTAGCCACCGACATTGCCCTTCCCCTGATCCTTGTCGGATAAATTTCGGAAAGGATCACCCAAACCACCGGGCCCAGCGAGAATGCAAACGAAGCGACAAAAATCAGTATCAGAATGACCAGTAAAACACTGCCGGCATGATTGGTCATAAACAAAATCCCGATGAGGATCAGCGAGATAAACATTCCCAAAGTGCCCGCCAGCAAAAGCGGCTTTCTGCCAAACCGGTCGATCTGCCAGATGGCAAAAAGTGTAAAAATCATGTTGATTGTCCCGAAAATCACCTGGCTTCCCAATGCATCGCTCAAGCCAAATCCTGCCTGTTCCATAATCCGCGGGCCATAATAAATAATAGCATCGACCCCGGTAAATTGTTGCAGAACTGCAAGTGATACTCCCAGAAAAACAGCCAGTTTTATTCCTGGTTCAAGAATCAGGTTAGCTGATTTCTTCTCTGTTTCCGACGATTCACGAATTTCTTTTATTTCCTTTTCCGATTCGGACTCACCGAGAGTTTTTAAAAGAATTTCCGCTGCATCCCCTGTTTTTCCTTTTATTACAAGCCAGCGCGGGCTTTCGGGAACAAACAGCAGCAATATAAAAAACAATGAAGCAGGAATGGTTTCCATTCCCAGCATTCCTCTCCAGACTTCGGTTTTGAAAATCAAGGTTAACTTTTCTGTAAAAAAGAATTCCCCTGTACCCGAATGTTTCAGTAACCAGGCATTTGTTAAATACGATGCGAGAATGCCCACTGTAATTGCCATCTGGTAGAGTGCGACCAACCTGCCACGGATTGCAGGAGGCGAAATTTCTGAAATGTACATCGGCGATAACATGGACGCAATTCCGACACCCATTCCACCAATCAAACGGTAAATTGCCAGTGATGAAAAGGATGAGATCAGCGCACAACCAACTGCCGAGATGGTAAACAATGAAGCCGCCAGAAGCAAGACTTTTTTCCTGCCATATTTATCGCTCAGCCAGCCAGCAAACGAAACCCCGATCACACAGCCAACCAGCGCCGAACTTACATACCAGCCTTCCATGGCAGCATTTAATCCAAATTGGATTCTGACCATCGACAAAGTACCGGAAATAACTGCCGTGTCGTAACCAAAAAGCAATCCGCCCAGCGAAGCCGTTAAGGTGAGCCACCAGATAAATATCCTGTTTTTCCCTGAATTCATCCTGAATCTAATTGGTCACAGTTAAAATTCCTTTTAAACGGATATCTTCGGACGAACTCCCGATCATGATTTCAAATTCGCCCGGCTCCACCACCCAGTGAAGATCTTTGTCTAACATTTTCAGTTCTTCGTGACCAATTTTAAACGACACCTTTTTTGATTCTCCGGGTTGAAGTTTTATTTTCTCAAATCCTTTTAATTCTTTCACTGGGCGGACAACACTGCTTATTTTATCGCGAATATAAAGCTGAACCACTTCTGCACCGGCCATTTCACCAGTGTTTTTTACCTCGCATGAAACTGTTGTAGTTCCGTATTCTCCAATTGATTTTGCCGAAAATTCGGGTTTACTGAATTCGAATGTTGTGTAACTCAAACCGAATCCAAATTCATAAAGTGGTTCTGATTCTTTCAGATCGGCATACGAATTCCCCCAACCTTCTTTCAGCCAGTAACTTTTTGATGGTTTGTGGTTGTAATACACCGGAAGCTGACCGGCGTGGCGCGGAAAGGTAACCGGAAGTTTTCCGCCGGGATTTACATCGCCAAACAGAACATCGGCAACCGCTTCACCACCTTTTTCACCAGGAATCCATGCTTCCACAATTCCCGGTATATTTTCGTCAATCCACGGAAACGCCAGCGCCCGACCATTTATAAGAACTACAACAGTTGGCGTTCCGGTTGCGGCAACTTTTTGAACCAGTTCCAACTGATGGCCTGTCAGTTCCAATGTTGCAACATCATAACCTTCTCCTGAAGTTCCTTTTTTACCTGCCTTCTGCCATTCGTTTTC
>JBBIPU010000237.1:0-1984 GCA_037442685.1 Draconibacterium sp. | reverse complement strand
GAACGATCAATGATTTCCATGGAAACTTTCCCTTCGTTCACATTTTCAATCATTTCAGTCAGATAACCCTGTCCGAATGAAATGCTGACATCCATTCCGGCTTTCGCAACCATTGCGGCGGCTTCTTTTTCGGTTGCTGCAAGACCTTCGTATATGAGTGTATTCACACCATTCCCTTCGCTTAAAACCAATCCTTTAAAACCAAGTTCCCCACGTAAAATATCAGTCAGAATTTTTGAAGAGCTGTGTGTTGGAATACCATCGATTGTCGGATAAGTCGCCATCACTCCCAGCGCTCCATTATCTTTGATTCCCGCTTCCCACGACGGAAGGAAAACCTCGCGCAGGGTTCGTTCCGAGATTTCCATGGCACCGCGTTCCAGCCCGCTCACCGGCTGGCTTTGCCCCGGGTAATGACACAAACCGGCCACAACTTTATCGCCGGCAGAAACATCGTCGCCCTGAACTGCTTTTACAATGGTCGCCGCATACCGGGAACACAAATACGGGTCTTCGCTGAATCCTTCCTGGTTTCTTCCAAGTCTTGGATCACGAAGCGGCTCAATAACAAGCGTAAATAACTGGTGGATTCCAACCGCCCGTGCCTCTTTTGCTGCAGTTTTGTAAACCTTATCAATCAATTCAAGGTTCCAGGTGCTGCCCAATGCCGGACCTTCCGGAAAAATCGTTGCACCTGAACTCATAAAACCGTGCGTACCTTCCTCGGTCTGCAGCAAAGGAATTTTCAATCGTGTTTTTCCAAATGCAATTTTCTGAAGTTCATTTAAATAGATTGCCTGCTGTTCAGTACCTTTATGTAAAGCAGTATTGGTTAGCGTGAAAAATCCGCCGCCGGGGCCAATTCCCTCCTGAAAAGTCCCCTCAACAAAATTCCTGCATTTATCCTGTTTTTCTTCGGGAGTTCTTCCCAGTTCGCTGAAATAACCACAGGGCATATTTAACTGCCCGATTTTTTCCTCGAGCGTCATTCTCGACATCAAATCGCCAATCCGACTTTCGGTTGTCAATGCCGGATTCTGATAAGGAAGCATACCCGTGAACGGGATATCTCCCCTTTTTTCATTGATATACTGAGCAACGTTATGCACGTTGTCAATCCATATTTCATTGGCCGGATCGGTGGCATATTTGCAAATGGCTTCAATGGTGTTCAGGAGTGATGTCTGTCTTCCACCCTCATCCATATCATGCCCGGCAAAAACCAGCCAGCTCCCGTTTTCCTTTGCCTGTTCAATTATTACTTTAACTTGTTCAAAGCTTTTCCCGTCAAGTTCAATTCCGGTAATCTGGGCTAAATCGCAATAAACCGGATCATTCGGCGCCTCATCCATCCAGGTCCTTCCTGATTCAAACATCGCTGAAATTAAAGGAACCAGGCTTTTGGTTTCCTTTTCCTTTCCGATAAATGTCTGACCGCACGGATAACCGTATGAAACGGGTGTAACTCCCAGTTCATTTCTGATAATCCCCGATGCCGAATCCAGTTCAGCAAACATGCTTTTTAAAGTGTAATCTTCAATGGCATTGCTTCTTGCCCAGGGAAAATTGCCCGAACATGGGTGTAACAGCGAGTGATTGCCAATTTCGTGACCGTTTTTCACCGCCTCCTTCCAACCTTCAAGTCGTTGCTCCATGTTATCGGGCGAAACATAAAACGTGGCTCTTACATTGTATTTATCGAGTATCGGAATTCCCTTATCAATCTGGCTCAAACGCGCATCATCGAAGGTCAGGCTGAGGCCCATTTTTTTGCCTTCTGGCCATTGAAATTCAGATTTGCCCGGTGATGTTGATTTGCTTTGGTAAGACTGGGAATAAACGGGATTAATTATCAAAATGATTAGAATCAGAAGAATCAGATTTTTCATAAAGGTTTAATTTAGGTTGAAATGGAAAATTACAGCTTCTAAGTTAATTAAAAAGTTAATCTGTCAGTTATTGGTTTTTAATCAGACTTTTCCTG
>JBBIPU010000236.1:0-4268 GCA_037442685.1 Draconibacterium sp. | reverse complement strand
ATAATATGCTGATGAAAAAGAGCAGGCCTGATTGGTCTGCCTTTTTCATTTTAATCGGATATAAAAAAACTAATCATGAAAGACTTAAAATTACTGCTGATTATCTTTCTTCTTGGAATAAGTATCAGTAAAAAAGGAGATGCCCAGGGTCATTTCAAGGCATTGGGCGATTTTTCAAGTGCAATGAATATTAATCTGCTTGAAGCAAAAGTAAATTCAGTAAACCTTGAAGCGGGCGACGAAATTGGCGTGTTCGATGGTACTGTCTGTGTTGGGGCAGTTGTTTTAACCGGCAGTTTGGGGGAAATATTTGATATGATTACAATATCTTGTTCGGCAGGAGCCGACGATAAAACAACTGCCAAAAAGGACGGATTTATTGAGGGAAATCCAATATTATTTAAAATTTGGGATGCATCCGCACGCACTGAAATAAATGTTGTTACGTCAGTATTTATTAATAGTAAAACAGGTCAGGTAATTTCTCCGCCTCCGGCTTTTTTGAAAGAATCGTCTGCATTTGTATCTGTCACTGCCATATTCACTCCTTTCAGTCTGAATATTTCAACAGAGCAAAGCCGGTGTTACAATGGAAATGGGAAGATCGATCTCAGTGTTTTTGAAGGAGGAACTCCTTTTGAAGGAGGCATGTATAACATCTGGTTAAATGATATTTCAGAAGGCAGAATGTCATCATTTTCAAAAGAGGTGCCCGCCGGAATTTACAACCTTGTTATTGAAGATGCCAAAGGATCAAAAAATTTTCAATCGCCTGAAGTGAAACAGCCCGGTCCGATTTCATTCGATATTGATCAGACCGTGGCCACTTGCAGCTTCGATAGCGGAAGAGTCTGGATTGATGCCGGTTCGGTTACCGGTGGAACTTTACCTTATGAATACTGGATTATTTCTGATAATCCTCAGTTTGAAGGATGGACTGAAACTGTTTCTGATATTAACGGCAAAAGCGGGTTTCTACCTCCCGGGGAATATTATGTTCGTCTTTTCGATTCAAATGGTTGTTATGGCGATTATGTAAATCCGGCAAGTAACAATCAGGTGGTTATCGGTTCATTGTCGCTAGAATATATTTCCGGATTTCCTACTTGTTTTAGCCAGTCAGCAGAAGTAAACATCAAATTGAATTATGACAATACAAACCACCAGATTTTCTATTCAGCGGATAATGGCAATAGCTGGCAAACATCCAACAATTTTAAAAATCTTGTGGCAGGCGAGACTTACACCTTTGGCTACAAAGACGAAACCACTGGTTGCACCTATTTTGTTGAAAAGAAGATTTTTGCACCTGAACCTGTTGTTGTAAATAACATTTTTTCGTATGCTGCCGGATGTTATGGACAAAGTGATGGCAAAATTGTTTTGCCTGAGATCACCGGCGGAAATGGCCAGCCATGGAATATCCATGTTTGGGGACTGGATTACCTGGGGAAAAATGTTGATAATCTGTATTCGAACATAGCAAATTCAACGGCAGCATTGGTTGGATTACCTGCATCTTCAGGCGAATATTCCGTGGTTGTTTCTGATCCGGAAGGTTGCGAATCGGCAGTGTATAAAATCGCTGTTTCACAACCAGCACAAATCAGTTTTGACTTACAGGGTTACAACTCAATCGGGGATTCGTGTGCTGAAGGTAGTTTTCTGGTTCAGAATATAAACGGGGGTGTTCCTTTCAGCCAGGGAATGTACGAAATCAGGGTAAACAATATTTTAAAAGGAAAAGTAAGCAGTTACGATTCCGGAAAGAATCTTTTCCCGGGAAATTATGAAATAATGGTTTCAGATTCAACAGGTTGTGCGGTAACAAAAGTAGCAACAGTCGGAACAGATATTACACCTGTTTCAATTGTTTGCCCGAACGATACTGTCATCGAGGCTTGTCATCATACTCAGCAACAAATCGAAACTTTGTTCAAGGAATGGATTGATAAAACAAGTGCGACGGTTTCAGGAGGATGTAATCCTGAAGTACAGACAACGATTTTGGGAAACGCTGGTTTCTGCGGAGGTGAAACTAAAGTCACATGGATAGCATCAGACGACAATGGGTCAATTGATTCCTGTACCGCACTTTTTACAGTTACTGCACCCGATTCGGTTTGGGTGGAAATGCCAAAAGATACAACGGTAAATAACTGCTATTTTCTGGATATTGTAGAATTACAAACGGCTTTTAATAAGTGGGTGAATTCTGTAAATAAAAATCTGGGAAACAGTTTAACCGGAGGTTGTAACCCTTTTTTATCAAATAATGCAGCTTCAATACAAATTTCCGATTTGTGCAGTAACATGGATATTCCTGTGATATGGACAGTTACTGATATTTGTGATACTGTGAACTATAGAGCCGTTTTTCATATTATTGCGCCTAATAAAATAACAATTGACGTCCCGACTGATACAATTGTGTCTGTCTGTGATTTTAGTTATATGCCATATTTGAAAATGGGTTTTGGATATACTGTAATGTCAGTTGAAAGTAAAATAAGGAATAGCATTAGGGGAGGTTGCAACACATATTTAACAAACAATTTGGATGAAATTGTTATCCCGGGTTTGTGTAATGATTTAGATGTGGACGTAACCTGGACTTTACACGATATCTGTGATTCCACCAAATTTAAAACTAAATTCCATATAATGGCTCCCGATTCAATATCAATCGAAGTTCCAAAGGATACAACACTGCTAAGTTGCAACTTCTCTGAAAAAAAAGAATTGCAAACTGTATTCGAAAACTGGGTATTATCGGTTCAGGAGCGTATGAAAAACAGCATAACCGGTGGCTGCAATTATCCCATAATAACAAATAATGCAGTTTCAGTTAAAGTTCCCGAAGTTTGCATCAACTGGGATAAACAGGTAATCTGGAAGGTTGTCGATCTTTGCGATACTTTGACTTACAGCGCCTTATTTAGATTAAGCGCTCCCGGAGGCGATTGTCCGCAATATTTTCATACCGTTTGGGAAGGAACATCTGGCCAAAACCACATGAACATTAACATAATTAATGCAAAACTCGATGGGCTTGATTTAGAAACGGGTGATGAAATCGGGATTTTCGACGGGAAAAAGTGCGTAGGGTACGGAAAAGTGGCGCAACCCATTAATAACGAAAATATTCTTCGCATTGTGGTTTCAGCTGACGATGGCACAGGAAACGGTTTTTTGCAGGGGAACGATATATCATATAAAATATGGGATTGCAGCGGGAAAACGGAATATTATGTTAATAAAGTAAGTTGCTTTACCAACCAGCTTGTTCCGGCAGCTTGTTCACCATTTGAAACAGGAGCAACTGCATTTGTATCGCTCGAAGCGATTATTGTTCCTGATCATTTTGAAAAATGTTGGACAGGTAGCGGTGTGGATCACATGAATATCTATATTATTTCGGCTACGTTGGATCAACTACCCCTGGAATTTGGAGATGAAGTGGCTGTTTTTGATGGTGACAATTGTGTTGGAGTAGGGAAGGTTTCAACAACTATCAACTATAACAATATTTTAGAAATAAGAGTTTCACTCAAAAATAATTATTGTGGATATATCGAGGGGAACAGTATAATTTTCAAATACTGGGATGCAAGTGAAAATATGGAATTAAGTACGGTTTCTGCCACTTATTTCGATAACCAGTTAAACCCGGTTTCACCAAAAACTTTTGAGGTGGGTGCAACAGCATTTGTACAACTTTCAGGTGTAACCGAGGTATGCTTAACACTTGAGATAGAAGCCGGATGGAGTCTTTTTTCAATTCCTGTAAACCAGAACATAACCGAATTAAAAACTGTATTTCAACCGTTAATCGATAATAGTTCGCTTGTAAAAATTCAGGATGATACCGGCAATTCAATGGAAAACTGGGGAATTTTCGGTGGTTGGACAAATAATATTGGCAATATTCAGATTTCTGAAGGGTATAAAATAAATATGGCCAGGCCCGACACTTTGCGTGTTTGCGGAACTGTGGCTGAATTGCCTCATTCAATGCCATTGCCTTCAGGCTGGAGTATTATTGGATTTCCAACGTTAACCACAGCCGATGCTTTGACAGTGGTTCAGCAACTTATTGATAATGGAACTTTGATAAAAGTACAGGATGAAGATGGTAATTCGCTCGAAAACTGGGGCATTTTTGGCGGTTGGACAAACAATATCGGCGATTTTATTCCCGGTGGAGGTTATAAAATTAAACTGAATGCTGCCGATACACTTTGGATTCAGGAAAGCTATCCGAAATC
>JBBIPU010000235.1:0-4310 GCA_037442685.1 Draconibacterium sp. | reverse complement strand
TGAAACTCAACAGCGAAAATTTTGCCAATAAACTGACTGTGACCGTTTCGGTAAAAAACACCGGGAAAGTGGCAGGCAAAGAAGTGGTTCAGCTGTATTTGTCGGCGCCGTCAGTCGAAATGGAAAAACCTGCGAGCGAACTGAAAGGATTTACCAAAACCAAATTGCTCGAACCTGGCGAAAGCCAGGATTTGTCGTTTGAACTTGATGCCCGTTCACTGGCTTCATTCCAAAGTGGAATCAGTTCATGGGTGGCCGATGCCGGAAACTATGAAATCAGGATAGGCGCTTCTTCAACCGACATTCGCCGGAAAGCCGGTTTCAGCGTGGCAAAAACTATCGTCGTTGAAAAAGTGAACGACGTTTTATACCCCAATTTTTATATGAAGGAACTGAGCCGCAATAAAACGAATTAACATGATAAAAGGATTGGCAAAGATTCTGACGCTGACTTTGGCAGTATTTTTTGTTGTAACAACTGAAGCACAGGTTTACGACAAAAAGGAGGGTGGTGGTAAACCCGATCCGCAGCTCAGTCAGAAAGACAACGACTACCTCGACCGCCAGGCTAAGGTTTTTCTCGACAGTGTGTCAGTATTGTTGAACCAGTTTCCACCCACAACTTTACCCGAAGCCCGTGAACGTGGAATGGCCAAACTGCTGATGGATGCTGTTTTTCACGAACATTTTGCGGCGTTCAGAAAACCCGCACAGGAGTTTTTTCGCGAAAGAGTGGACAAAGTGATTCACGAGCTTGAAACCACAAAAGTGGAAGAAGGCGTCAGAATCTGGAAAATTTACGACATGGGTTTTATTGCCCGCACAAAAACAGTTACACTGGCTTTCGATCTCGTTTCAGGAATAACATCGGATTCTCCTGATTTTGCCATGAACGACGAACAGGTTGAACGGCTTGCAAAACAGTGCGATGCCCTGCTGATTACACACCGCCACGAAGATCACGCTGATAAAGTAGTGGCAGAAAAATTTCTGCAACTGGGACTTCCGGTGCTGGCCACCAAACAAACCTGGAAAGATGAACCGGTTTCAGAAAAAATCATTCATCCTGAAAGGGAAGCCGGCAAAATTCAGTCGTTAAAACTGAAAAATTACACGCTGGATCTGATTGTTTACCCGGGGCACCAGTTAAAATCGATCGATTGTAACAATTACCTCGTTAAAACACCGGAAGGAATCTGGCTGGCGCACATTGGCGACCAGATCAACGAAGGCGATTTTATGGTGGATTGGGATTGGATCGACAAAATTAAGGACACGCAAAAAGTGGATGTGTTGATGACAAACGCCTGGACCACAGACATCATGAGGATTGTAAAAGGTTACAGCCCGAAACTTGTATTGCCCGGCCACGAAATCGAATTGGGCCACACCGTTTGGGATAGGCTGCCCTACTGGGGCGACGATGCTTATCTCGGTCTTAATTATGCTGAACTGAAAAAGTCGGAATACCCGGTGGTTGTTACGGTTTGGGGCGAATCGTTTTGGTACGATCCTGATGCGAAAAGATAATGTTTCATGATTTAAATGATTTCCGGTTATGATGAATGTTAAAAACAGATTTCTGATTTTATGGATGATTTGGTCGGTGTTTGGAGCGGCCCTGGTTTATTTTGCTTCGGATAAGAATAATACCTTGCTGGTAATGATGGCAGAAGTTTTCAGCCTTTCACCTCTTTTAGGATTGTTACTTGCTTTGGGTTCGCCGGAATCGTCCCAGCCTTTTAATTTTTGGATAAGAAACGATAACCGTGCAGTTTATTATCTGGTAGCCGGATTATCTTTTTTATTTGCTGTACCGGGATTTCTGACTGTTTCTTTTAATCCGTACAACACGGTAATTTTTGCAGTCATTGTATTTGCTGTTTTTGGTACGTTGAAACAACTCCGGAGTGAAGAATTTACGCTGAAGTGGAGCGATGTCGCACTCTGGATCCTACTTTGGATTCCTTTCGATCTTCGCTGGTCAACCGAAATGCAAATGCATCTCGGTTATGCCTGGTGGTCGGTGGCTATTTCGCTGGTTGCCGTGATTGGGTGGAACGGATACCGTGAAGCTCCAATTGGTTTTAACCTGGTTCCGAAATTCAGGGATATTCTGATTGCCCTTGTGGCCTTGGTAATGATTATGGCAGTTGTAATTCCACCCGGACTGCTTACAGGATTTCTTAAATTTTCATTTCCTGCATCATTCGACATACCTAAACTGGCGGCGCATTTTATCGGTCTTTTCCTGACGGTTGCCCTTCCTGAAGAGCTATTTTTCCGGGGAATATTGTATCGTGGACTTTTAAATGTTTCCTCAAAAAAATGGGTGCCGATGGTGGTGTCTTCACTGGCTTTCGGGTTGATGCACTGGAATAACATCGACGGCCTGAATATGCAGCTCACGTATGTATTTTTAGCCACAATCGCCGGGCTTGGTTATGCCTGGGCTTATAAAAAAAGTGGTAACAATTTGCTGGCTGCCATTCTTACTCACACACTTGTTGATTGGGTGTGGAAATTAGTTCTTGCAGGTTAATTGGATAAAATGAAAAAAAATATTTACATAATAATATTCCTTTTATGCTTTACTTCTCTGGCAAAAGCCCAGATTGACAGCATGTTGATTTTTCCGCTTCAGGAAAAACATGTTCACTCAAGCAGCATTGTTGAATTGCCGAACGGCGATTTATTGGTGTGCTGGTTTAAAGGCAGCGGCGAACGCTGGGCCAATGATGTATCGATTGAAGGAGCCCGTTTGAAAAAAGGCGAAAAGAAATGGTCGGCCCCGTTTTTAATGGCCGACACACCCGGTCAGCCCGATTGCAACCCCGTGATGTTTTTAAATAAAGATGGAAAGCTGTTTTTGGTTTGGGTGGTTGTTCAAGCCAATGAATGGGAAAATTCGATACTGAAAGTAAAAACATCAACTGTTTATGACAAACCCGGTGCGCCTGATTGGGACTGGCAGGATGTGATACTGATGAAACCCGGGAATGAATTTGCACAAAGGGTTGAAGAACAATTCAGCAAAAACAAGCGCGAAGATATTACTTATGCCGGGTACGCTCCTTTGTACGAAGATTTGCTCACGGCAGCGGCAAAAGAACCGAAAAAACGTGAAATTGGATGGATGACAAGAACGCATCCGCTTTTTCTGGCTGACGGAAAAATTTTGCTTCCGCTTTATTCCGACGGTTTTAACATGGGATTGATTGCCATTTCTGCTGACCGTGGAGAAACCTGGAATTGCAGTCTGCCCATTGTCGGACGCGGGTTAAATCAGCCCTCCATTGTGGAGAAAAAGGATGGTTCACTGGTTGCCTACATGCGCCAGGATGGCGATGAACCCAGCAAAATAATGATAAGTCATTCAACCGACCAGGGGTATTCATGGAGCTTTGCTGAAAGAACCGAACTGCCGAACCCGGGAGCGAGTGTGGAAGTGATAAAACTAAAAAGCGGCAACTGGTTGTTGGTTTACAACGATGTGGAAGATGGCAGATACAGTCTTGCCGCCGCAATTTCTGATGACGAGGGAGCCACCTGGAAATGGAAAAGAAACATTGAATACAAAAAGGGAGCTGCTTTTTCCTATCCTTCGGTGATTCAGGCTAAAGACGGGAAAATTCATGTTACCTACAGTTGCCAGTTTCCTGAAAAAGAGGAAACAATTAAACACGTAGAATTTGAAGAATCGTGGATTAAAAACAGCCATCCATAATATTAAGTTATGAAGACTTTCAGCCTGGTGATATTGTTTTTTGTGGGTTTGATTCTGCTGACAAATTGTACACAGAAAAATGCTCCTGTAAACCAGGTGAATGTTTTTGTAGGAACCGATGGTCACGGGCATACTTTCCCGGGAGCAACCCTACCGCACGGAATGGTGCAACTCAGTCCCGACACGCGCACCGAAACCTGGGACGGCTGCGCCGGTTATCATTATTCCGACAGCAGTATTCTCGGGTTCAGTCACATTCATTACAGTGGTGTGGGCAGCGGCGGTGGTGCCGATATTTTACTGATGCCCACCGTTGGCGACATTCAAATCAATCCCGGTGATGCTGCCGACACAAGATCAGGTTATCGGGCAGCATTCTTACATGCCGATGAAAAGGCTGAACCGGGCTATTATTCGGTGAAACTGGAAGACGATATTTCGGTGGAACTGACCGCCACCAACCGCGTTGGTTTTCACAAATACACTTTTCATTCGGCTGAATCCGGAAATGTGATTTTGAACCTTGTGCACGGCATCAACGATAAAATCGACAGTCTTTATCTCAATGTGGTTTCCGACACAA
>JBBIPU010000234.1:0-4312 GCA_037442685.1 Draconibacterium sp. | reverse complement strand
AAACTAAAGGGAAGTCCCTCGAAAGTATCGAAAGATACTGGCTCAGAAGGTGAAAGGATTCAGAAAAAAGTCAGCATTTAATTTTCCAGAAGTTTTCTGTAATCAATATTCTGATAAAACTGAAGTGATTCTGCAGGTTTTTCAAGCCCTGCAGGAATTGGCATTTTTGAGAACTGTTGAAAATACAGTACACAGGAATTACGCCACCACTCAGCCACTTTTATTTGTGTGTTGATTTTTGCCTTAACCGTTTCAAATTCTTCTTTATCAATTTCACCCTGCAACGAATTCCACTCTTTCTGCATCTCTTTTACTCCATCAACTCCGGCATAATAATGGAGGCAAAGTTCATTCCAGAGGGTTTTTCCCGATTTCATCCTGTAGTCCCAGGGTAAATGGTGGAACCAAAGCAGGTATTCATCCGGACATGTTTCAGGGTTGTTAAATTTATCCGCTACCGGTTTGAAGTACTGACTTGTTGCATTACTTCCGGTTGGTGTGCGGTCGAAACCGATTCCGGTACTGTCAGCACGGTGATAGTAAACCGAAGTCCAGTCGGCCCGGCCACGGTTTACCCAAGGTCCCGGGCCAAAATGATGGTTATATCCCATAATATGGTGTAAACCCAGCGGAGTCATGTAATTCACCGAATTTTCCCGCGAATCCATCATTATTTTTTTAATGGTCGCCACAACATTCGGGTCCGATGAAAAAGTAAGTTTTATCCAGTCATCAGCTATTTCTTCAGAGGTAAGTTCATCATTCCATGCAAGTTTTCCGAATGCAAACCAGTTTGCCTGTCCGAAAAGGTGTCCTGTCCAGTTTCGGTCTGAACCGGTGTTGGCTACTCCGGCCATTCCTGTCAACTGATGATTTTCCAATGTTCCGTCGATCACTTTAGCAACGGTTGAACCTTTTCCTTTTGCATAAGTATCGGCATCGAGGCATTCTGTGTAAAGTGGCGCCAGGTAGCAAAGATCGGTCGATTGGCCAAGATATTCCTGTGTAATCTGAAACTCCATCATCAGCTGTGTTTTTGGCATATTCCCGAACATCGGGTGAAACGGTTCGCGTGGTTGAAAATCAATAGGGCCATTTTTTACCTGGACCAGCACGTTGTCGCGAAATTGCCCGTCGAGTGGTTTAAATTCGTTCAGCGCCTGTTTTGCGCGGTCTTCAGGCACATTGTTGTCGTAAACAAACGCCCGCCACATCACAATTCCGCCGTAAGGTTTCAGCGCATCGGCAAGCATGTTGGCGCCGTCGGCATGTGTGCGGTCGTAATTTTGCGGCCCGGGTTGCCCCTCAGAATTTGCTTTTACCAGAAATCCGCCAAAATCGGGAATGTACGAGTACACTTCAGCCACTTTCTTTTTCCACCATTCCTGAACTGCCGGATCGAGCGGATCGGCTGTTTGCATTCCACCAATATTGACCGGCGAACTGAATTTTACCGAAAGAAAAACTTTTAATCCGTATGGTCTGAACACATTGGCAAGAGCAGCAACTTTTTCAAGATATTCAGGAGTCAGCATGGCCGGATTGGCATTTACGTTGTTCAGAACTGTTGCATTTATTCCGATGGAAGCATTTGCACGGGCATAATCGCGGTAACGCTGATCAATTTTTTCTGGAAGTGTGGCCCAGTCCCAAAGCGATTTTCCGGCATATCCGCGCTCGATCGAACCATCCGGATTATCCCAGTGATTTAAAATCCGGAGCTTTATTTTTGGTGTACTTAAAATGTTGAGTTTATTGATATCTTTTCCGTTCTGAAGCAACTGCAGGAAATAAAATGTTCCGTACAAAACCCCTTTTTCGGTGTTGGCTGTAATAACAGTAATTTGTTTCCCTGCCGTTAACTGGGTTTTGATTACAAAACCCTCGTCGCTGGCCTGTTTTAAAAGTTTTTCGATTTCGCTGTTTTTCAGAACGGGCAGACTGCCTGATGTGGCAACAACCAAAGTACCGCTGCCTTTTATTTCATTAGCTTCTGAAACCTGATTTCCGAGCATTCCCTTTAAACCAATGGTCAATTCTTCCCTTATCAGTTTGATAGTAGGTGATTCACCCGGGACAAGAATTTCCCTGATTTGTTTCCTGTATTCTGTTAACTGAGGTTCAGAGATTTTATAATAGTTGAGCCACAGTTTGTACCCATCGTCGGCAAAACCCTGAAAATGTGGAAGAATAACTGCAAGAATCGAAAGAAAAATTAAAACCGGTTTCATTATAAATTTTGTTTAATTGAAATCACGATATCGGCTTTCCGTTTAAATATCAATTTTCTTTGATTATTTCCTTCGTGAAATTGTCGTTAAAATACTTAAAAAATCGTAATTTCAGCAATCACAACTAAATCGGATTATAATGAAATCATTCCTTTTTGTTTTTATTACAGTATTATTTTACCCTCTTTTTACAAACGCCCAGGAAAACAACCAGAAACCTGATTACCTGAATACAGATTTGTCTTTTGAGACTCGCGTAAATGATCTTGTGTCAAGGATGACACTCGAAGAAAAAGTATCGCAAATGATTGATGCAGCAAAACCGGTGGAACGGCTGGGAATACCTGAATACAACTGGTGGAACGAATGTCTGCACGGAGTGGCACGCGCTGGAACTGCCACTGTTTTTCCGCAGGCAATTGCACTGGCTGCCACTTTTAATACCGGTTTGATGTTTGAAATAGCTGATGTTATTTCGACCGAAGCAAGGGCAAAATATAACGATTCGTCTGCAAAAGGCGATTTTGGAAGATACAAGGGACTTACTTTCTGGACCCCGAACATCAATATTTTCCGCGATCCGCGCTGGGGGCGGGGACAGGAAACTTATGGTGAAGATCCTTATTTAACTGCTCAAATGGGAGTTTCGTTTGTAAAAGGATTGCAGGGAAATGACCCGAAATACCTCAAACTGGTGGCCACTCCAAAACATTATGCAGTGCACAGCGGTCCCGAATCCTCAAGGCACACATTTGATGCAATTACCGGCAATCGCGATTTGTACACCACATATCTTCCGGCATTTAAAGCCTGTGTTGAAGAGGGAAATGCATGGTCGGTGATGTGCGCTTACAACCGTTACATGGGAAAAGCTTGTTGCGGATCGGATGATTTATTAAAGGAAATTCTCCGGAAAGACTGGGGATTTAAAGGTTACATCGTGTCGGATTGCGGTGCGATTGCCGATATTTACCAGAATCATAAAATAGAAAAAACAGCTCCCGAAGCAGCCGCTCTTGCCCTGAAATCGGGTACCGATCTGAATTGCGGGAGGGTTTACGATCCGGCACTGCTTGAAGCCGTTAAACAGGGCTTGATTACCGAAGCTGAATTGGATGTTTCGGTAAAAAGATTGTTCCTGGCGCGGTTTAAACTCGGAATGTTCGATCCGCCTCAAATGGTGCCTTTTTCAAAGATTCCGGTCAGCGAAAACGATTCGGAAGAACACCGGAAACTGGCGCTGAAAGCAGCACAGGAATCCATTGTTTTGCTGAAGAATAGCGGAAATATCCTTCCCCTGAAGAAAGACCTGAAAAAGATTGCTGTGATCGGGCCAACTGCCGATTCGTACGATATGCTTTTAGGCAACTACAACGGAACACCATCGCGATACACCACCCCGCTGAAAGGCATTTCAATGAAAATGGAAGGGAAAGCCGAAGTGGTTTTTGAACAGGGTTGTAACCTTGTCGAAGAAGGTCCGATCCTGAATCCCATTAAAACTGAAATGGTAAGTTTTGAAGGAAAATCCGGCTTGAAAATGGAATATTTTAAAGAAACCGAACTCCGGGGCGAGCCATTTTATTTCGAAATAAGTGAAATGGGGAATGAGAACTGGATTCAGTTCCGGCGGATTCCCGGGTTGGAAAGAGGAATGAAATACTCAATCCGCTGGACCGGTAAATTAACCTTGCCTGTTTCCGGCGACATTCAATTCACTGTTACCGGGAATGACGGATACCACTTATTTATTGATAACAAACTGATTGTTGAAGATTGGACAGATCACCAGGATGCAACTACAAAAAGCAATCACATTCAGCTTGAAAAGGGGAAGAATTACGACATAAAAGTGGAGTTTTTCCAGGCAACCGGATTCCCACGTTTGTCGGTACATTGGGATATTTACAAAGCCGATCATTTTAAAAATGCGGTTGAACTTGCAAAAACTTCTGATGCAGTGATTTTTGTGGGAGGAATCACCGCCCGGCTCGAAGGTGAGGAAATGCGTGTTGATTACGATGGTTTTAGCGGTGGCGACCGTACAAAAATCAATCTGCCGAAGGTGCAGGAAGATTTGA
>JBBIPU010000233.1:0-4326 GCA_037442685.1 Draconibacterium sp. | reverse complement strand
CTGATGGTACATTTATCTTCTCCTTTCACCAGCATGTAATCCCACGATTTGCCAAAATTGGTCAAAGCGCCATTTCCGCCCGAAAAAGCTTCGACATTTACCAGGGAAGTGTGCCCCATCCCTTCAATAATAATCGGGTGAACATTCTCAACTTTACTACCGGTGTTGGCAATAATGGAACCCTGCGAAATCTGCCAGTTCCGGTTTTTCTGACTGTCGCCATCTTTGAAAATGCCATTTGTAACACAGTCGAGATTAAAGTTGGTCAGTTGCCCGTAAGTGGCCGGCCCGAGCCAGATTCCGCCATAGTTGCCAAATGTAAACAGGTCGATCAGCTGTGCATTATCGGTATGATTGATCGCATAACTGTACTTTTGTTTTGCCACCACCGCATCCACTATTTGTTTCGGGTACTGACCTCCCAGTTGCCGCTGAATGGCAGGATTCACATGGCAGTGCAAAATACGTGGAATGTCGTAGCAATAATCAATTCGGATAAATTCTCCACTAAGCGGGTAACCGTGACAGTGCTCAATCAGAATCAGTTCACATGCATGTTGTTTCGAGGCATTAAAATCCATGGCAAGATATTCACCGTAAAAGGTGAGGTCACGCAAAGTAACACCTTCGGTATTACTTTTTTTCGAAACCTGGATGGTTGGCGGGTATTCAATCACTTTTGCCGGGTCGGTAATGCTTTGTTCAGGATACCAGAACTGGATGCCTTTGATCTGTGTGCTGCTTTCAACCGTAATAAATGGTGCGTTGGTATCGCGGATGGCAAAAACACTACCCACCGGCTGATTTTTCGACGGATGCTTTGTCCCACGCGGAACCGGACCGTTCACTCCAACCAGCGAAACATTCTTTTTAAGAATGATTCCCCCCTCAATTTCGTATGGTGTTTCGGTGGGTTCCACAAACAGTGCCGAACCACTTGCAGCAGCCCAGTCGATTGCTTTCTGAAGGTTCTGTTTGTTTACCTGCGCTGAATTTTCAGGTAAAACACTAAAATCGCAGATACTTTTTTGATTCAACTGGGCAAAAACGGTCGGGAATCCAAATGTCACCGACAACAGGAACAAAGCCGCTTTTAAAAACATTTTTTTGTTCATTACATTATTTTTTAAAAATGTTACACCTGTACAAATTTACCTGTTCAACCTGATTCAAGACAAGGATTTTCAACCAGAACCAACAGAATCTTAACAAGATTAAAAGATAGCGTAATTATCAATGGCACTTAAATTTAATGTCAGTTTCAGACAAAATTCCATCGAATAAATACCTTCCAAAATTTTAATTTTGAAAATCAGAAACAATATTCAAAAATCGAAAAAACAAAAATGATTTCAATGGTTAGAAACAAAAATTTTTTAATCCCTGCATTAACAATCACATTTTGGATTTTTAGTAAAAATTCTATTGCCCAGGAAAATTTCAATTACATGCCATCAAAAATAGGCTGGCACGAGGCTGTTTATGACGGAAATCCAAAAGATCCCCGGCTCCAGCCCTGGACAACCTGGAATGACGCCCTCGAACGCGAAATGAAATGGTACCTGAATGCACCATTAAATGAAAATGGATTCCTATCCTATATCTGGATGACTTTTATGGACGAAGATTACAAACCCTATCGTAACGATTTTATTCCTGCCACACAAAATGGGATGGGAATCATTTCATATCTGAAATATTGGGAGTACAAAGGTAAAACCGACAACCGATTTCTGGAGGTGGCAAAAAAAATGGGCGATTATCTGGTGGAAGGCGCATCAACAGACAATTCAGGGATTTACCCCGATTTTACGCGTTCTACCGGAATAATTACCGATTATCCTTTAAAACAAAGCGCCCAGAATGACGCCGATTATGGAAAAAATGTGATTGAACCCGACAAAGGCGGCATTGCAGGTTTTGCCCTGGCTGAACTTTACAGGGTAACCAACGATAAAAAATACCTTGAGCAGGCTTTGCAAAATGCCAGGGTTCTTGTAAAAAACATGCGGAAAGGTGACATGACAAGGTCGCCGTGGCCTTTCAGAGTGGATGCGGTAACCGGTAAATACTGGGGCGAGCGCAGCGGTAATATGGTTTATATTCTGCGTTTGTTCGACAGTTTGATTGAATTGGGTTACCCCGAATTTACAAAAAGCCGTACTGAACTCTGGGACTGGATTCTCAATTGCCAGCTGAAAGCGCCTGACGACAGGGAACATTGTCTGTGGGTTCAGTTTTTTGAAGACCAGCCAAAAGAGGACAACCGAAATGCCTGGGCGCCGCTGAACATGGCCCGTTATTTAATCGAAAAGAAAGAAGCGCTTGACCCCGAATGGAAAAAACATGCTGAACAATGTATCCAGTTTGCCATTCGTAATTTCGGGATGGAACGCCCGGGTGGTGTTACCTGCGTGGGCGAACAGGATACCGACCGCCGTGCGTGGGGCGGTATCAATTCAACTTTTGGTGCCGTTGCCGCCATGTTTTATGCAGCAGGTGGTGGCGAACAATACAGGGAAATGGCTTTCAGGAACCTGAGCTGGATTACTTATTTTATCCGCGAAGACGGAGCGATTTGCGACCAGACCGGCGAATGGAGCTGGCTCCGCGAAGGTGGCTGGCAGGAAGATTGTCATACCGACGTAATCCACAATTACATGGATGCAATCAAAGCTGTTCCGGAGTGGGCCGAAGCTGCCAATCCGGATGGAAAAACTAAAGCCGTTGTAAAAGATTATTTTCCAAAACCAAAGAACGGAAAAACATACGTTGTTGCCCACCGTGGCGCGCATGTGGGAATTCCTGAGAACTCGTTGCCAGCTTTTCAGAAAGCAATTGACCTGGGTTGTGATTTTGTGGAAATCGACACCCGTCTGACCAAAGACGGCCACATTGTAAGTGTCCACAATGCCACCATCGATCAATATGTTACCGATCACAAGGGGAAAGTAAGCGATTATACATTGGCCGAACTGAAAGCGATGAGTATCGGCGAAAAACTGGGACCGGAATGGAAAAGCACAACGATACCAACGGTACAGGAAATTCTTCAACTTTGCCGCGGACAAATTGGTATTTATCTCGACCTGAAAGAACCACTGATTGAACAGCTTGTGCCCATCATCCGTAAATATGATATGGAACGCAACATCATCTGGTACATTTCGGCATACCGGATTGAGGAAATAAAACTTCTCAAAAAGCTTGGCTATAAAACGGTGCCGATGCCTGACCCGGGACCGGAAAAAAATATTGCCGGAGTCTGCAACCAGGTTCATCCGCAGGTTTTGGCCAGCGACATGAAGCAACTGAGCGAAAGTTTTGTTAAAACTGCTCATGAAAATGGCGCTAAAGTGATTGTGGATGAAAAAAAGGGAACACCCGAAGAGTGGGAACAAATCCTGAACTGGGGCACAGACGGGATTCAGACCGACAACCCGGAGGCGCTCCTCAGATTTCTGAATACAAGAAAAAACCGCTAAAACTTGTAAACCAAACCTGAAAAGATGAACAGAGTGCTGTGGATATTATTAACGGTATTTTTTACAACCGGATTTTTTGATTCATCTGGCAATGTTACTCTTGTTAAAAATGGAAAAGCCGAAGCAACACTGGTAATTTCCGATAATCCCACGGCCACAGCAAAATATGCTGCCGAAGAGATGGTGAAACATATCCGGCTGGCAACCGGGGTTTCGCTTGAAATTGAGCCTGAATCAAAAGTTTCAGATGAAAAAATCACCAGGATATATATTGGAGAAACCAAGGCCGCCCTCCGGTTTGGAATTGACGCCAACACGCTGCCCCGCGAAGCTTTTGTGATGCGTTCTGTTGGTAACGACCTTTTTATTGTGGGAAAAGAAGATAACGGAAATCCACTTGACGAACGCAATCCCAATGCCGGGACCTTATTCGGGGTTTACGATTTTCTCGAGAATTTCGTTGGAGTACGCTGGCTCTGGCCCGGCGACTTAGGAACTTTTGTTCCGAAAACAAATACAATCGAAATTGCATCGGTAAACAAGCTGGAAGCTCCTGCCTTGCAGTTCCGCATTATGCGCTGGCATATTATTGGCCGGGTGGCAAACGGCGGAAAACTTGAACCACAGGATGAACAACTGGGATTCTCGCAGGAAGTGGCTGAAGCTTACGGTAAAGAAGTGGGTGTTTTGTTCAGAAGACACCGTTTCGGGGGATGGGACTGCAAACCTCCCACCGGTCACGAAACCAGCAACTGGTGGAAATTGTATGGAAAAGAGCATCCCGAGTGGTTTGCCCTGTGCAAGGATGGAACACGTGGAAATCCCGACCCGCGGAAAGGCG
>JBBIPU010000232.1:0-4399 GCA_037442685.1 Draconibacterium sp. | reverse complement strand
CTCGACCAGTTGCAAAAGATAACAGATCCTCTCCTTTTCTTTAGAATTAACCGTAATTTCATCGTGAATATCAATTTCATCGACGAAATTGTGGTTTATTCAACCAACAGGTTAAAGCTAAAACTGGGCAAAATCGAACAGATTGTAAGTCGTGATAATGTGACTGAATTTAAACAATGGATGGACAGGTAAAACCGGATGAGAACACTGCTATCTTTAGATTTTAAACTTCCTGAAAAACTATCATACTGGTGGTATTCCCAAATTTTAATCAGAACATCGTATTTCCCTCTACTTTTTCCCCGCAGCTTCCCTCACTTTGGCCGTTTCGAAATAAAGGTGAAGAATTGCATTGAACGCCAGCGTGTTGGTTGACGACATTTTTGAATCGTACTGGTAAGTAATGTTTCCCTCGAATGAGAATCGTGTTTTCCATGAAACAGTTGTACCACCGATTAACCTGACACGATTAAATATATCGTATCTCGAATCAAAAAAGGGTTCAACATTAACATAAGGTATTATCGAAGTTTTCCCCTTTAAAAACTCTTTTTCAAGCATGACGCGGTAACGAAAACGATAAGAAAAAACCGGGTCCTGACCAACCCAGCGGTTATCCATGCGAAGACGCTGCGAAAATAGAAACGACCTTTTTAAAAGTATTCGCCGGTGCATTTCAGCAAAAAGCATAACTTCAGTATAGTTTTCTGCGTTGTCGTAAAGACTCCATCCACCCATATAACCTCCGCGGGCCATCCATACTTTCAGAGTCTGCGCACGGTTTTGGTCAGCTAATTTTGTATAAAAGAAGCGTTTGGAATAACCAAAAGAATAGTCAGCCTGAAGGGTCAGGTTAAAATCGCGGGTGTTGCTTTCCAGGTAACGCGTAATCGCTGCAAACGATGACAAACGGAAATCAGGTGTTATTTTGTACCAAACATCTGTTTCAGGCCATAGTTCAAAACTGCTTTTCTGAGCATAAACATTTGTTGTAGTAAGAAACCATACAATCAAACCAATACAAACCAGTTTCGTTTGCTGTTTAATATTCATACAAAAGCTGTAAATTATATTATTAAAGAATAGCTTGTGAACCACAAAAATATAGAATTAGTTGACTTTGAAAAAAATTTGTGATTAATTAAAAAGTTGAAAACATCAAAAATAAGAAAAGGCATCCTGTTTGAATGCCTTAAATTTTAAATGTGTATTATTAAGCTATTGTTTGTAGAACGGCAAAACCAGATATGTGTAGATGATGCAACCCATACAAATGGCAAGTGCAAATTCGAGGGTTGCAAAAAACGCCAGAATACCACCGATGACAAGTGCCACGGTATTTAACTGGATCATCAGAAAAATTGTAATGGCGAGCGAAATTAAAAATCCCAAACGGGCGGCAAAAACTTTGGGAGCTTTGTCAATAACTTTCTTTTCCAGGTTTAATGCATTTGCCATACGGTAACTTAAATAACTAATCGGGCTGTAACGCGCATTCGAGAACCCACGTGTATAAAAATCAGCCGATAATAAGGCAAAAATGATCACCGATTCAAAAACAAAGCCTGTTGCAACTACAACAATTGTTAAGATTGCGTTTAACCGTGTGACCCTTTCATTAATCTGTTCGTTTGATACAGGGCAAATCAGTTGTTTCATGATTTTCATTTTAATTATCAGAAAATATCATGTCAAATATAAAGACTAAAATATATTTATTTCTGATTTGTGATAAATGTCACATAAAATCAACGATTATTTAACATCGTAGGAATAATTAAATGAAAATGAATTTTTGGAATTTACAAATGAAACAAGTTCTTAATCTCTGATTCTCAGAATAATTCCTGCTGATAAATCCCAATGAGCTATCGGAATTCCGAATGTCATGTTTGCGCTGCCTCCTGAACCTCCAGTACCGACTCCCCAATACATACCACCACCTGCAAAATCCCAGGGAGTGGTCACTGAAGCCTGTAACCGTAATCCAAGATTATCATTGAAAAACATTTTGGCACCTAATCCGAATTCGGTCGAAAAAAACCATTTATGATAATCATCCGAGTGATCTTTGGTCCAGTATCTCGAAGTTCCGGCCGAAATTACACCGTAAGGTTTTATTTTCCCATCCTTAAATTCACGCAGATATCCAATCATGTAATGTGCAGTACCGGTTTTAAAATCAGCAAATTTAGTGCTGCCTGCTTCTGAATATGATAATGTGGCATCATTCCGGCGAACACTCAGTTCAACATACGACAGGTCGGTGATTTGTACATCAAGCCTGCCACCATAGAGCATAGCGTCTGACAGATCGTATGTTCCATACCCGTTATCAACTTTCCCGCTGAATGTATATCCAATCAAAGGTGTCACTTCGTAATATTGGGCAAAAAGTCTAGTGAAGGCAAAAATTAAGCCTGCAATGAGGAAAAGTTTTTTCATTAATTCGATTTTTTTTGATGTGCTAAATATAGGAAGATTATAAATTGAAATATGAATTACATAAAAAACATTTTAATCGAAATATCCTGTCAGCCATTAAATTATTGCTCAACCGGATTCAAATTGTCAATAAAGTTTCCTTATTTTAAAGACGAAATCAAAACAGTAAGCAAGTTTCTTTTCGTTCCCGTGTCATATTTTTATTTTTCAGAAGGAATTCTTTGAATGACAGAAACTGAGATCATACAAAAATTAACAGAGGGGGATGAACAGGTTTTTAAACAACTTGTTGAACATTATAATAAAATGGTGATCAACACTTGTTACGGAATGGTCCACAACACCGAGGATGCCGAAGACATTGCACAGGATGTTTTTATCGAAGTATTTCGTTCCATTCAAAATTTCAGAGCCGACTCAAAAATTTCGACATGGTTGTACCGGATAGCCGTTAACCGGTCGCTCAATTTTATCCGCGACAACAAAAAAAGGAAATGGTTTCAATCATTCGAAGATGCCCTAAAAGAGAAAAATTCACTGTTCATTCTCCCGGGAACTGAAAATCCGGGAACCGAGCTCGAAAACCGGCAGCGGACAAACCTGATACACGCGGCAATCGATTCTCTTCCAGAAAACCAGAAAACTGCTTTTACGCTGAATAAATACGAAGACCTTTCATACAAAGAAATTGCCGAAGTGATGGAAACATCGGTTTCATCCGTCGAATCGCTGATTCACCGCGCTAAACTGAATCTTCAGAAAAAGCTGCATAACTGCTACAAAAAAAATTGCATGTAACGCAAGTAATCAAAATCAGAAGTGTCAAAACATTAAATAAAAAGAAATGAACTGTAAAAATCTGCATAAAAAAATTCTTTTCTACTTCGATGGCGAACTGCCTGAAAAAGAGATGAAAGAAGTACAGGAACACCTGGCTGAATGCGCCTTTTGTGCAGCTTTTGCCAGCGAGATGGAAAAAACAATGAAGGTTCTGCAAACCGACCAGTTACAGCAGGTCAATCCTTATTTTTATACACGCGTTAAAGCTCGCATCAAAAATCAGCAATTAAAAAAGATTTCGTTCCTTAAAAATCCGGCGTTTGTCAGAATCCTTCAACCAGTGGCTTTCAGCCTGCTTCTGGCAGCCGGCATTTACGCCGGGATAAAAATCGGAACTCCGGCTAAACCTGCTAATGCCAATTCGGTATATGCAAAAACTGAATTGATACCCTATCTTAACGAGATGGAAACCGAAACGATCGAAACTTTTCTGATGCAATAGACCATGATAACACAAAATAAATACCGCACGCTGATCTGGGTTATTGTGGTGCTGGTTGCAACCAACCTGTCGATGGGAATTTCGTTTGTTTATCACAAACAACAAGATAAAAAGCTCGAACAAAAAACAGACACTGAAACTGTTGAAGTTCCTGCTCAGCAACGTACCCGATTTTTCCGCGAACAACTGAATCTGACCTCAGATCAATTGAATGTATTCCGCGACCTGAACCGCAATTTTAACCGGAGTGCCCGCGAAATTACAGATCAGCTCGAGGCGTTAAGGATTGAAATGGTGAATGAATTGGGGAAGCCTGAACCATCAGAGTCAAAACTCAATGAAATTACAGATGAAATTGGGAAACTTCACGCCCAGTTGAAGAAAATCACCATCAGTTACTACATCGATATGAAAGCTGAATGTAACAGCGAACAAAAGGAGAAATTAAACGAAATATTCAAGGCGATTCTTGGGCAAAACGAGGATGTAAAATTGCCCGGACGACAAGGAGGTTACGGATGGGGCAGAAACAGATCTGAAACAGATTAGTAAATACAACAATCATTTAAAATAATTAATTATGAGCAAGTTAGTAAAATTTGCCGGGGTATTCTTTGCCCTGGCCCTGGGAACAACCACCCTTTTTGCACAAAACAGGAACAATTACTGCCG
>JBBIPU010000231.1:0-4406 GCA_037442685.1 Draconibacterium sp. | reverse complement strand
TTTAATTTCATCTGTCTTTTTTTCATTGTTTTTCAAAGGTTTATACAAATTCTTCATGTGCTTTTTCAACTGATTGTATCTAATAATCCCCACAGACAAAAAGATCACACTAAGAAATATTGCAGCAAAACCAAGGTTCTGCATTCTCGCAATCTCCTTCATTTCAAGAAAAGCAAGGCCACCCAATAAAAGGTAAAGTGAAGTCCTTAAATAGGAAAGCAAAGTCCTTTCATTGGCCAATTTTGTTCGTTCCAAAGCCAGATGATCGCGGAGGATGATTTCTTCTTTATTCTGATAATCGTCGGTGAAACGGATCAGTTTTTTTAGTTTTTTCATTGTTACGGATTTGACTAATTGGACTATTAACTATTTCCGCTATTATTTTCAATGTTTATATTAAAACCCGGCGCTTTGTAATCACCCGGCAAATAATCAGCCGGAATTGTTGTGTTGTTTCCATCGCGAGCAGAACGATAATGAGGCGACATAATTTCAATTCCAGCTTCGTTGCAGCAATCCTGAATATTCTGGTGCAAGTTTGAATAAATACGTCCGTGACGGTTTGTTTCGCTCGTAAAGCCATTGATTTGGTAAGACACATAAAAATCGTCCAAACTTGTCTGATATACAAAAGGTTTTGGTTCCTTCAACAGCATTTCAGTTCTGTCGGCTGCATTCAGCAAAGCCTGGTGCATTTTTTTCCAGGGTACATCGTACCCAATTGTAACCGTGGTATGAATAATTAAACCTTTAGTTCGCGCCATGGTGCTGTAATTAATTGTATTGCCTGAAAGCACTGCCGAATTTGGAATTGTTACCTCTTCGTTTTTTGGAGTTCTTAACCGGGTAACCAATAACGTTTTTTCAATCACGTCTCCCCTTATATCCCCGATTTTTATGCGGTCGCCTACTTTAAAAGGCCGCATGTAGGTAATAACCAAACCGGCAACCACATTCGAAATTGCCGAGGTTGAGCCCAACGAAAACAAAACGCCGATAAACACTGATACTCCCTTGAAAATATTTGAATCTGACCCCGGCAGGAAAGGGAAAATCAATACAAACATAAAAGCGTATAGCAGAAACTTGACAATACTGAAGGTTGGCATTGCCCAATCGGCATGAAATCCTGAAAGTTTTAATTTTTCAGAATCAATTTCTGAAAAAATGTATTTCACGAGTTTTATGAAATACTTCATCACAAAATAAATAGCCAAAATGCTGAACAAGTTGGGCAAATATTTCCAGATACTTATAAATATTCCTTTTAAAGGGGATAAAATGAGTTGTATTAGTTTATCTGCCCAACCCCGCGTAAAAGGGAAAATGCTGAAAATCAGGGAGAGTGAAATATAAATTAAGACAATATATACAAACCAGCGAAGGAGTTTGGTAATAAACAATATGATCTGGTATTCCTGTTCCTCGTTCAGAAAAGTATAATCCTTGTACGCCAGTTTTTTGAGCCACTTTTCTTTTTCACTGTTGACGGAGTTCATCAATCTGCGGTTTCCGACCCTAATCAGCCAGATAACAAGCCATGTTAATAAAATTACAAGTAAAACAAGACCCGTTCTGATTAATGTTCTGGATAAACTGTATTCGTATTTTGCAGTTTTAATTGAATCGGCAATCTTAATTCTACACTCGTTTCCAAATTCCGATAAATTTTTATTATGCCATAACGCATCTGTTTCATTCAAACTTAAAACGATGGCTTTTCCATATTGGATTGTGTAATTTTCTGAGGTTTCGAATACTTTAAACGAATCAATGTTCAGAAAATCATCGTCATATAATTCTTTTATTCTTTTTGTTAATGTGGCTGCCCTTTCCTGAGCAGATAACTCTCCCCTCTTTGAATAAATGCGAAAAAGGGTGTCGCCCATAACGCCAATAACCGGATAACCGATTGCACTGCTTTTAAGATATTCAATCTGTCTTACCTTTTCCGCTTTTATTCTCTTTTCCCTATCTTCTATATCATTAAGTTTCTGCTGTAGTTCTTTGATTTGAGCATTATCGGATTTATTTATCAGACTGAGTTTTAATTTCAGATCTTCTTTTTCAATTGAATCGGCAATCCGTTGCTGTTCAAGATCAGAAAAAACTTTTGAATAATCAGGCAAAAGTCCTCCTGGTAAAGAATCGTTTACTTTTTGGACATTATTCTGCTGAGCATTGATTGTGAGATTGGCAAGAACTAACACAATCAGTAGTATATTCAATCTAAATTTCTTCATATTTTACAGGTATTTTATTCTTATAATCAACAGTTTACGACTCTTAAACCGGGCTTAGGTTTGATTTTTGAAATATTCTTAAATCAAAAATAATAAATGTTTCTTCTTTTGGGAAGCTTTTTCAATTGCTTATCTGGTAAAATTCTAAAACCGAAAATATCAACTCTGATTAGTTGCACGCAGTTTGTAAACCGGTGTGAAGGAAGGAACCTCAAAAACCATTGCCGATTTCGCCAGGCAAGTATAAAAAACCGAAGAAATTTTTTGAAGAAATGAAAAGGATTCCTTCGTTTAAATGATGGAATCCCTTTGTTTTTATTGCTAACCCGACTTTTCTGTCTCACCATTTTTTAGTGTAAAATGCCGGAATTATGATTTTGCCGCCAAAGCACTTTTAACAACTTCCGATAAAGGCGTGGTTGGCCGCCCGATTAATTTTGAAAGCGTTTTTGAGGCATCAAACAAATCACCTTTTGAGGCGCTCACATCCCAACTGGCTATTGCTTCTGCAACAAAACCGGGCAATCCGAAGCTTTCCAGAATTTTTGCATATTCAGCAGCAGGAAGGTTGTTATAAACAATGTTTTTTCCGGTCTGCCGTGCAATTTCGGCTGCATATTCTGCAAGTGTGTAAGCTTCATCACCTGCAAGTTCATAAATTTTACCGTCGTGGCCGGTTTCGGTTAATACAACCACTGCAGCTTCGGCAAAATCAGCCCGCGCGGCCGACGAAAATTTACCAGTTCCGGCACTTCCAAAAACTGCACCCGCTGCAAGAGCGCCTGAAATTGAACCTGTGTGGTTTTCGGTGTACCAGCCATTACGCAAAATGGTGTAAGCAATGCCTGAATCGATAACTGATTTTTCTGTCGGAAGATGTTCTTCTGCCAGACTGATTGAAGTGCTTCCTGTGTGCAAAAGACTTGTATAAACAATCTTTTTTACGCCAGCTTGTTTGGCTGCTTTTACCACATTGGCATGCTGTCGGGCGCGTTGCCCGATATCGCTCCCCGAAATCAGCAAAAGCTGGTCGATACCTATCAATGATTCGGCAAGCGTTTCAGCTTTGTCGTAATCAAATTCGCGGGCTTCAACTCCCAAATCAGCTGCTTTCGAAGTGTTTCTCACCAAAGCCACAATTGAACCAAATTCAGCTTTTCCTTTCAGTTTTTCAATAACCAGATGGCCCAACTGACCTGTCGCTCCTGTAATTCCTGTTTTCATTTTTAACTCTTTTTTTAATCGTTTATATTAATTACCAATCGATATTTAATATACTTTTGTTTTTTAATTACTTTTGGTAAGTCAAAAATAAAGACATGTTTACAAATAAACAAGAACTAACAATTTGGTTTTATACTAACCCAAAAGTTAGTTTTGATAGTATCAGTACGTTATGGATGAAAATATTTTAAAAAAATTTGGAAATGCAGAAAGTTGCCCGGTACGAAATGTGATTGACAGGCTGGGCGACAAGTGGTCGGTGTTGGTATTGATGTTGCTGGAAGAGTCGAAAGTGCTGCGTTTTAACGAAATGTTCGGATACATTCAGACTATCTCACAAAAAATGCTGGCGGTTACTTTGAAATCGCTCGAATCGGATGGTTTGGTAAAACGAACGGTTTATCCGCAGATTCCGCCAAAGGTGGAATACGAATTAACAGAACGGGGCCGGTCGCTGCTGCCGCATTTGCACCAGCTTGTTTCGTGGGCAAACAACAATATGGATGAAATCAGAAAATCGCGTGAAGCGTTTGAAATGGCTGGCGGGAGGAATTGAAAGTTTTGGTTTTGATTATTAATTAAATGATGATTTTTTCAAAGCAAGACACTAGTTGCAGAACAATAACATTGGCGACAGAAAATGAACTTTATCAAGATTTTTACAGATCACTGCGTTAGAAAATCATGCAATTCTTTCAGTTTGTCAGCTCCGATTAATCCGACATTTGCTTCCTGAAGAACTTTCCAAACAGCTTTCCTCTGCTCAGGGGTTTTGTCAGGCGTTCCCCAAAACCGCAAAACATAACCTTTTGCCCTGGCTTTTTCAGCATACGAAATCAGCTTTTGTTTTTCAACATCGGGCATATTTCCTGACCCGTCCCACGAAAAACATTTCTTCCAGTTGTCGCTTACCATTGGCATCAAAACAGGTGATTCACC
>JBBIPU010000230.1:0-4416 GCA_037442685.1 Draconibacterium sp. | reverse complement strand
AAATAAATCATTAAAATGATCCTGCAGCCTCGAGTTAAAATCATCGATGTACGAGAGAACAGCTTCCTCTAACAAAACCGGGGTTTCGGTTGCGTATGAAAGCGATCCGGTACCCTGCGCACCCGCAATTTGTTTATTGGTGTAAGCATCGAGTCCCTGCAACATAAAAGTAATTGACCGTTGCGGGCCATTCTGGTTTATAACATAAGTAAGCTGAATGATAATGTCGGCATTGGCAGTACGCTGCAAAACATCAATGGGATTTTCGGCAATAGCGCCGCCGCTTTTGCTTCCGAGCATAGCTATTTCAGCACTTTCCTGCTCCATGTTTTTCAGGGCAGTTTCGAGGTTCACAAGCGGAAACCCCCGGTCGGCCATCATGGTGTTGATTTTGCTGATGGTCATTAACAGGTCAGTTTCGTTTTGTAACGCCATCTTATAATCGGGTAAGGTTTTAGCAGTGCCCATCTCATCGTAAACCTGGGTGTAACCATTTTTGATGCACCAGTTGTCGCTTGGAACCACCATAATTGTAGGCTTTTTTGCCTGCCCGGCAACCAACAGGCTGCCAGCCACAAGGGCAATCAAGAATATCAGTTTTCTCATCGCTCTTTAGTTTTATCAAAATCCGGTACCCAGTTTCGGGATGATTCCTGCTGTTTCGAGTTCGCGGCGTAATTCGGCATGTTTCACAGCCACAACTACCCCAACTTTGTACTGTTTTTTATCGATTTTAATCCTGTCAACCGAACCATCGCCCGATTGTGAGACAAAATCAAGATAATGTCCGCCATTGGTAAAGAAAGCATTGAAGTAGTCGGCGTGTTGAACGTCTGCACCGGGTTTTGTAACCAGCGGGCGTGTCATGCAGCCAGGTTTTCCACCGGTAATTCCTTTAAATATCACGGCATGAACTGCATTCTTTTTTGCCTGGTAAGCTGCTTCTTCAGGTTTGCTTCCATAACCCCACACTTTAACAAGCTGGGTTCCGTCCATTCCTGTTCCCATGCATTCAACCTCGTAATTGCCGATTACATAACCGGCCATCTTTTTTTCATTTTTCGACTGGGCAAATCCTGCAGTTGCAATCATCAGCAGAAAAGCCATTCCGATTAGTCCAATTCTTTTCGACATAATTATTTGATTTTAGAACATAAATCTGATACCAAAATTATAACCCAGGCCAAACCGGTCTTCAAAGGCAGTTGCATAATCAAATTCTACCTTTTCTCCGGTATCGCCGTAAACATATTTTGAAGAAATCATTGAGTAAGAAGTTGCTGAACCGATCAGCTGGATGCTGTGAGTGAGGTTAATTCCCACCCTGACGCCAGCTTCAACAAAATCGGTGTTTATTTCATCTTTGTCACCGGTTTTCCAGCTGGTCATTTCAAGTCCGTAGCCTACAAAAGGCCCCCAATGCAGAAAATGCAGCGGATAAAAATCTTTTGCCACTCCAATACTAAACCTTGTAAAAGTGAAATCATCGGAGAAATCGCTTATTGTATAGTTTTGTTGGTTGTAACCGCCTCCTAAATAAACCTTCCATGAAGTAGCAAGTCTTCCCCCACCGCCAAACATTTTTGAAATGTAATATTCGAGCCTGCCTTCAAAACCCGGCAAGCCGCCTGAAGTTGTTCCAAGGTAAAGGTTCATTCCGACGTCGTTTTTCTGTTGCAGGAACATTCCCATGTTGTCAACTTTTCCGCCGGCAATCTGGTAAAATGCAGAAGGTTCGGTCTGGCCGCTGGTTACTTTCCGGTTATCCACCACTTTCATCGATTTAACCACAGCCACCCGTTTCGATGTGATTTCACCTTTTGAGTTGGTACGGTTCTCCATCACAAAATAGCGCTGGTCGAATTTCAGCCCTTCTTTTTTCCCGATCTTTGCCCTGACTGGCTTAACATCACTAACCATCGCTTTCACCCTGAATTCCTGTTTCTGGTTTTCAATAGTTGTCAAAACCGATTCAACCGACATTTTCACCAGATCGTCCATCAACTGATCTTCGGTTTTCTGCACTTTCGGAGCCAGTATTTGTCCGGGGTTGTATTGTGTTGCAGTTGAAGAAGTGCTCTGACGTTTCAGAAACTTAAACGGAAATTCGGCTTTTTCGAATGCTGCTGCTTTTGCTTCGCGCTGCGGATCATTTATTGTTGTCCAGTATTTCTGGAAAAATGTGGCTGCCACTGAATCGCCAAAATCAAGTTTAAAAAGAAATGACTGAACCTCACTCTTGAAACCATTCATGATTCTTTTGTCTTCAGGGGTCTCACTTTTCTGGTACGACTGCGCCATACTCATAATTCCATAGTAATCAAGTACCAACACATACGAACGGTTGACAAGTTCAAGCCCCATGTCCATCAGCGACGATTCGCCGCGTTTTGAGGCCGAAGCAACCATAAAATCGTTGTCGTTTGCATTGAACAATCCTCTTTCCTTAAGTTTGTCAACATTAAAACTTCCGTCGGGCTGGCGGTTAAACCAAACCGAAAGAATTTTCTGCCCGACCTTGTTATCGTTCAGCCAGCGGGCAAGCTGCTGTTCGGTTGCCGGAACCGGAAACCCAAGCATACTATCACGTTTAACTCCTGTCTTAATGATGTTTTCAGGAACCGAATTGTCGTAATATTTATCGGGAACAACCTGTCTTGACACAGCTTTCATCACCTGTCCACTCAGGTTTTCGTTGTAATCGAGGCCTATCAATGTCAGTGAATTTCTGTCGTATTCCGACGATATATACTTTTTTGAGGTTTGTTGTGCCCTTGTCAAAAAAGGGAGAGCAACAATTAACGTTAAAATGAACAGGTTTTTCATTTTCATTTCAATTTAGTTAAGGTCGTATTGTTTTAATTTCTTTCGGCATTTTTCTTCACTTCACAGTGGAGTTTGTTTACGGTTTGTTTCCGCTGAAAAATAATAATTAAAAAAGAAACTTATTACTCCAGTCTGTCAAAAAGCATATTCAGACTGAAAATATAGAACGATTTTAAATACTATTAAACTCTTTTCTCCAGAAAATTGAAATTTTGACTGTGAAAATTAATCAGAAAAACATTCTTTAGAACTTCCTGGCAGCTTCTTTTAAATCCTTGTTTTTTTCAGCTTCAGCCATGGTTTTGTGTGTGATTTCGCACAAAACAGAATAGCTGTTCATGGCATTTTCATGTAACGAAATATCAATTTGTTTATTTCCTTTCATCCATTGGTCGAGCAGGTATTTACCTGCATTCTGCACATCGAAAACCGAAGGAAAACTGTTGTGTTTAACCGGTGTTCCGTAACGCGTTTCCACAATCTGCGCAAGGTTCCGGTACAGGGCTTTGAGTGAAGTGTCGTATCCTAAAACCTGTACACCGTCTGAATAAATAACCACCTGGTACATTGAGCTGTCACCATTGAAAGCATACCGAAAATTATAATCATATTTTCCGAGGTGCTGCCGGTTTTCATTTTTCTTTATCACTTCATTTCGTTTCATTCCGAAATAAAGGTTACCGAACGCAAACAAACTGCTGTCGGGAATTGCTGTGGCTTTTAAAGCAGTTTTTAATTGCTGAACCGAATCCGGAGCTACTGATTGCTTCCCGGGTACAGGTTTATTTATTGTTACCGGGCCGCATCCGGCAACGACAAAGAATACCAGCAAAAAGATAACAGTGGTTTTCATTCCAGTATGATTATTGTGTTTTTATTGCTGCCGAAAAGTAGTAAAAATCAGAACATAATTTCTATTTTTGAAAGGTTTGCTGAGTTGTTATTTATCAATAAACTGAAATACCATGCCTATGAAAAAAATAGTGTTTCTTGCGGCTATTCTTCTGATAACATTTGCTTTGCCAGGTCGCGACCCTTATCGTGACTCAGATCACGGAAATTTCCATCTGCGAAACGGAAAAGCCTATTTCGAAAAAACATACAATTGTTGCGCAGATTTTGCGGAACTTGAAAAGAAGCTGAAATCGTACAACAGTCCGAACGGAGGGTTCCAGGTAAAGCGCACCGACGACAATACAATGAACGGTGTGATGGTGAATTACAACATGAACTGGAATTACAAAGAAATGAAAACCCGCAAAATTGAAGACTTTCTGAAAAACCCGGCCAACGCCACTTTTGAAGTGAAGAAGAATGGCGAGGCTTACCAGGTTACTGTGAATAACATCTGGTTTACGGATGTAAAAAAGCCCAGCAACAAAAAACATGTTACGCTTGAAAGCATTGTTGCTGATAAAAACAAGGTAATTTTCACAAAAGATAAAAAAGCAATGCAAGCCCTTGAAATGATCGACGAAAATTTTGTGTGGATTTTCGAACTGGCAGGAAGCACAAAGGATTCGAGGTTTTAGGAAGATTTACAATTTACCATTTCCTCCTTCCTGCTTTTGTCATTCAAGCACTATTGCA
>JBBIPU010000229.1:0-4417 GCA_037442685.1 Draconibacterium sp. | reverse complement strand
CGCTCTGGCCTCACACCATGGACATTGCCAAACGTGCCAACGATTACATGCAAAAAAAGATGAATGCGTTTTTTGAAAAATATCTGAGATAAAAAATTAAATTGAATATCATGCAACAAAAAAAATTCTATCCCTGGTTAGTGGTTGTTATGTTGTGGGTGGTTGCCCTGTTAAATTACCTCGACCGGCAGATGCTTTCAACCATGAAACCCTCGATGATGATCGATATTGCCGAATTGGCAAAAGCTGAAAATTTTGGTCGGCTGATGGCCATTTTTTTATGGATTTACGCATTAATGAGCCCGGTTTCAGGTATTATTGCCGACCGTCTGAACCGCAAATGGATGATTGTAGGCAGCCTTTTTGTGTGGTCGGGTGTAACGCTGGCAATGGGTTATGCCAAAACTTTCGATCAGCTTTATGTGCTTCGTGCCATCATGGGTGTGAGCGAAGCGTTTTACATGCCAGCGGGGTTGGCCCTGATTGCCGATTATCATCAGGGGAAGACACGTTCGGTAGCCATTGGTATTCATATTACAGGTGTATATCTTGGTCAGGCTTTTGGCGGATTTGGCGCTACCATTGCCAGTAATTTTTCGTGGCAATGGACATTCCATTTCTTCGGGTTTATCGGAGTTGCTTACAGTCTGGTGCTTCTTTTATTACTTAGGGAAAAGAAAACTTACACGATCGATACATCGCAAAAAACAACGTTTGGCAAAGAGTTTTCCCAGGTATTTAAAGGGCTGGGAGTATTATTTGGTAATATTGCCTTCTGGGTGATTCTTTTTTATTTTTCGGCACCAAGTTTCCCGGGGTGGGCTGTAAAGAACTGGCTTCCCACGCTGTTTTCCGACACGCTGCACATGGACATGGCTAAAGCCGGTCCGATGGCTACTATTACTACGGCCATGTCGTCGTTTGTGGGAGTTTTGATCGGGGGTTATTTTTCAGACCTTTGGGTGCAGAAACACCTGAAAGGGCGAATCTTTACCAGTGTTCTGGGACTTACGCTCACTATTCCCGCATTGTTTTTACTGGGATATGGCAACGGTTTCGCGTCAATCCTTTTGGGTGCCATGTTTTTTGGCCTCGGCTTTGGCATTTTTGATGTAAACAACATGCCCATTCTTTGCCAGTTTGTTTCGCCGCGTTACCGGGCCACTGGTTACGGATTGATGAACCTCGCGGGTATTTCGGCGGGGGCAGTTATTACAACCTTTTTGGGCAAATCGGCGGATGAAGGGAATATGAGGCACGATTTCGCCATGCTTTCGATTGTGGTGGTAGTGGCAATTGTTTTAGAACTGGTCATTTTAAAACCTAAGACCATCAATATGACAAAAGATTAAGATTACTTTTATCGGTCTTTTAATTATATTTGTTTGTAATTCAGTAACTTGATCACGAATAAAGAGATTTTGAAATGAAAGCGAATTGAACATCAAACAAGGCGGACAAAAAACTACTTCTTAAAGTATTAAGCCGTTTTGTATTGGGATTCGTTTTTATTGGTTTGTTGTTGTTTCTTCCGGCGGGCACTCTGGGATTTTTAAACGGATGGATTTATATTTCCGGATTAATGGTGCCAATGAGTATTACCCTTATCATTTTGTATAAAACAGATCCCGAACTGCTTGAGAAGAGAGTAAATATGAAAGAAAAAGAGGATGCACAAAAAAAGTACATAAAACTCTCGTTGGTCTTTTACATTGTTGCTTACCTAATACCAGGTATTGATTACAGGTTTCACTGGTCGGAAGTTCCTGAATGGCTGGTGTTTGCAGCTTTGATCGTTATGATTCTTGGTTACATTATGTTTGTTTTTGTGATGATTCAGAACCGGTATGCTTCCGGAATTATTGAAATACAAAATGAGCAGAAACTTATCGAAACCGGGCTTTACTCTGTTGTACGTCATCCGATGTACCTGGCAGCAACTATCCTGTTTCTTTCTTCGTGCCTTGTTTTAGGTTCGTATTATGCACTTATTCCCATGCTTTTTCTGCCCTTTTTACTGGCTTTTAGAATAAAGAATGAAGAAGAAGTTCTATTGTAGGGATTACCCGGGTATAAAGAATATATGAATAAAGTGAAATACCGGTTAATCCCGTTTTTATGGTGAACCGGATGACGGATGTAATGATTTTTCAATTCACAATACGAATCCTGTAAACGGATCTTTGTAAGAAAACAGATTTATTTTTCGAATTCTGAAACCTTTCAACCGGGCTGAAACTTATGAAAAACAAGTCAAATGATTTCAAAATCAATTCAACAATTGACGATGCATTTTCAATGCTTGAAAAGGGAGTGTATCGGGCAATTGAAACTTATTCAAATGTTCACAGGGGCACCGGACATTTTTCCAGGGTAACAACCCATTTATATGAGCAAGCAAGAGAAATAATCCTAAAGCATCTCGGTTTCAGCAAATCGGAATATGTTGTAATTTTCTGCACTCCATACAGGGCTGAATTGCTGAAATCACAACTCGCCTCAGCAGATTACAACTCGGTTTCAGGCAAGGATTTTGGGCTTGCCCTTGGTGTACGGGCAGTTGCTGTCACGAAAAAGGCTTTATCGAATGTGATTCCGTTTCATACAGGAGGCGGAACAGCAAGATTAATGGCGCCCGACTGGATTGTCTGGGAATCGGCCCCCGATAAATTCGAAGCAGGTACTCCGGCTGTCATCAATATTATTGCATTTGCACGTGCCATTTTGATTGCTGAAAAATATGGAAGAGATGTTTTTCTGAATTATCAGCCTGAAAATATTACGGTTAATGAAATTTTGTATCACGATGATTTTGAAGATCTTTCGGGTATTCAGTTACTTGAAAAACTGAAGAAAGTGCGGTTCGGTAACCAAATAGAAGTTCCGACAAAGGAAGGATTGAAGCCATTTGTCAATCTCGATTATGCAGCCAGCACTCCGACGTTTAAACCCGTCTGGGATGTTGTTCGCCGGGTTTGGCAACAATCAGAAGAAACGCAACAGGAAATAATTCCGGAAGTGAAATCCATTTGCGCCGGATTTTTTGATGCGCCGCTTGTGGATTACGATTTTGTTTTTACTTCAAATACAACAGAAGCAATCAATATTGCTGCCGATAATTTTTGCAGGAAAAATGAACCTGATTGCGAACCTGTGGTAATCACCACGCTCATTGAACATTCTTCAAACGATCTGCCCTGGAGAATGGTACCAAACGGTTCACTGTTAAGATTGAAAGCCGATAAAAACGGATTCTTCGATCTTGATCAACTTGAAAAACATCTTTCCGATTACAACCGTGACAGGCTTTTTGGAAAGAAACAGATCGGACTGGTTGCAGTCAGCGGCGCTTCCAACGTTCTTGGTACTTTCAATGACCTAAAGGAAATCAGCAGAATTGTCCATAAATATGGAGTGCGTTTGCTTGTCGATGCCGCCCAACTGGTTGCACATCGAAAGATAAACATGGCGGAATGGGATATTGATTATCTTGCTTTTTCAGGGCACAAAGTGTATGCGCCTTTTGGAAGCGGTGCTCTTGTTGTTAAAAAAGGATTGCTCTCTTCTGACACGGCGGAACTGGAACGAATCTGTTCTTCAGGAGAAGAAAATATTGCGGGCATTGCGGCATTGGGAAAAGCGCTTTTACTTTTACATCGGATCGGTTTTAAGCAAATCGTTGCAGAGGAGCAGAAACTTACCACCAGGTTAATACAGGCTCTGAAACAGGTACCAGGAATTTTTATTCACGGAATTACCGATACTGATTCAAAAGAGTTTAATAAGAGGGGTGGAGTGGTTATATTTCATTTCAAGGGAACGGTTTCGTCAAACATCGCCAAAAAACTGGCTTTGCAAGGCGGAATAGGAGTGAGGTATGGTTGTCATTGTTCGCATATTCTTGTAAAGCATTTACTTGGAGTAGGCCCCAAACTTGAGAAATTTCAGCGTTTTATTGTGACATTATTTCCCCGTTTGCAATTGCCGGGCGTGGTCAGGGTAAGCCTGGGTATTGGAACCACCGACGAAGAAATAGATACTTTCATTGAGGTTTTAAAAGAAATTGCAAATAAAGCAGCAAAAAAGTCAGTCAGAAATGCTGATTCAAATAAAAGTCTGGTTTTACCTGCGAAGGAAGTTAAGAATCAGATCGATGAATTTGTAGGGGCTGCAACTTCGGCAGTTTTTTACAGTTAAAAACAGAACACTGATGACGCTGAATTAAACTGATTATCAGTATTATCAGTGTTCTATTCATAAATAACTTTTAAATCTGAACCGGATTATTTTTTTACCGGGGCCGGATTTTCCTTAATCATTTTTAATGCTTCGGTTTCATAAATTTCACCTGTCATTTCGCCAAGCGAAGTTCTTGAAACGTAGTTGTAACGCTCGAACCCATTAAAATCTTCCTTGG
>JBBIPU010000228.1:1789-4457 GCA_037442685.1 Draconibacterium sp. | reverse complement strand
TTTGCCAACGAAGAGGAAGCCAAAAGCCTGACTGGTAAAGAACCATTGGAAGCTTTGTACGAAATCTCGGAAATGTGCGGACTCGCCATTGTAAAAGTTGGGAAACAAGGTTCTTATATTAAACGTGGAGAAGAAGTGTTAAAAATAGGGACCATTCCTGCCAACGCCATCGATACAACCGGAGCAGGAGATAATTATGCTGCGGGATTCTTTTATGGACTTACCCGTGGTTACGACCTTGAAACCTGTGGAAAAATAGCCGCACTTGTATCAGGGAAAACTGTGGAAGTAATAGGCGCCAACCTGCCTGATGAACAGCTTCCACAAATCAGCGATGAAATCAAAAGAATCGTGAAAAACCGGAAATAACCTTATTTACCATTTAGCGATTTACGATTTACCATTTTTCTGATTTCTAAAAATGGAAAATAAAAATCAGTATGAAAAACGTCAGAACAAGCCATGAATCTGGGCATCAATTTTGTCGATGATCATGCTCAGATCTTCCGGATTTACAGTAAAATCAATGTCATCAACATTAATAATCAGTAACTTGCCTAAATTATAACCACTGATCCATTTGTCGTACCTGTCGTTCAGTTGTTTAAGGTAATCAATCCGTATTGAACTCTCATATTCGCGGCCACGTTTCTGAATCTGGTTTACCAGCGTGGGGACAGATGCTTTTAGAAATATCAGCAAATTTGGTGGCTGAATAACACTGACCATCAGATCGAACAAGGTTTTGTAATTCTGAAAGTCGCGCGTGCTCATCAAACCCATGCTGTGCAGGTTGGGAGCAAAAATCTCAGCATCCTCATAAATTGTTCTGTCCTGAATAATGGTTTTACCTGATTTCCGGATATCCGTGATCTGTTTAAATCTTGAATTCAGGAAATAAATCTGAAGATTAAACGACCAGCGTTGCATGTCGTTATAAAAATCGTTGAGGTATGGATTTTCATCAACATCCTCATAATGAGGTGTCCATTTGTAATGTTTGGCCAGAAGTTCAGTAAGTGTTGTCTTTCCGGCGCCAATGTTTCCGGCTACTGCAATATGCATATCAATTAAATTAAAGAGGCTAAATTAAACTTTTTTAAGGTTATTTCTGAATCATTTCCAAAAGTTCGTCAAGATATTTTCTGTCATTCGAAAGTCGTGGTATTTTATTCTGGCCACCCACCTTTTGCCGGCTTTTCATCCAATTATAAAAAGTGCCACGGGGAACTGAAATTACATGCGGCTTTTCAAGAGTGAGGTTTTTATGTCGCTTGGCTTCATAATCAGAGTTGATTGTTTTCAGCGAATTATCAAGAACTGTAACAAAAAAGTCCAGGTCTTCAGGCGCCTTTTCAAATTCAATGATCCACTGATGCGCTCCTTTCTGCTTATCTCCCATAAAAATCGGTCCGGCAGTGTATTCATTTACGATTGCTCCGGTATGGTCGCAGGCAATTTTTATTGCCTTTTCAGCATTGTCAATAATTACCTCTTCTCCGAATGCATTGATAAAATGTTTGGTACGTCCGGTTACTTTTATTTTGAAAGGATATTTGCATGTGAATTTAACTGTGTCTCCAATAATGTAACGCCACAAACCCGCGCTGGTGGAAATTACGATAGCATAATTTTCGTTAAGTTCAACATCCTTTAATCCAATTACTCTCGGATTTTCCGAATCCCAGTCTTTCATCGGGATAAACTCGTAATACACGCCATAATCAAGCATCAGCAACATATCCTGAATATGTGGATTATCCTGAATACCGAAAAAACCTTCAGAAGCGTTGTAAGTTTCCATGTAATGCATCTGTTCCGAAGGGAAAAGTTTTTTATACTGCTGCCGGTAAGGTTCAAAATTCACTCCACCATGAACAAAAACCTCCATATTTGGCCAGACTTCAAGGATATTGTTTTTCCCTGTTTTTTCAAGCACCCTGTTGAAAAGTACAAGATACCACGAGGGAACCCCTGAAAATGAAGTAACATTTTCGTCGAGGGCGGCCTCAATAATCCTTTCAATTTTTTCTTCAAACTCTTCAATGAGGGCAATTTCAGTCGATGGTGTGCGAATAAAATCGGCCCAAAATGGCACATTTTCAAGAAGAATAGATGACAAATCGCCGTAATATGAGTTGTTTTCCGATTTATTAATGCGGTGGCTTCCACCCAGGGTAAGTGTCTTCCCTTTCAGTATTTTTGTGTCAGGATAATTTTTTATGAATTGTGCAAAAACATCTTTGGGTCCCCGCAAGTGGCAATCTTCAAGCGATTCTTTTGTGACCGGTATAAATTTACTTTTATCGCTGGTGGTACCCGACGATTTTGCAAACCACTTTACTTCGCCGGGCCAGAGCAGATTTTTCTCACCTTCGCGCAATCTTTCCACATACGGTTTGATATCCTCGTACTTTTGCAACGGAACAGCATTCTGAAAATCCTGGCAGGAGGTTATTTTATCAAAATTGTGAGCTAATCCCCACTCTGTTTCCCTGGCATTGCTTAACAGGCTGAAAAGAACTTCGGTCTGTAATTCCAAAGGGTGTTCCCAGTATAACTGGATTTGATAAATACGCTTAAAATTTAACCACTGAACTACTGAATTAAGAAACGGCATCGGTTTATTTTCATATATTTTAATGAGTTCAAATTTAGGAATAATTTA
>JBBIPU010000228.1:0-1689 GCA_037442685.1 Draconibacterium sp. | reverse complement strand
AACGGCCAGGTTTTGAATCCTGCCTATGCCGGTATTTGGGAAAAAGCAGGATTCACTGCGTTAGTCCGTGAGCAATGGGCCGGAATCAACCGGGCACCGCTTACCGAATCTATATCCATACACAGTCCCCTGAATAAGGAGTCGGTGGGAGTGGGATTAAATATTATTAATGATACTTACGGTCGCGAACAAAGACTTTCAATTTTAGCTGATTACGCTTATGAAGTAAATTTAACCCCCTGGCGGAGGTTGCGTTTTGGTGTTAAATTTGGCTTTACTAATTATAAAAATCCATTAACAGAATATCAGTTATACCCCGATGGTGAATACGATCCTGCATTTGCGCAGGATATTGACCTTAAATTTCTGCCCAACTTTGGCATTGGCGCATTTCTGTACGAAGACAACTATTACGTGGGGCTTGCAATTCCAAAACTTATTGAGAACGATTTCAGCTATAATTACCAGAATTATTCCTCTCAATCGGAGTTACGCACATTATACCTGAACGGGGGATATGTGTTTTTTCTCGACCCGATGTCGAGGTTTATTTTTAAACCAACTGCCCTTATGCGCGCCACCTGGAAAATGCCCCTTCAATTCGATGTGGCAGCCAATTTACTGATATACGAAAAATTGTGGGTGGGTGTCATGTGGAGGACCCGCAATGCTGTTTGTGTAACCTCGCAATGGCTGATTAACAAGAATTTACGAGTGGGATTTGCAATGGACATATCCTACACTGATATATTTCCATACCAGAACGGAACTTACGAGTTCACACTGGGATGGGACATGGACTATTTTGGAAGGAGCTATGTGAGGTCGAAATACTTTTAAGCAGGAAGCCCCCTTCTAATTCCCCCAAAGGGGGAAGGAAAGAAAAGAGAGAAAATAACAAAATAAGGAATAACGAATTAGAAATGAGAAACTGTGGGGACTACCCCGGCCCTAAAGGGAGAAAAAAAGAAAATGAAAAACAAGATAACACTGGAAATAACAACAGCCCTGAAAGGGCCAAACATGAATAACCCCGGGTTTTAACCCGGGGAACACGAAAAGAAAAGTGAAAAAGGTGCATCCACCGCAGTTGAACAAAACACCGGCAAATCATGCACCGATAATGAGAAACAGGAAAAGAGAAAGAAAACGAGTAAAAAAACATTTAATGACAAAAACTCTACTCAATTAAAACAACTTGACTAAACTGAAACATAAAGGCATATTAAATCTTACAACAATAATTTTTGCTGTAATATTTGCACATTCGACTGTTGTGGCTGAATCTGATTTGCCTTTGCGTGAAGTTTCTTCCAAAACCTCCCGTCGTTTTTCATTAGTTACTAATAATGATATACAAAGATCAGGTGCAGCCCTGCAAATTGAGTGTCCCGGTGATTTATCGACCTATACCGATATTAATGAATGTACGGCCGATATCAGCGATCTGAATCTAAAAGTAACCGAAGGAACACTTACCAGTCTGACCTGGGAAATGACAGGGGCGACAGTGGATGCCTCGCGCCGCTCAGGTATCAACCAGATTGACAATTATATTTTTAACGAAGGAACAACAGTTGTTACCTACAATGCAAGAGATAATGCAGGGAACGTAACCTTCTGTTCTTTTACTGTGATTATTTCGGATAACCAGGTGCCAAAAATTATTTCGGCTCCTGAAAATATTAC
>JBBIPU010000227.1:0-4558 GCA_037442685.1 Draconibacterium sp. | reverse complement strand
GCAGATATTCAAAGTTATTGGAAGAAAATGGAATACAAAGACTATTATAAAATATTAGGGGTGTCGAAATCGGCCAGCCAGGATGAAATAAAAAAGGCTTACCGGAAACTGGCTGTGAAATATCACCCCGATAAAAATGCCGGGAACAAAACAGCCGAAGATAAATTTAAGGAGGTTGGTGAGGCTTACGAAGTACTGAAAGACCCGGAAAAAAGGAAAAAGTATGACCAGCTCGGTGCCAACTGGAAACAGTACGAAAATGCGGGTCCCGGAAGTGGCGGTTATGGATTCTCCGGTTTTCCCGGAGCACAACCGGGCGGGAGAAGTACATTTTATTATGAAGGCGATCTGGGAGATATTTTTGGCAGTTCCGGTGAAGGATTTTCAGATTTCTTTAAAAGTTTTTTTGGGGGTGGAACCACCAGAACCCGGTCGGGATTTAGAACAGAGCAAAAAGCTTTTAATGGTAACGACTTTCACGCCGAAATGGAAATCACTCTTGCTGAAGCTTTTTCCGGAACAACCCGTATTTTGAACGTTGACGGAGAAAAACTTAGGGTAAAAACCAAACCCGGCGCTTATGACGGACAGGAACTGCGCATCAAAGGGAAAGGCGGACGCGGTGCAAATGGGGGAAACAGAGGAGACATTTATGTTAAAATAAAAGTACTGCCCGATGACCGGTACCACCTCGATGGCAACGATTTAATATTAAAAACCGATATCGATTTATACACTGCTGTTTTAGGTGGCAAAGTCGAAATATACACTTTAGCAGGGAATTTAAATGTTCAGGTGCCTGCAGGTTCACAAAATGGAAGTAAACTTCGTTTGCGTGGAAAAGGAATGCCGGCTTACGGAAAACCGGGAGTCACCGGGGATTTATATATACAACTGAACGTGGTTATCCCACGTAACCTCACACTTGAAGAGCTGAACTTTTTTAAAAAGCTGAGAGAAGTAAGTAAAAGAAAGTCTAACTGTAATAAATATGCTGAAAAATGCTTGTCAGATATTATCAATACCACAATCCTGAACCTGCACTTGACCTTTTGGTAAACAGGACCAACGAGATAAAGTACAGCAATTATGCGAGTGAATTGTTAAACAGTTTGCTGCGCACGCCTGACTTCGATATGGAAGATTCGGTAAGAAAAACCATCGCAGTTTTGCGCATGACAGGGATTCCCGGTACAGGAACATATTTGTGGCATTTACCGTTCAGATTTTAACGGATTGAGAAAAGACTGGAGGCTTTCGGAACTGGCGTGCAGCCTGATTATTTTAACCTCTGGCTCAATAAACGACAAAGTGAAACAAGTTCAGGATGAATTACTTGAATTTTACGGTTTTTAATTTTTACCTGACAGGATTGGAATGCATGAAAACCTGATGAACTGGTTTAATTCATAAGGTTCTAAATATTTTTAATACAACATAAAAGCATGAAAGCATAAATTTAAAGATTTATCTTTCATGCTTTTCAGTTTATTCTCCTGCAAACTATTTATTGTATGCAATTTTCAATACTTCATCAAAATAGTTCACAAAATGAGCGGTAATTCCTTTTTTAATATAATCGGGTAATTCTTCGAAATCATTTTTATTATCGGCAGGGAAAATCAGCTCAAAAACTTTCACTCTCCTGGCTGCAATGGTTTTTTCCCGCACTCCTCCAATCGGAAGAACCTTACCGGTAAGCGTCAGTTCGCCTGTCATCGCCAGTCCCCTTTTAATGGCTTTTCCTGTAACCAGCGAATAAAGTGCAAGCGCCATTGTAATTCCGGCCGAAGGGCCATCTTTGGGTGTGGCGCCGGCAGGAACATGCAGATGTATGAAGTTTTCGCTGAAAAAGTCATTAAACTTTGCGTCTTTGTTTAGTAAAGAGCGAACGTAAGAATACGCTATTTCTGATGACTCTTGCATAACACTGCCAAGTTGCCCTGTTTGTTTCAGTCCACCGTTTTTTGTATTGATTGCAGTAGCTTCAATGTAAAGTGTCGCACCACCCATGGCAGTCCAGGCTAAACCAAGAGTTACACCCGGAATTGATTTTTCATACAATTCTTCGGTGGTAAAAATGGGTTGCCCTAAATATTCAGTGATATTTTTAGGGGTAACACTCACTTTCCCATCGCCTTTTTCTGCCTGAAACAATGTGGCCTTACGCATTATTTTCTTTATCTGGTTTTCCAGTCCGCGGATACCTGCTTCACGTGCATACCCGTCAATCATCATTTTTAACGCTGCATCGCTGATGTTTACTTCGCTTGTTTTTAATCCGTGCTCCTTACGCTGTTTCGGCACGAGGAAGCGTCTGGCAATTTCAAGTTTTTCTTCCAGAATATAACCCGATAATTTGATGATTTCCATACGGTCGAGCAAGGGTCGTGGAATTGTATCGAGTTGGTTGGCTGTGGTAACAAACAGAATGTTGGATAAATCGAACCTGACATCAAGATAATGGTCGAGAAATTCGACATTTTGTTCCGGATCAAGAACTTCGAGTAAAGCGGCGGCGGGATCGCCCTGGTAGCTGGCCCCGATTTTATCAATTTCATCAAGCATGATTACCGGATTTGCCACTCCTGTCCTCTTCAGGCTTTGAATGAATTTACCTGGCATTGCCCCGATGTAGGTACGGCGGTGTCCTTTGATTTCAGCTTCATCGCGCATCCCTCCCACCGAAAAACGGTAAAATTTGCGCCCCATCGCATCAGCAATCGATTTTCCGATGGAGGTCTTCCCCACTCCCGGTGGACCTACCAGACAAATGATTGATCCTGAAACTTTCCCCCGTTTTACAACAGTGCTCATAAATTCAAGAATCCGCTGTTTTACATCATCCAGCCCGTAATGCTGCTCATCGAGAATTTCACGCGCTTTTTTAAGGTCTTTGTTATCTTCTGAAAAAATACCCCACGGCAAATCAGTGAGCCAGTTCAGATACGTGCGGGTTACATTGAATTCGGCCGAACCGGTTTCCAGTGTTTTCAGTTTATCTAATTCTTCTTCAACAACTTTCGATGCCTCCTCTGAAAGTTTAAGCGGTTTTACCTTTTTTTCAATGATTTCAACTTCGGTGGTCTTGTCGTCTTTTTCAAGCCCGACCTGGCTAAGAGCAAGCCTCATCTGTTCCTGAAACATCGGGTTTATTTTTATCAACTCCTTAACCGAATTGATAACAGCCATGGTAAATGCCTTGATTTCATTGGTAACCTGATGGTTATCCTCGTATTCATATTTCACCTGCCAGTAAGTGACACCACCCTTTTTTGCCTCTTTTACATACGGAACCGAATTACAGCCTGTGCCAAAATATTCATCGTGTCGCCGGTACTATCCAAAATCCGAAGTATTTTTAAAAGCGTACCTGTTTTGTAAAGTTCAAGTTCTGTAACACTCTTTTTAACAGGTTCTTTGATGAATGAAACCCCGATAAATCCATTCTCATTCTCAACTGCATGATTAATTCTGTCAACCAGTTCTTTAGAGCTGAAAAACAAGGGAAGTGTCAGTCCGGGAAAAATTGGCCTGTTGTCTAACGGTACAACTGAAATATTATCAGGATAAATCTCACTGACCAGAACAATTCCCGAATTTTGTTCATTGTTATTCGTCATGTTAAATTGCTTTAGTTTGTTTTTACAAATAACCGTTTAAAATCCTGACCAGATTTGCTTTATCCACTAATCCCGACTGCCGCCAAAGCACCTTACCTTCCCTGAATAAAGCCAGTGTGGGAACACCACGGATCTGGTAACGCGCTGCAACTTCCTGATTTTTATCGACATCGATTTTTATGACCTTAATTCTACCGGTCAGTTCACGGGCCACCTCTGTTAAAATAGGGGACTGAACTTTGCACGGGCCGCACCATTCGGCAGAGAAATCAACCAATACCGGAGTTTCGGATTGAATGATTGAATTAAAATTTCCTTTCATCTCAATTTATTTCTTTTCCAATTTGTTTGAACCTTGTTTAACATGTTCTGTGCCAATTGAAAAAGCTGATCTTTCAACTGACATAAATTCAGAATTCAGTTTCAAAAAGACCGGCAGGATTTTGATATTTCAGTGAACAGTTGAGTCTGTCAATTTCTGATTATTTTAACATTGTTAAACATGTACGGATTATCACTTATCCTCAGGGCCTTACCACTGGTTGTGGTCACATTTTGCAGAATTACTTCCTTCGTTATTACATAAGGATATTTTTCAATATAAGAGCTGTGGGTAAAATCCGGATTGAAATTGGCAAAAATGGCTGGCCCCTGGTATTCGTCAGGATGATTTGAATCATCAATTTTCAGGTTTTCGATGGTGATTTTTCCGGGCATGTAACAGGTGTATCCAAAATCGTGTTGCCCAGAATAAGAGCCGCCAATCAGACTTGTAGAAACGGGCCTGCCGTTAGAAGGAACAAACACACAGTTACGGATGATGAATTCGCCCTCCCATGTACTTCCGTAATCGGTTCGTAAATTAATAAAAGTGCCTCCCCTGACTGTTGTATTTTCCACTGTGAAAACCCCGCTGCCAATTGCATTGATTCCCA
>JBBIPU010000226.1:0-4574 GCA_037442685.1 Draconibacterium sp. | reverse complement strand
CAGTTTGTAGTGAATGTATAACTTACCTGTGTTGTAATGCCTTGCGCCGAAATTTGGTCGGTTGCAAAATTTCCAAACTGGTAAGCGTATAAAAACATCCAGTTCCAGTTGTGAATCGATTTTTGCAGCCGTCCACCCAGATAACTTGAATTCATGTTCCCCAAGGTCCCGTCTTCGGCTTTGTATTGTGCGCTTCGGTCGTATTTATACACATAAAAAACTTCAAACTGAAAAGGCAGTTTTCTGATGGTGTTAAACGACGCAAATGTATTTCCTGCCTCGCGGTTGCGGTTGGGAAAAACATCGGGTTGGTGGATGATGTTGTAGCCGAAAATGTTTTGCGAGGTAAAATATTGATTCCGGTAAATCAGGTTGAAAACATCCCAGATATAGCGGCCTGTATTACCCCAGTCGCCGGGACCGAATACACGGCGGTTACCCAGGTTCAGCGACTGCCGGCCCACTGTAAATTCAAGGCTGTCGATGAGTTTGTATGAAACAAACAGTTTATTAATATCGAACGGGTCGTGAAAAGGGTTGTTTTTATCCTGAAAATCGGCATCAGAAAAAGAACTTCCGGCTACCCGCGCATCCTGAATTTCGGTGAAAACCTTCAGCCGGTTGGCAAAGCGGTATTCAAAATCAAGGCGAAGCCGCGACAAAAGAAAATCTTCGCTGCCCTCTGTTCCATAGGTTTTTACATCATAATTCTGTTGTATTTCGCCCCTTAACCGATAAGTTCCGCTGAGCACAAATTCCGATTTACCCTTCTGAAAAGACAAATGGTTTTGCCCTTTCGGTTTTGCTCGATTTTCGCTTTGCGAAAAAGCCGTTAAGGCGAAACCAGTCAGGATAAGGAAAGAAATGAGTTTCATTCTTGTAAATGCTTTAACAACATTTTTTGTTTTTCTGAATTGGTGGACAGGGAACATCGCCATAAGAGCAGAAAACGCAGCAATCACCTTCTTTTGGTTTCAGAAGTGTTTTACATTCCGGGCATTCGTAGAAAAACTGGCATGAATCCTCCGGCATTTGCAAAGTTTCCTGATGATTGCAGACAGGACAAGTAATTGTCGATTGAAGAATTATTCTCATGTATTTCATTTTAGGATTCATTCTTCACTGATGATTTTTCAAGATAAAAAATGTTCATTATCAAAATTCCAATCAAACTCAAATCGTAAATAGTGTAAGCCAAGCGGTTAAGAATTGAAATGAAATCGACTTTTACGAGCATCAAAATCCCCGATAAAATGGCGATTAATATTAAAGCTGAAAACAATCCGAACCGGAACGATTTTGTGGTTGAAAGCTGGTATTTCAGATAAAACCAAACACCAGCCAGCAGAACCGCAGCGCTGATTAAAAAATGGTTTGAATCGAGAAATACCCGCGTTGGGAACATGTAATTACCCAGGTCGCGAGCAAAATACCCAAAAATCCCTGCGCCTAAAATTCCAAGCGAAACCAGCCAGGTAACCAGCTTTTGCTGCTTTTCGTTAATTAATTTATTGCTGAAAAGACTTGCTGTGAACAGGTTCATTACAACGAAAACAAGAAAAGCAACCAGTGTAAAATAGAAAAGCGGTTTTATCAGGCTTTCGCGGAAAGCCCCGGCATATACCATAAAACCTGAGTCGTTTAACCGCTTGTATTGAGGTTCGGTAACCGGTTGTCCATTTTCATCGAACGGGTATTTCAGGGTTGAAGCAAAAAAGAAAGTGGAGTTAAACGAATGGCAATCGGTACATCCGTTTCGGCCTAGGGCAGCGCGGGCAGGCGCCACATCGTGACTGAATTTATGCACCGATGCGTACGGCGAAGCTTCCCAGGTTTCTTTGTCGAGCATTTTATAGTCGGTTCCAGTCAGGTACATCCGGTCGTTGTTCACCCAAACAATTTGCTTGCCGGTAAGGTCGTACCCTTTAAATTTCAGGTGTGCTGTAACCGATTGAATGAACGCGTCGATTTCGGTGGCAGTATTTACCTCCGGGATGCTGTCGCCGTTGTTGTCGGTTATCTTCGACAATTCAGGATACACCGCTTTGTCTTTGCGGTGCATGGTCCACATTTGGTAAATGTCGCTCATTTTGGGTTGGTTCAACCCGGGTTTGCCCTCGGTGTAAATGCCGGGCCAGGCGCTGTGAACCATATTCACCGGGTAAATTTTCCCTTTGTATTCGGCCAGCGACGGGGTAAATGGGTCGGTCGGCTGGTCTTTGGCCGTAAACATTTCCAACTCGCCGTAATGGTTCCAGTATTTCAGGTGCTGGTCGTAAAAAGTCCAGATGTATTTTCCGGGAGGCGAAATCTTTGTTCCCGGATTGTACACATCGCTCACCTGCACCAACGCGGCTTTTACCGGGCGTTCGGGAATGTGGCAGGTTTGACAGGCAATTTTTTCGATATGCAACGGGGGCAACCAACTGTGTTTGGCAATGGGTGCGTTCAGGTAGCCGGTAAGGTGGCAATCGTTGCAGTTGCGGACGGTATTATCCAAATCGTTGCGAACATTTCCCGACGGGTCGTCGCCTTTTCCAAACTGGTGAACTTCTTTTCCACGGATTCGTTCGTTGGAAGCCATGCTTCCGGCGGTGTGGCAATCGACGCACCTCAATCCGGCGTTCATGTGAACATCGCTGCGGGCCGAATAGGTTGTGCCCTTCTTTTTCCAGTCGGGCTTGGCATGGCAGTTCAGGCAGGTTTCATTGCGTGGTTCACGAACCAGATGGAGCGACAATTTTCCTTCTTTATCAAATTTTGTCAAATCGTATTTTACAACAACGGGGATGGTATCTTTTACACTTCCCGAAACTGTTGCCAGCCCGCTGCCTTGCGTTGCAGCCCATTTGAAATTCAGTTTTGTGAGTTGATTATTGCGCTCTTTGTAGTTGTACTCAGGCAGGTGGCACATCTGACAATCAGCTTCAATTACGCCGGTAGCAGCCCAGTTCGCCTTGTAATAATCGCCGTCGAAATGGTTATTCCCCAAAGCGGTTAAATGGTTGGCGCTGTCGGCCATAAAAAGGTCGTAGCGATTTCCGTTTCGGTCGAATTCGAGCGAACTGCCACCCGGATGGCAATTGCCACAAGTCGCTGTTATAAAATCGAACGACGTCATGTCGATGTCTTTGGCTGACTCGTTGTTTTTTGCTGCCAGAGCACGGTAAAGTGGGGCTGGCGAACACCAATTCCCGCCATAGTTTCCGGGGGTGGAAACCCATTGGTAACGCTCGGCAAAAGTACCGGTAGCTATTTCATCTTTTCCCTGCTGAAAGTGGAAACCCTCGGTAATTTTCTTGTAGTCGTGGCACTTTCCGCAGGTTTGGCGCGGAGAATAGGGTTTGTCGGCATTCACTCCCTGAACCGGATTAATCACATTTCCGTCTTCATCGTACAAAAAGAAAGGTGGGCAAACGCCGGTTTTGGTAATAAAATCGCTTTGTGGTGGAATGATATTTCCTGTTTGTTTACAAGTAAAAGCAAGAATTGAAATAATCAACACCAAAAAAAATATCAGGATGAAAGGCAGTTGTTTTTTCATGGTTGCAGTTTTTGGTTCATGTATTAAATATCTTATTGCATTACAATCAAATATTTACAAAAGAAAAAGTATGATTCACTTTTTCTCAGGGTACAAAATTTTTCAGAGTTCAGCCAATACTTTCGCTTTAATCTGATTGATTGGACAACATTTCTGTGGTTCAGCCCGCTGCTGTTCAACCAATTCGAGAAATTCAGCAAAAAAGGTTTTAAGTAGTTCAAAACCTGTATCGTTTAACCGGTAGTTTGAACAGGTTCCGTCGAGGTCGCAGGCAATGAGCCCGGCCTCTTTTAATTTGCTAAGATGCTCCGAAACCGTTGATTTTGCCAGTGGCAACCGTTCAGAAATACTGCGGGCCTGGCAACCGTTGTATTTGGCAAGGTGCAACATAATCTGCAACCGCGCCGGATGCGAAAGCGCATTGAGCATCGGTGCCAGATTTTTGGTAATTTTCTGGTAGTCGTTGGTTTCCATAATTTAAAAAATATAATTAAACAAATAACCCACAATCATTATCCCCACTCCCACTACACCAATAAAAGTGAAAATGAGCGGCAGTTTCAGCACTTTCCGAAGAATCACCATTTCGGGCAGCGACAAACCAATAACCGACATCATAAAAGCGAGTGCAGTACCGAGCGATGCACCTTTTTCAATCAGCACCGAAACGATGGGCACAATTCCCGCTGCATTTGAATAGAGTGGAATACCAATCAGAATAGATAATGGAATAGAATACCATGCCGATTTTCCCATCAAAGCGGACATAAAATCTTCGGGTACATATCCGTGAGCGCCGGCTCCAACTGCAATACCCAACGCAACATAAATCCAGACTTTGCCAACAATCTCTTTTACAGCTTCGTAACCGCGGTTTATCCGGTTTTGAAAACTGAGTTTTTCTTCTTCAGCGTCGCCACTTCCCACCTGCATTTGATACACCCAGGGCTCAACCCATTTTTCGAGTTTAAGCAAACCAATAATCCAACCGGCAAGAATGGCAATTACCAAACCTGTGCCCACATAAATG
>JBBIPU010000225.1:0-4608 GCA_037442685.1 Draconibacterium sp. | reverse complement strand
TGAACTTTTTTATTTCACTGATAATCCGGTTTACCTTTGATTCCTCCGTTATCCGAAACAGAAACCGTACCTTGGAATTATTGGTATCGAAATCCACAATCAGGTCTTCGTACAGGAAATAGAAAATATCATCGAGTTCGGCATTTTTATTCTGCCTTAAATATAGCTTACTGTAGTAAAAATCCTTGATTTCAGCCTGGTAATGATTTATAAACCATTGGTTTGCTCTTTTGCAGTTTATATTTATTTCGTGAATAAAATTCGGAATCCGGTTAAAATGGGCGATAAACAGGTTGAACTCATTGAGATACTGATCCATGCGAAGATTGAAAACGTCAGCCAGATTTGTTTTTGATGTTGTGTTTTCCAGATTAAATCTATCGTACCTGATTTTACCCGGACTTGTAATTGCTAATTCCATATTGCTTTTTTTTTGATTGCAAGGGTAAAAGTAGGGTGGTGCAACGCCACAATATGACGCAGTAAAAAAATAATCAATCAGATGTTAATTTTGATTTCAGGGGAGTCAGAAAAAAACCAGGTAAAACCCCCCTTTGTTTTCCCTTTGAAAGGAAATTTTTATGAAATTATTGGTCAAAGGGGGACGGGCTGGAAGCGGCATTCTGTGCGATTTAACCCCTGAAACACCCGTGTTCGTCTTCTTCAACAATTTCCACAAATTCGGCCAGATCCCTGACTGTTGGATTGGGTTCGTACAATTCCCATTTTCCGTTGGCCCGCATCCAGTAGATTTTCCAGATTTTAGCTGATTTTACAAACTTTGCTTTTACAAAAGGATATTGATGAATAATGCTTTCATCATCCCACTGAGGCCTGATTTCAAAAAATACAACTTCGTTATTTTGAAAAGAATAACCAACGTCAATTTTATTACGCATTTCAACCGGCGGCCGGATTGATTCTATGTAGTTTGAAATAATTTTCTCTTCAAAATTGATGGTTTCCATTTTACACTTTGTTAAACAATAATTTCTCCTGTCAGGTAAGTTACAGCTTTTCCCCCGATCTCAACCCGCTCTCCCCTGTTTTTGCAATGCAAAATTCCGCCACGCGCTGATACCTGCCTGACAATCAGTTCGTTTTTTCCCAATATTTCTGCCCAGTAAGGTATTAAAATTGTGTGTGCCGAACCGGTAACCGGGTCTTCGTTAACGCCAACGGCAGGAGCAAAAAAGCGGGAAACAAAGTCGTATTTAACCGACCGGGCTGTCACAATCACTCCGCGTGTGTCAGATTCAGTTATCCTGTTAAAATCGGGCTTCAGATTGATAATGTCAGTTTCATCTTCAAAAACAAGCATCAGATCGTCTCTTCCCCGGATGCATTTTACAGGTTGAATCTGAAATGCTTTTTTCAGGTTTTCGGGCATTTCAATTACCGAAATCTTTGAAGCCGGAAAATCAAGCACGATCAGACTATTTTCCTTTTTCACTTTCAGAATACCGCTTTTCGATTCAAAAGAGATTTCTTTCCCCCTGTAATCCAGATGATTGAAAATAACGTGAGCTGACGCAAGCGTCGCATGTCCGCACAAAGCAATTTCAGAAACCGGTGTAAACCAGCGGATGTGAAATCCATTTTCAGACCGCACGAAAAAAGCTGTTTCCGAAAGGTTGTTTTCCATGGCAATTTTCTGCATGCTATCATCCGGGAGCCAGCCTTTAAGCGGGACCACCGCCGCCGGGTTTCCTTCAAAAACCTGATCAGCAAAGGCATCGACCTGAAAAATCGGTAGTTTCATGATGTCAAAATAAAAATTAACAGGTAATGTTACAAATTTGTATTCAATGTACAGAAAAGTTTGTATTCAGAATACAACTATTTATAAAACACATGGAACTTTCTGATATTTAGTATATTATTAATTTTGACATTTAAGAATTTATTGCATTAATAACAAAGTTGTACTGAGTATCAATCATTCTCTTCAATCTCAACCAATCTCAATCAAACTCAATCACCCACAACTCTCTTCTCTTAAACGCAAAGCACAAAGGTTTCGCAATGAAAACAAAGTTAAAAATACCACGGAATCTTCGTACCCTCTGCGATTTCTTTGCGTTCTTAGGTGTTTAAAAAAGTAGTGTATATTGGGTAATGAGTATTTATTACCATCACAAAATTTCCAGCTTCCAAAATCCGGCTTCCTGCTTTAAACGCAAAGAACTTCAAGGTTTCGCAAAGTACTCAAAGAAAAAACTTTGCGCCCTCAGCGTTTACTTTGCTTAGCGTTAAAAAGTAATCGAAAATCCAGCATCCAGTATCCTCTCCACCAATCTCCCTCCAAAACATTATCAATCTCCATTAATCACTATAAGTCTCCATCTTTCTCCACCAATCTCCATTCTTAACCATCCAGAATCCACCATCCAACATCCACCATCCAGCATCTTCTCTATAAATCTCCACCAATCTCTAATCTTCTTCATTTTTCCCTAACTTTAAACCCGACCAAAAACTTAATCAAATGAAGAAACCGGCCATTCTTGCAGCGCTTGTCCTCCTGCTCTTTTCAGCGCACGCTCAGCAAATCAGCAAAAGCTTTTACACCGTGCAGTTCGACAAAAAAACCGGGCAACTTTCGGCTGCTGCGGTTAACGGAGAACCATTGTTTTCGGGGGCGGTGAATGCCGTTTTGCCCGAAGGAAATCTTTATATTTCCGACAGTCAAAACTACCGTTACAAAACAACGCAAACCACCGATGACAAGGGAAATACAATGTTGGTCATTCACGGAACCGACAAAAACCGGAAACTCAATTTCACACAGCAAATCACGCTTTTCAGCAACTGCGCGGGCATTGGTTTTGAGGTGATTTACAAAAATGTATCAAACAAAAATATCAACATCCGCAGCCTCGAACCCTTGCGACTGGTACAACAAAATGGCGGCATCCTGTTTTTTGGGAATGCAGAAAAATGCCTCACCAACGGGGCGATGTATTACGATGCCGGAAATATTCAGGACCTTTCAAAACCCTGGATTCGGCCCGAACCGTATGGTGAAACCAAAGGTGGCGTGATCAGCGACACGCTCCTCATGGCCAGTCCGCATACCGCCCAAAGCTGGTGGAACATTTCGTTTTTTGGCGACACAAAAACGCCTGCGCTCACAGCCGGCTACCTCCTCAATGCCAACGCGCTCGGGCGTTTGCAGGTGTTGAAACACGATGGCAATCAGCTTTCGCTGGTGGCCGAATCGGTGCTGAACCCGGGATTTTTGCTCGGTGCAGGGCAAACCATCAGCTCCGACCAACTTGTGCTGGTAACCGGCGAAAATGTGTACAAAGCCAACGAAAGTTATGCCTCGCTGATGCGGGAAAAGATGGACAATCCCGTATGCAGTTTTGTAAACGGCTGGTGTAATTGGTTTTACACAATGGATATTTTCAGCGAAAACGAGATTCTCGAAAATGCCGTTTTTGCAGCCAAACACCTCAAACCTTTCGGACTGGAATACATCCAGATTGACGAAGGATTCCAGACCACGCACGGCGACTGGCAGGGCAACCAGCGGTTTCCGCACGGGTTGAAATGGCTCTGCGACAGCATCAAAAACCTCGGACTGAAACCGGGCATCTGGATTGCGCCGTTTGTGATTGCTGAAAATTCGGAAATGAATAAAAACCACCCCGACTGGCTGTTAAAGGACAAAAACGGCCAACCCGTGCGCATCGGGCCGTGGCCATCGGAAAACACCGACTGGTACCGCACCGAAACACCCAAACGTTACTGTCTCGACCTCACCCACCCCGGCGCTGAAAAATGGTACACAGCCCTCATCGACACCCTTGCAAACTGCTGGGGTTTTGAGATGATAAAAGTGGATTTTGTAGCGTGGACGGTTTTCTCGGCACAACAGTTTTACAACCCGGGCGCTACTCCCTCGCAGGTGTACCGCCGTGCTATGGAAATCATGCGGAAAACAGCCGGTGAAAAATGCCACATCCTCGAGTGCGGACCGGGGCAGGTTTCGGGCGGGTACATCAATAGCCTGCGCATTGAATACGACCAGAATTATGGCAACTCCGATAACGCCTGGACACAGTATTTCCGGGGTTTGTCAAGCAGCGCGGGTGCTGTCGGGAAACGCTGGTTTTACAACAACAAAACCTGGACAAACGACATCGACCATGTGTGCATCGACCTGCTGGCCGAACATGAGGCACAGGCAGCCGCCACGCTTATTGGCCTCAGCGGCGGCAATGTGATGTCGGGCGACAGGCTGATGAACCTCAGTCCCGCAAAAATAGAAATACTGAAAAAGATATTCCCGGCAACTCCCGAAAATGCCGTGCCGGTTGACCTTGCCGAAAACGACCCGCAAACCGTTTTTACCTGCAAAATCGAACGCCCGTTTGGGAGTTGGCAGGTGGTGGCAGTTTTTAATACAAGCCGGGAAAAAACAGTGCAGAAAACAGTGGTTTTAGAAAAGTTACTAACTAAACTTGACCCCTCTCAAATCCCCCCAAAGGGGGGAAGTTTGGGGAAAGTGAATTCTTTGCAGCTTGAAACCGGGAAGACTTACCTTGCGTTTGATTTCTGGAACCAGCGTTTTGCGGGCGAAGTGAACGACACGCTGCAGGT
>JBBIPU010000224.1:0-4640 GCA_037442685.1 Draconibacterium sp. | reverse complement strand
ATAAACCAGCTTTGCAATTCGTGTTCGTCTTTTAAACCATTTTCTTTAATTCTTTGCTGACAGGCAGCGCATTGTTTCCACGCATCTTTCGGGCATTCGTCGCCGCCAACATGAATAAACTGCGAGGGGAAAATCGCCATAATTTCGTCAAGTACATTCTGCAAAAACTCAAAGGTTTCTTCTTTACCCGCACAATAAACATCTTTATGAACACCCCAGGTTCCCTTTACTTTGTAGGGACCACCGGTGCAGCCGAGAATCGGGTACGCAGCCAGCGCAGCGCTTGAATGTCCTGGCATTTCAATTTCAGGAACAACAGTAATGTACCTTTCTGCAGCATAACGCACAATTTCTCGTGCCTGGTCCTGGGTATAAAAACCACCGTAGCCAATTCCATCCATTTCGCCATTTGCCCGTTGATGCCCCACAATTGTTTCGTCGCGCCAATGCGAAATCTCGGTAAGCAGCGGGTATTTTTTTATTTCGATTCTCCAGCCCTGGTCTTCGGTGAGGTGCCAGTGAAAAGTGTTGATTTTATACATGGCCAGTATATCGATGTACTTTTTGATGAAGCTTATTGGGAAGAAATGGCGGCCAACATCGAGCATATTTCCACGCCAGGCAAAACGCGGCTGGTCTTTAATTTCGATAACAGGAACTTCAAGTTTTCCGTTTGTGGCCTCAACCGGCAAAAGTTGTTTCAGGGTTTGCATCCCGTAAAACAGTCCGTTGGGTTGGTTAGCCAAAATAATAACCGATTTATCTGTCACCTTCAGCAGATAACCCTCTTTTCCCAAATCCGGATTGCTGACGATTTTAAACTGAATTGTACTGCCTCCCTGGTTACTGCTGAGTTTCAGATTATACATCTGTCCAAGATATTCTTCGAAAAATCCGGCAATCCTGGCAATTTCAGGATTTGCCTGATCAAATTGCAGCGAACAGTTTTTATCAAGAACAAAACTTCCGGTTCCTCTTGAAATTTCCATCGGTTTAGGAATAACTGCAAATTGTTGAGCCGAAATGTTTATCACAAAGGTTAAAATCAGAATAAATAAAGGAATACTTTTTTTCATTTTATTATGTTTTGAAAATTCATTTCCGAACCAGACAGCCAGCACTTTCGGAACTAATCTGATTGTTTATTATATTATCACTTCTTTTGAATTTCACAAAATTCTTATTGTTTCACCAGTTTTATTGTTTTACTGGTTATTGCACTTTTGAATACCAGCAGGTAAATCCCGGGTTTTAAATTCCCCCCGTTTTGCGATAGTCCGTTCCATGTTAAAGTTTTTTGTTCGCCAGCTTTCAAAATATTTTTGTCGAATTTAAAAATCAGCGAACCTTTCAAATCGTAAACTGATAAATCCTGTAAAACATTTGATTCTGTCAATTGAATGTGGATTGAAATGCGGTCGGTGAAAGGATTCGGATAAACTGAAATAGTATCTTTCAAGATGCCAAAATCCACAGCTCCGGTAATAAAGACGTCATTTTCAAATTTAAAAGTATTTGGCAAACAGGTGAGGCACCAGCGGCTTGTATCTTCGAGACAAAGGAATGAAGTGTACAGAGAAAGTATCCTGTTTTTCAGGCTTTCATCAATGATTTCGCCCACAATATCGTTCGACGAGTAATTCTTTTCCATGTTTCTGATGAATGAACCTGCCCATATTTTTTGAATCACCGAATCGTTTTCCATTAGAGCGTTTGCATCGATTTCAATTTTTTGCGAGAAGATTTCCTTGTTGTATTCGCCTGAAAAATTGATAAGAAACGGAAATTCACCTTTAAATTTGCCCGTCTGAAGAATCATTTCGTTCAGATAAGCCACATTTTCATCTTTATTCAGGCTGAACCGGCTGTAACAGAAACCATTATCGAGCGATGTGTGCAGGTCGAACGAGTTAATAGAACCACTCAAATATCGAAATGAGGAATTGATGATTTCTGATTCAGTTCCTCCGGCCGATAAATTCTGATACGAGCCCGATGTCAGTTTTGCCAGGTTCGAATAAAAATAGCCGTTTCCATAATACTGCATTGCATCGGTGTGAAAATACATATAGTTAAGGGCCTGATAATCGGCGATATGGATTTGAATTTTTGTCTTCATCATCGCGGTCAGATCCTCGATAAGTTTATTAGCTACTTTATAATCGGAGTAGTGACTCGAGTTTGAAATCAGAAGTATTTTTCCATCGCCTCCGTTGTCATTAATAAAATTAATGCCATTGGCAAGCAAGGCCGCCAGGTTACTGTAACTGCTTATTTGATTTGAATGGATATTAAATGCCGATCCGATATTTGTAAAAGAAGCCTTCACCCAGTTGTTACTGTGCCTCACAATATTCAGGTTCGATAAAATAAGGTTAAACGAATCGGCCGGATCCATATTTGTTTGCATTTCATGTTTCAGGATATTTAAAATATCCAAACTTTTCAGATTGGTGTTTGAAGCATCGTAGTCAACCAAAACTGCCACTTTTTTTGCACCGGCCGAATTTAAAAAACTTGCCGGTGACAGGGCTAATTGGTAAAAGCCTTCATCGCCGGTTTTATATTTCGAAAAGTAGTACCCATTTTTTAAAGGGGTATCAAATCCTATTTTCAAATAATTGCCAAATTTGGAAGAAGGAATTTCAACAATCTTAACTTTGTCTGATTCTGCTGCTGCACCATCCTGAAATACCATTGTTTCGTCGCCAGTTATAACCGGGTTTTTCCAAATGTCGTTTTCAGGTATTTTTATGGTAAGTTTTGGAGGAAGTGTTACTGAAGTTGTCAAAATTGAGAATGGCAGGCTTGCGGTAATCTGGGTTTTACTCCACGAAACCGGCATCAGATAAGTGATTTTCACCTTGCGGGTTTCGTTGCCGGCCATCGGGAAAACGCGCAACTGATATTGGGTGGCTGATTGCTTATAAAGCACCGACGGGTCGCGCCTGCGTTTCACAATGCTTTCGTAAATCGAGGAGGCAGTCCACCGGTCAAGAATCAAAGCTTTAATCGTGTCTTTTCCAAACCAAAGCCAGGAATCGGTAATCATGGCATTTTCGGGTAAATCGAAATCGAGTGTAACTTCCAGTGTGTCTTTCTGATTAATCAAATCGGTCCCTCTTGATGAAAATGTCAGGTAAAGTCCGTATTCCATGTAAAGCCCTTTTGGATTTATATCAAGGCTTGCCTCTTCAATAGTACCTTTAAATGTTTGCCACGAATTCCGGGGGTCGCCAACCCTGAGCTGGTTGTGCCCGTTCACAGCAGTAAAGAAAATAATACTAATGGTGAAAAGTAAAATTGTTTTCATGGTGTATTGGTTTAAGTTTTCTGGTTTTAAATTTACAAAATCATTCTGTTATTCTTTTAAAAAAGATGTGTTTATCTGTTTTCGGCACATTTTATTTAGTTTTGGGTTTTATTTTTTTCAGTTATGAAAGAAATTCTGATTTCAAATGAATTGGCAGAGAAAGTCCCGCAACTTGAACTGGCTTGCATTGAATGCGACGTTGTTTTACAGCCTTTTAATAATGAACTCTGGAACGAAATTCAAAATAAAATTGCAGAGTTGAATAAAACTCTGGGTGTTGAAGCGATAAAGGAAATTCCTGCGATCGCGGCTTCGCGAAAAGCTTACAAGGCTTGCGGGAAAGATCCTCTTCGCTACCGTTTGTCTGCAGAAGCATTGTTGAGAAGGATTGTCAACAGAAATGAAATTTACCAGATTAATAATGTTGTCGATTTATTAAATTTTGTTTCGATTTCAACAGGTTTTTCAATCGGCGGATACGATGTTGAAAAAATAAATGGCGACGTGGTTTTCGGAATCGGCAGGGAAGGGGAGCCTTACACAGGAATTGGAAGGGGAGAACTTAATATTCAGGGAATGCCGGTTTTTCGTGATTCAAAAGGCGCTTTTGGTACCCCGACCAGCGATTCGGAACGTACATCAGTAACTGACCAGACAAAACGTTTCCTGATGATTATTATTGATTATGCAGGTTCTCCGCAGTTGGCAGAAGCAACTGCTTTTGCAAAAGAGTTACTTGAAAAATACGCGCAGGCGACTAATTTCGAAATTAAAAATATCAGATAAAATGAGGTCATTTTGTAAATTCATGCTCAGGATTTTGGGCTGGAAAGCCGTTGGCGGCGTCGCTCCCGAACCTAAAATTATCATCATCGGGGTTCCGCACACAAGCGCCTGGGATTTTGTGATTTCTTACTTTTTTTACACTTCGCTTGGTGGCCGTGCAAGAATACTGATTAAAAAAGAATTTTTCTTTTGGCCGGTAGGCTGGTTTCTGAAAAAAATGGGTGGAATTCCGATTGACCGTTCCAAAGGTGCAAATGTAATCAGGCAAACCATCCAGTTATTCAACGAAATGGAGTACATCCATCTGGCGCTGACACCCGAAGGAACCCGTGAACGCACCAAAAACTGGAAAGCCGGTTTTCATACCATCGCCACCATGGCAAATGTTCCGGTTTACCTGGGCAGTTTCGACTGGGGTAAAAAGGAAATCACCATCGGAAACAAATTCGAACTTACCGGCGATGCAAAGGAGGACATCAAACGCATGAAAGCGTTTTACCGCGAAAAAGGTGTGGTGGGAAAATTCCCGGAGAAGTTTACA
>JBBIPU010000223.1:1536-4700 GCA_037442685.1 Draconibacterium sp. | reverse complement strand
CGGGAATCATTATGGCAATTTTGATAAAAGTGGATAAGGATTTTGGACTGAAAAAAGGGTAAAGTTTTCAAACGATTTTTATAATCTCTTTATCCTGATTTGCTAACATCTTTTCTATTTGTCCGCCAACACTTACATATCCAACCGTAATTTTGTCGGCAAGCTGAATCATAAACTGATTGCGGATTTCAGCAGTTTTTTCGGTTACACGTTTTACTGATTTATTGAATGGAGAAATGATTAACAAGCGGTCTTTTTCCAAAGGAAACTGAAATTCATGTTCAATTTTTTCTTTCAAGCCACGGGCTAAAACCACAATTATAGGTTGATTTCCTTTAAGCAAATAATGCAATACATCTTTTTCAATCTGGCTGTGAAAACCACTGATTACACAGTTTCCTGCTTCCCGCTGTGCAATCGCCCAATCGTAACATTTTAAAACTACCGATGCAGGTACCCTTCGGCTGCAAAGAAAAGCCGTCTTGTGCAGTTTTAGCAATTCTTTATTGCCAATCATGTTCAATTTGGATACTATGTCGTTTTGAACAGGCAATTTGTTTTCAATTAGTTTGTCGCGATAAGTCTCAAGATATTATTTAAGCCAATGAATCGCGACACGATGTCGTGATTATTGTCGCGATAATCAATCAAAATTAAACGTAGGAAAGCTCTTTTTCAAACTTCTCTAATTTATTAACGCTTGATTTTATATGGTCTAAGGAGAAACTGCTATCTTTTCTTTCACTCCATGTTTTGATTTTTTCTTTTATCAAATGGGGTTCAAATGCAATATCCCGATTTTCCTTAATAATCCAGTCAACTGTAGAAAGCAGTTCCAGGCCGAATGGAGATTCATAACCATTAATCAATTGTTCAACCTGCTTCAAACGAAACTTTTCTGTCTGAGTACATTCCTTTTCTATAAAATCTTGAATATTATTGATTTGTTCAATATTCAAAAAAACAACATCAAGTGGTTTTGAATCCAAAATTGACTTATTTGTAATTAAATATCCATTTTCAAGTTGATGCAATAAATGCTGAAGATTGTGAGCATAAGGTCCGTAATGAAATTGTTTGTAATTTAATTTCAAATCTGTTTGCCCCATTCTTTGAAGGAAATAGGCCAGTTTTTGTATTTCGAGTAAAGATATTTCATATCCTAACTGACGATATCGGTTAATAAGCGCTAACACCAATGCACGTGGTTTGGTAAGTCTTGATACCTCAGAATTAGTTTTCGCATTTTGCCATTGAGTTATTGGCTCATAGATGACTATATCAATATCCAGCCCGTTAAGTTTTTCAATCAGGATTGCTTTCACTTTTTGCCAGTCCAAACCACCCTGACCTGCTCCTAACGGTGGAATTGCCAATGATTTGATATTTCTCTCTTTTAACTGAATGACCAAATCATTTAATCCTTCATTTATGAATTCGTAACTTGACTTATGCATCCAATGTTGCTTAGTAGGAAAATTTATTATCCATTTCGGATTAACCATGCTATTAGTGGCTGTAATAAACATTTTCCCGATGTTTACCTCTCCTCTTTTACAGGCGGCAACATATTGAGCGTAGTTATCTGTAAACCTTTCTTTAAACTGCAGAGCAATTCCCTTTCCCATAACACCAACAGTATTTACGGTGTTAACCAATGCTTCAGCCTTACTTGCCAATATGTTTCCAGTTGTGAAATTCATGGTTTAAAAATAAAAATTTGGTTTGATTTTAACAGCAGGTTTATTCTTAAAACCGGTTAAAATATCAGTTACTTTTTCAAACATCATTTCACTCTTTACCGCAATACCAATAATTGCTTCAAAAGGAAGATGCTTGAAAACCAGACATTCTGCCTGCTTCATTTCTCTTCTTTCCGGTCCGTATTGTCGCCCCCAGTTATCGCCTTTTATAATTTCCCAGTTGAGTTTGTCGATATCTGCCGTGTTGGTATAAAAATTTGCATAGTCAAGCATCGCATGCCTGTCGGTAAAAACGAACCTGCAATTATTCTGTTGTAACTGTTCGAAACTACTCACAAGATATACAATTTCTTCCTGCGGTGTGTTTATCACTTCAGGGTCGTTACCCTTGTGAATAACATACAACATGGGGCTTTTATACCAAAAATAAAACGGAATATAATCAGCCAAAGTTCCTTCCGGTGGCACTGTAACCAATCTTTCTTCCCGGTTGTGAATCAATGTAGGAAATCCGATTGGCTCAAAATCGGGGTCCTGAATTTCGGAATTCGGGGAGTGCAGCCCATTCCGCAAAATATATGGCAGGTTTTTATAGTGGGTAATACGGAATATCTGCGTCATTGCTGCTTTTTTGTCTTGTTCCAAATGTAATTCTATATTTTCAAATTCAATTGTCTGAACTGTGATTTTCGCAGAGTTACGGGATTACACAGAAAACCAAAAGTAATCTGCGCCATCTGCTTAATCTGCTTCAATCATAGTTCCGACTTTTCCCGTTCAGACTTTATATTTTGTATTTATCAACCGCTTAACCTGCAAGCTTTTGCTTCCAAAGTTAATCAGTAAACCCACTTCAAGATTGTATGCCTCAAGGTAGTTTATTGCCTGGGCAAAATGCACATCTTCGAGAGTGATTATTGCTTTCAGTTCAACCGAAATTACCTCTTCCACCAGAAAATCGACACGTCGGGTACCAATTTGCTGCTCACGGTAAAAAATGGGCATTTCGAATTCGCGGTTGAAATTCAGCCCAAAATAAGGCATCTCAATTTCGAGCGCACGCTGGTAAATTACCTCCTGAAAACCATTGCCCAATACTTTGTGAACCTGCATTGCCGCACCAATAATTTTCCCGGTAAGTTCCTTGTATTTGTATTCTTCAACCATTGTATTTTATTTAAATTGTCTGAACTATACTGTCTGAACTGTGATTTCCGCAGATTTATGGATTACGCAGAAAACCAAAAATAATCTGCGCCATCTGCTTAATCTGTATCAAACTGTCTGAACTACATTGTCAGAACTATGATTTTAGCAGATTTATGGATTACGCAGAAACCAAAAAGATCTGCTCCATCTGCGTAATCTGCTTCAATCACAGTTCCGACTTTTCTGCTTCAATCCCCGTTCAGACATCCTCTTCCAGCTCTTTCCCCATCCGGTACTTAATATCGTAGTTGA
>JBBIPU010000223.1:0-1436 GCA_037442685.1 Draconibacterium sp. | reverse complement strand
GTTCAGACATCCTCTTCCAGCTCTTTCCCCATCCGGTACTTAATATCGTAGTTGATAATAAAATCCAACTCCTCCTCCGTAAAACCATAATGCTCCGCCAATACCTTGTCGATTTCGTCGATGATGGGCTTGGATTTCTTTTTCAAGAAGATATAGGATTCAACGGTTCCCCTAGTTTTACTATTTGTTATCAAGAATTGCTTGTTTTTATTTAAGTCCTTTTCAAGAGTATCTGAGATTTTAATAAGACGAATGTCGTTGTGAATATCGTATTTAAAAGAAAATATCATATAATCTTTTAAATTGAACATGTCGTAATTTGTAGAATAATACCACCAAAACAAATTTGAATTAAGAATTGACATTAGTTCTTTTGAAGAATATTTGTCATCAAATGAAACAATCTTATTACTAAGCGAATCTGAATTAAAACCTTCATTTAAAAAAATAATCCAATATCTTACACCTGCAGTTCTGTAATGCAGATTGTTTTGTTTTGTTTTCCTAATTGAGATATATGAATTAATAGCTTTCTGCCCTGAAAATTTCACATAAATATCATTTTCTATAAAAGAAGAGAATCTCCAAATCGTTTCATTATAAGATGTTGGTGCATAGTGTATTAGTGAAAATAAATCTTTTCTTTGTTCAGAAGCCCATCTTTGAATAGATGTTGAATACAAGTGGTTTATACTTTGACGCAATATAAAGATTGTCAATCTTTGTTCAACTCCATCAAATAGTGCAGATGGCCGTATCTCATAAGAACTACAAAAAAAGTTTCCTGCTTTGGTTAAAAATTTTCGTAGTTCGGACATATTGTTATTTGCAATAAATGTCAAAGGAATAATCATTCCAATATTATTATTACCTCGCAAAATGTTCATAGACCTTTCTATCACATAAGCATAAAGATTCCCACACTTTTCAGTTTTATAATCTTTTATCTGATATTCCTTTTTTACTTTCGAATACTCAACATACGGCGGATTTCCAATAATTACATCAAAGCCACCTTTCGCCTGAACTATCTCGTAAAACTCAGCAAACCAATGAAACGGCTGGTATTGTCGGCACCACGATTGAAGCAGATTTTGGGATTTCTCAGATTTTGGGTCGTAATCAATGCCGTACTGTTTTGCCAGGCGGATGTTTAGCTGGTGGTTTAATTCGGCAAGGCGGCGGGTCAGTTCGACCTTTGCCTGTTTAAACCCGGCATAATCGTCGCCATCGCCCAATTGTATGGCTTTGTAATGTTTAAACGTGCGGGCAACAATGTCGCATTTTTCCTTTAGTTTCCCTTTGTCGTCGTCAAAATCCATCACGCCAGCAAACGAATCGTCCAACTCTTTTTCGGTGGCAAACCCCACCAGCGTGTTTCCGGCACGGATGTTAAAGTCCACATCGGGCAGTGGTTCCAGCCCAAGGTTGGGTTT
>JBBIPU010000222.1:0-4754 GCA_037442685.1 Draconibacterium sp. | reverse complement strand
GAAGTGGCAAAACACACCGACCTCTTTCTGTACGACCTGAAACTGATGGACCCCGTTCAACATAAAAAATGGACCGGAAAAGATAACCGGCTGATTCTTAAAAACCTGAAATTGCTGGCCGAATCCGGGGCAAATATCAATATCAGGATTCCATTCATCAAAAATGTAAATACAGGGGCTGAGGAAGTGACAAAAATGGCTGAGTTTGTTGTTGCGTTACAAGCAACTAAAATCAGCGAATCAGAATTCGCGGCACCTGAAAAACTGCTGGTTAACCTGCTGCTGTACCACAACATTGCCAGCGGAAAATACAAAAAGCTGGAAATAGAGTACAACGAAGGCGAAATGGGCGAACCCACACAAGCAGAAATTCAACGGGCCATTGATATTTTCAGTGCTGCCGGGCTGAAAGTTGAAGTTGGGGGCTGAAAGCATTTTCAACTTTTCCCCCAGGTGAGCACAATTACCAGACTGGTTATTGCGGTTACCACAGCGTAAGCCAGGGCATCAACAACAACACCTGCCAGATTGGTGATCATTGTGGTCATTGAATACATTCCAAGGTCATAACTTAAAGCAAACAAAACGCCAACAATTGCACCGACCTGCACCCCGTCAACAATGCTTTTTGCTCCATACCATTTCAATATTAAAGTTACCAGCAAAGCCAAAACCAGGTTCGATGCAATAATTGCCCACCAAACCATGTCGGTTGCAGGCCTGTTCAATGTTGTGTTCATCAGATTTGCCATCACTCCGGCAAGCAAAATGCCCCAAACTAACCAACCCAGAAAGAAAAATGAGATTCCGCCAAAAACAGTTCCCCTGATAATTTTCATGTTCATATTACATTCATTTTAAAATTATTATACCCTAAATTATAGCGAAATTGTGGAAATATAAAATACTATGAAGTGTTTTTTATGGAATGTGCTACCCTACAATGAGATTGAATCGAATTTTTATATTTTTAGGGCGAAATATGAAAAATCACCACCCGAAAGACAAATCCGATGTGCTGACTCCCGAAATCATGGAAGATGCCGCTAAACTGCTTTACCTCGGGATTCTGGGAGTGGCAAATGATGAAAAAGAATAGTGATTGGTGGAGATTGATGGAAAAGAATGGAGATTGATGGAGATTTGTTGTTTTGTTTCTACCTCAAATCATAAAAAGATTTTTTGATTCAGAAATGTTTTCCACTGGCCTAATAACAACCAATGCTTTTACAGATAATCAGCCTGTTAATCATAAAATAATTGCTCGTTTTCTGTTTTATTTCGCAGAAAGGTTGTAACTTGGTAGGTGTAAATCAAAGATTTACTTTCAATAAGTTAAAAACTAAAAATCAAATGAAATGAGAAATCAAATTCTAATCGCGTTTGTGGCGGCGATTGTGTTTGCCTGTCAGCCAAAATCCCAACCCGTAGTGGTTGATTTAGCAGCTTCTAAAGCTGAAGTAAGCACCCTGATGGAAACGTACCTGACTGCGTTTAATGCCAAAGATGTTGCAACTTTAACCACACTAATCACCGATGATGGATTGTACTGTGGTACCGACCCGGCTGAGTTGATGGATAAAAAAAGCATAACTGATGCCTGGACAATGGCATTTGCCGACACTACAATGAATTACGCCATTGCTTTGGATAAAAGGGAAATCCGTGTAACAGCCGACGGTAATTCGGCTATCGTAATGGAACAGGAATTCTTTAATCCTACACCAAAAATCCAGTTGCGACTTGTAAGTCATGCTATAAAAACAGCAGATGGCTGGAAACTCGATTTTATTAGTTGGAATTTAATTCCGAAGAACGAGGATATTGGCAAGATAATCAAGGCGCTGGAATAAATTTCAGTAAAATTTGCGTTCATTCATTTATTGCATTGAATGGAATTGCCACGAAGGCTCTAAGACACGAAGCAACACAAAGACTTGAAATCTACTTTTTCCCTTCGTGAAACTTCGTGACTTCGTGCCTTTGTGGCTCAGTTTTCCATTTCAAAATGCAATTCAAACTTTAAAATCAACTGATTATGAAAACAAAACTTTTTATGCTATTCACCCTTGCAATTTGGGTATTCACAGCCTGTGAAGAAAAAATTGACATTGCCAAAGAAGAGGCAGCTATTAAAGCGGTTTTTGAAGCCGATAAAACTGCATATCTCAATCAGGATGCCACAGCCATGGCTGAATTCTGGGTGCAGGATGCATCTTCGCAGAAAATCTTTCAATCCACTACAGGCGAAAATGTAATCAGTGGCTGGGAGAATATCAATGTCAGCCAGCAAAAAGAGGTGGCCGATACCACCTGGGACAGAAGTCTGGTAGCGTGCACATTCTCCGATTTTAAGATTAATATTTCGGACGAAAGCGCCTGGGTTACGAGCAAAACCAACTGGAAAGGTACTTTTAAGGGACAACAGGCAGATATGAACCAGTCGCGCATTGCGGTGATGAAAAAAGTAAACGGAAACTGGAAATTCGCACTGATGGCGATTTATAATTTTCCGATGGAAGAAGTTGTTGCAAACAGCAAAAGTCCGAATAAACTCAACCAGGCTGAATTATTAAAAATATTTTTAGGCAGTTGGAAGAGTGAAATTGCGAAAGACACGTTTTATACTGCTCAGTATAAAATGGTTGGAAACGGGATTGAGGGCTCAGTACAAATTGCCTCAAAAGGAAAGATAATAATGCAGGGAAGACAAATGGTAGGTTACGATAAAAGAATTGATAAACTTGTTGAAACCGACCTTGTTGAAGGAACAGACTACCAGATTTACGGGATGTGGTTTACTTCGGAAAATGCAATCACGGAAGTTCCTTATGAATATATTTCAAATCCGGATAAAGCGCCCGCAATTTGGAAGTATGAAATAAAATCACCCGATTCTTTTGTATGGTATATTATTGAAAATAATAAAACAACCGGAACTTATACTTTCCATCGGGAAAAGAAGTAATGACAAATATTTAGTTTTAACATCTGCAAAAATCAAATCAAATGAAACATTTTATTTAACCACGTTCATTGCTGTATTCCTTTTACTCAGTATGAATGTAATGCAGACACAAACTACGCAAGCCAAACTCAATCAGGTTGAGTTGATGAAGCAGTTCTTAGGTTCCTGGAAATGTGATATTTCCAAGGATACAACTATAATTTTTGAGGGAAAACCTTATGGAACAGGTCTAGATTGCTCTTTTATGGTCACAAATAAGGGGAAAGTATTTATGGAAGGAAAACAACTTCGGGGATATGATAAGAATATTGATAAGTTCATTTTTTCTGGTATGATGAAGAGAACGGATATGATTGTTTTTACAGGTTGGTTTTTATCAAAGAATAAATATCAACTTATTCCATTTAGTGATATTCAAAACAGTGAAAAGGAATCCTGGAAAAGAGAGGGAGAATTCAAATCACCGGATGTGCTTGTTGAAACGATAATAGTAAATAACAAATATGTAAAAACCGATACCTGGTATCGTGTGAAATAAGCTTCTATTCAAAGGATTCCATCCGTTGGCTGACCGATGGAATCCTTATTCTGTTTCTTTAAAAAGGTGGCGTAAAAACAATCATCTCCGGAAAAGTTTTATCCTTCCCAGCACTTTCTGACGAACAATTTTGTTAAATTATACATACACTTTTCGGTCAGAATGAATAAGAAAAAAACAATAGAATTACTTTAACACTACTGACGATGAAAACTGAATTAAAAGCACAACCCGAATGTTGTCCCGAATTTGACCCGGTTCTCTGGGATGACAAAACTTTTGAATGGAACAACAAACGTTTTATCAAAGATAAAGTTTTTACCCTGTTCTACATGCCCATGAATTTTTCAGGAGCTATGAAACACTTCGACCAATTGGTAACTACTGCCGGAGCAATCGTTCCCGACTGGTTATGTTTGTCAGACCACACTTCGAAATGGAATATGGACCTGTACCTCGCGGTTGACAAGGAAATTCCGGCTGCCGATAATACCACAATCACAGGCAGGTTTTATAGCAAAGTTTACGAAGGGCCGTTCCGCGACACCGGAAAATGGATGAAAGAATATGAAACACTCGCAAAATCGAAGAATTTAACCATCAAAAAGCAGTACTTGTGGTACACCACCTGCCCGAAATGCGCTAAAAAATACGGCAAAAACTACGTGGTGGTGGTTGGACAGGTAGAATAGAAATTTGCATCTCTGGAAAACAAAGACAACTATCTGAAATTTGTAGTAATTCCTGCTCAAATCAAAAAGAATAAATGACCTGTTTTTCACAGTTAACATCAGTTTCAAAAGGCATGGTTTCGATGAAAAGGTGTTATTAATCATCAACCTATTGATAACTATTTAGCCAATTATTGTCAACGCATTGATAAATTTCAAGTTTTTTCTGTCAATGCATTGACAACTTTTATACTTTTCCCCTGTTTTAAACAATAAACCTAATTTATGCAACTTGAAGGCAACATTTCAAAAATGCGCACCGAAGGAGTCAGTCCTGTACAATATTATTTACCGGTGGGCGAATCAGAAATTCTCCTGAACCCTCTAATCGGAAAAGAAATCTCACTGCGCTTTACAGGACAAATCAACTGTATTTCATGCGGGAAACAAACCAAAACATCGTTTGGCCAGGGTTTTTGCTACAATTGCCTGCAAACATCCCCCGAAGTCAGCGAATCGGTCGTCAGGCCTGAGCTTTCGAAATCGCATTTCGGAATTGCCCGTGATATGGAGTGGG
>JBBIPU010000221.1:2948-4853 GCA_037442685.1 Draconibacterium sp. | reverse complement strand
TGTTTGTTTCAATACAAAAAATACGGTAATTTCATTTTTTGACAAAATATTTTGGAGAGAGGGGAGCAGCAACATGCAGCAAGTGACCAGCAGGCAGTTGGCAGTAGGCAGTAGGCAGTAGGCAGCCTGTAATCAGTAGCCTGTAACCTCCTCTGACTGGGTCCTCCGACTGGACAGCATCAAGCATCAAGTACGCAGTAAGCAGCAGGCAGGGCACAGGAAGCAATTAACCAGAACCAGTGAACAGTAACCAATGACAGGATCCTTATCCAGTATCCCTGCCTGACTGCGTCATTCAGGCGCGCCCGTCCGACCAGTCATCCGGACAGGTTGTATCCAGTACCAGGTAACCAGTCGTGTGTTTACTTAAACATAGAAAAACAGGAATGATCAATTAAAAACCTAATTAATAAAATCTGAAACCTCGCAAATGATAAACAGGTAATTTCTGCCTTTGAGAGAATGAGCAATCATAGCAGCAGATCACTCATTTTGAATAAAAAATCAACCTTCCTCCCCGATCAGGGTGAAAAGTTGATTTTAAATCCGGAGGTTAATTTCTTTTAGTTAAATTCAAAAAGCAAAAAAAAATCTGATTTTATCTTTTTATAACTTTTTCATTGAAAACCTGTTCGCCATTTACAATTACCAGTAAATAGACGCCCGGTGAAAAATTTATAAATCCGACCTGTGTCATTGAATTTGTTATTGTACCAGAGGTTACTTTTGCACCATTAACATTGTAAATGCTGTAAAAATCTCCCTGATTTACTGATTCAATCAGAATATTAAGCGTATTATTAACAGGATTTGGATAAACTTTGAACAGACCAGAAGCCTTTGAATCAGCCAGCGTTGCTGTTTCGCCTGCCATTGCTGAAGCAGCCGCGCCAAATGACACGTTGTAATCTTCCACTTCACCGTTATAATTGCCATCACATGCCGTCATTGCAGAACCGGTTCGCATGGCTATCCTCATCCTTGTTGTTCCTGAGGCATTTTGAGGAATTGTCAATGTTGATTTTATCGTTCCCTTCTTATTATTAAGCGCTATCATTGTTTCGCCGGCATCATCAAAATCCTTGTCACCATTGAAATCAATCCACAATTTCCAGTAATTCCGGTTTGTGGAGATTTTTGGAGTCAGAGAAATACTGTAGCTGTTTCCCGGAACCAGTGCAATTACATTTGAAGAAAGTGAATATCCATTCCCGGTTGTAGTATTACTGAAAACTTTGGTAATGATCACACTTTGAATGAAATCGGGCGAACTGTTAATGGAAGAAGGCACACAATATTCCACTGGCATATTCTGCACAGTTATGATGTATTTGGCTTTTATTTTTATAGAAGGATTGACACCCGGTTTTGAAGCGGTAAGCGTTACATCAAATGTTCCTGCGGAATTGTAAGCGACTACCGGATTTTGTGCCGTACTCGAAGATGGATTTCCACCGGGAAATGACCATTGCCACTGCGTAGGCTGATTAGTTGAAAGATCGGTGAATTGTACATTTTCACCAACAAAAACATTTGTTTTAGCAGCCACAAAATCAGCCACAGGCGCCAGCACAGGTTCATTTACCTGGATGTAATTTTCAACGGTTTTGGTGTCCGATCCCGATGAGTTGGTTGCAGTAAGGATTACTTTGAACGTTCCTGCCGTGCTGTATGTCACAACCGGATTCTTTGTTGTTGAAGTTGCCGGCGTACCTCCTGCAAATGTCCAGGTCCATGAAGTCGGGTTGTTGGTTGAAAGATCTGAGAAAGTCACGGTTCCGCCTGTGGTGACAACTGTTTTATCGGCAGAGAAGTTTGCCACTGGCGCCAACACAGGTTCAATTACCTGAATGTAATTTTCAACGGTTTTGGTGTCCGATCCTGCTGAGTTGGTTGCTGTAAGGA
>JBBIPU010000221.1:0-2848 GCA_037442685.1 Draconibacterium sp. | reverse complement strand
GGTTCCGCCTGTGGTGACCACTGTTTTATCTGAAGAGAAATTTGCCACCGGTATTCCTCCAAGTTTTATACAATAACCGTATTGGTCAAGCGGACCAAGCGTTGGGTCCGAATCATCGCCATCGGGTTGATCAGGTCCGGTGCACGTGGCTGGTTTCGGGCCAAGGCCCCACCAGAAATAACCATCACCATCGCGGTCTTCGCAAATCACCTCGTATTTTTTAATCACACTGGTAACGGGGGTCTTCAACGCATGTGTCCAGCCAAAATTGGTAATGGGCGTTTCTACATAAACGTATCCTGCATCGCCAAAACTTATTCCCCAACTGTTTTTAAATATCCAAACTGTTTTTCCAATCAAAGGATCACCACTTGCTACTGTTTTCCAGCTTCTGGTCAAATTCAGGTCCCTGTAATAAAACTTATCGCCCTCTTTTACTACTTTATACCCTGCAAGCACCATAGCATGACTCCAGTCGTAAAGACCACCGCTTACCGGACCCATTTTAATGAGCATTCGTTTTAAATCGTCCTCAGTTTTGGGATAAGTCGAAGAGCCAAAATCAATTTTCCCTCCTATTTTTATGGTTTCCGAAGGATAGCTGCCTTTATTTGTACAACTCTGGTCCATCGCATTATAAGGGAAGGCAGCTTCATCAACAACACCCGTTTTTGTTATATAATCAAGTGCAGTGCCTGGGTAACCACCATTGCAACTACCTCCTCCGCTGCAGGATAAAACATCCTGTTCAGATAAATTAAGGTTAACTATCTGATTGAAAAATAAATTGACCATTGCTTCAGTTGATCCTGTTGAAGCAAATGCCCAACACGAACCGCAACCACCCTGGTTGGTCACCGGTGTTATCCAGTTTCTCCCATGACGATTCCTCCAGTCCCATTCATCAATATAAGGACTTGTGGCTGAAGCTGATTTTAATGCTGAACTTTCAGAACTGTTATATCCTGTTGATATGATCCCTCCGCAATAATATTCAAACCCTGACGGGAAAGTACTTTGCCCGTATAATTTCTTCCTGTCCGAGTAACTCAACTCTGAAACGCTGGTTGGACCTGCCACCCAGTGCTGGCCTTTCGATTTCAGGCTGTTATTGATTTTTTCAATTTTTTCCTGATCTCTTTCCAGCTTTTTTTCTTTCCATGCTTTTTCAATGTCGAATCCATTTTTTACCCCGGTGGCATAGGAAAAACTACCGATGTTAATTTCAGCATTTTCCAGTTCAATTTTTACAGAGCGGGGTCGAATGCCTTTTAAAATACAGGTTTCTTCACAAAGCTCACTGACATTAACAGTTTCATCCTCTTCAAGTAAATCATTACTCTCATACATCAAATGCTCAATAGCATCCTCGGCAACCAGAATGAGCCTGACATAATAATTGTTCTGATCCAGAACCTGAATAGTGGCATTTACTGCAATCCCATACAGCCGGTTGATATTTTTATCAAACGGAAAAATTTCTGTATTTTCAACATAAAGCTTGTTCCAATCGATTTTCTTTGGATTTGTACCCTCCATTTTATATGATTGGTTTTGCGCAAAGGACAAATTACTGATGCTAATACATTCTGCGACCAGTAAGAATACAATGATCTTTTTCATTACAACAGTTTTGAAATTGATTTAACGGTTATTAAATTTTATCTGGTTAAGTTTATTTTCTTAAAAAACTCTTAACCAGCGGGTTTGTAAATACATTCAAATGTCAGTTTATTATCGAAGCCTCTGCCTCAATATCAGTAATAAATAATAAAATTTTTGAACCTTAATTTTTTACTTAAAAATTTCCGGGATCAAAAGCGTCAACTAATTTTAAAAAAGGTTTGCATGGTAAAAGTACAAACTATTTTGAATTTTCTTATTCTTTTTGAAATAAAATTTCCGTAAAGGCCTGATCACCAGTTTAGGAAGATAATAATTCCAATCAATGGATGAATATTTTATACATGGTCACAGGTGTCCGGCGACAATAACCAGAAAAAACCTGCAATCGCGATGCACTGCCCCGGACTTCTTTTCAGTCGCTACGAACCATTAACACGAAACCAGTTGCAAGGAGCAAAGAGCCAGCAGGCAGTAGGCAGTACGCAAAAAAACAAAAAACGAAGCAAGGAGCAGGGAGCAAGTGGCTGGGAGCCAGGAGCCAGCAGACAGCATAAATAGAAAACCAAATACAGAAGCAAATGACCAGTAACCAGTATCAAGTATCAAGTATCAAGTATCCAGTATCAAGTATCCGGAATCAAGTATCCATAATCAAACAAATCTCTACCCTGGAACTCGAAACTTATTTTTTACCACAAAGTACGCAAAGAAGCCACAGAGACCACAAAGAGAACCCGAAACGAGCAGGCAGCAGGCAGGGAACAGGGAGCCAGCGGCAGTAGGCAGTAGGCAAAAAAACAAAAACCGAAGCAGGGAGCCAGTAACCAGTTTCCAGAATCAAGAATCCAGTATCAAGCATCCCCGTCCGACCGGGTCATCCGGGCGGGCAGTATCCAGTATCCAGTATCCAGTGACCAGTATCCAGCATCAAGAATCAAACAAACCCGCCTCCCTCTCTTTTCAACGGCTGAAATTGCCGGGCCCAATCTGGGAAAAGCGTCCTTTTTTGTACCCAGACATAGTTTAAAAAATCGTTTTTGTTAGTTTAAATGGCAGTTTCGTTTGCCGAAATGGCCTGTTCATTAGTTACACCAAATTTTCTTTTTATGGGAAAAATAATGATACATCATAAATATTTTTTTCGTAACTTTCTTTAGGTTTTATGATGTAAAAAAATAAGGGTTTTCATTCATAAGACCAGAGTTACCAAAAATCAGCCAAT
>JBBIPU010000220.1:0-4856 GCA_037442685.1 Draconibacterium sp. | reverse complement strand
GTACAGCCGACTTTATTGAAGCATCGTTCCAGGGATATAAAAACGATTTGATTTAAAATGGTGGTGTACATCCCGATTTGGCTGGTAAAATGGCGGTTGAAGCTATGAAAGGCAGTACCGGAATTTTTGGGGCCAACGAAATTTACAATCCTTACAACATGCCTGTTTCAGAGTTAATTGATCCGGAAACAGGAAGGGTGAATCCTGCAGCCAAACTCTTATATGAAACCAACTGGATGGATGAAATTACCAACGAAAATGCCACCCGCCAGGAATACCAGTTATTTGTAAATGGCGGTTCCGAAAATTCAAAAATCTACACCTCAATTGCCTACCTGAAAGATGATGGATTGTTAAAAACCACTGATTTTGAAAGAATTTCGGGGAGATTGGGCGCAGATTTAACACCGAAAGCATGGTTTACTTTTGGCGGAAATGTAAACTTTTCGAAAACGGATAAAAACTTTCTGGGGTACGAAAACAGCACTTCCAATTCAAATGTATGGTATTCGGCACAATACATGGCTCCCATTTATCCTGTTTATATTCTCGACAAAGATGGAAATCCGGTACTTTCTGAAACAGGCGAAAAACAATACGACTACGGTAAAACCCGTCCGGCAGGCGCAAATCCGAACTGGAACCCGGTGGCCACCCTTTTTAACGATGCTTACGAAACTACTGCAGATAACTTATCTGGCAGATTTCATCTCGACCTTCTGGGAAAAGGCATTCACAGTTCGGTTGAAGGACTGTCTTTATCGGCAAATATTGGTTTCGATTACATAAATGCTAACCAGTCAACTTACTGGAATCCCGATTTTGGAAATGCTGCCACAGTTGGCGGAATGCTCGATTTGGTTAACAACCGGAATTTTTCGTACACCATGAACGAACTTTTACGCTATGAAAAAGATTTTGGAAAACACAGTTTCAATATACTTGCTGGACACGAGTTTTATAAACTGGTAATAAACGAACTGGAAGGACAAAAAACCGGATTTCCTTACGCAGGAATCAAACAGTTGGCGCCCGGTTCAACCATTTCGTTACTTACTTCTTTTGAAGATAATTACGCTATCGAATCGTTTTTAACCAACCTTACTTACGATTTTGCCGACAGGTATTATTTGTCTGCCAGTTTCAGGACCGATGGTTCGTCGCGCTTTCATAAAGATTACCGCTGGGGAAAATTCTGGTCGGTTGGAGCTTCGTGGAGAGTAAGCGAAGAAAATTTTATGCAGGGTGTTAATTTCATCGACAACCTGAAACTGAAAGCCAGTTACGGAAAACAGGGAAACGACAGGATTGGGACTTATTACGGTTGGCAGTCGCTTTATAATCTCGACTGGGCAAATGCAAACTTAAACGGGGCCCTGCTTTCTTCGCTTGAAAATACCTCGATAAAATGGGAAGAGAATAACAATTTTAATGTGGGAATCGAAGGTATTTTGTTTAACCGCCTTGAATTTGGATTAGAATATTACCAGCGCAGGACAGTGGATATGCTCATGCAAAAACCAATGGCAACTTCACTCGGATTCGACAGTTACTGGGCAAATGTGGGTGAAATGCTGAATTCAGGCATTGAGTTCAACACAAAAATCAATGTAATCAATTCAGGAAATTTTAACTGGAACGCCAATTTAAATCTTACAACGCTTAAAAATGAAATCGTCGAACTTGACGGAGAAAAGGACCAGATTGTTGACGGTAATCTCATTCAGAGAAAAGGTGAAGAAATTAATTCATACTACCTGGCCCGGTCGGCAGGGGTTGATATAACAACAGGTGCCCAGTTGTACTGGGTTTACGATACCGGTGAAGACGGAAATCCCGGCGAACTTTACATTTCCGACGATTACCAGAAAGCATCTCAATGCAAAGAAATCTCAGGTAGCCGCATTCCCGATTTCTATGGCGCTTTTGGCAGCGATTTTATTATTTACAAAAACTTCGACCTGTCTTTTATGGCTACTTTTTCGGTGGGTGGCGAAATCAGGGACAATGTATATCTGGGTCTCTTAAATCCTACATATATTGGTACAAATTACGCTGCGAATATAAAAAGGGCGTGGCGCGAACCCGGCGATGTTACCGACATTCCGCGAATTCAGAACGGGACAGGTTTTTCACGCCCGTTTACCGACAGCCAGCTTATCGACGCTTCTTACTTTGCAATCAAAAACATCACATTTGGTTACACCCTGCCTAAAACGTTTCTGCAACGGGCAGGCATCGAAAGTTTAAGGGTATTTGCAGCATTCGATAACGTTGCCTTATTCTCTTATCTTGAAGGATTGAATCCGCAACATAATTTCACCGGTTCAACCAATTATTCTTACACGCCCGTAAGAACAAGTTTACTGGGCATTGAATTGAAATTTTAAAACTACCTTATCATGAAAATCAATAAAATCATATTAATAGTAATTCTTTCTGTAGCGACATTTTCGTGCAAGGACGAGCTGAACACAAATCCTACAGACAGTACTTCGGGCGATGTTTTATTCTCCGATGTTCAAAAAGCAAACGTTGCGCTCAACGGAATCTACAGGGCCATGTATGTGGCATCATTATGGTCGGCAAACTGGGCCGATGAGGAATTCGCAGCCAAAGCATTTACTTTATGTTACGATCTGATGGGCGAAGATATGGTTCAGAATGAGGGAGGAAGCGGTTGGTTCTGGTTCGATTACAAGTACAATGTAAAATCGGATTACATCCACAAAAGCGGGCGACCGTATGCAGTCTGGTTTTTTTATTATTCCGTTATCTCAAATGTAAACGCAATTATTGCCGCACACGATCAAATGGCCGGCTCCCCTTCCGAAATCAGCAGTTTAATAGGTCAGGCTTATGCACTCAGGGCATTTGCTTATTTTAATCTCATCCGCTTTTACCAGCAAACGTACAAAGGACATGAAAATGCTCCGGGAGTGCCCGTTTATACTGAACCAACCACAAACACCTCGGAAGGAAAACCCAGGGGCACAGTGGCCGATGTTTATGCACAGATTGATTCTGATATTGAAACTGCGCTGCAACTGCTGAATCCCGATGTGGCTGCGCCCCGCTCCCACATCTCTCATCTCGATTACTATTCCGTAAATGGGATAAAAGCCAACATCGCTCTTGAAAAAAATGATTGGGCAACCGCCGAATCAGCTGCTGAAATTGCCATGAGTGGCGGAACAACCATGCTTACAAGAGCCGAACTGGACAATGGTTTTGCCTTTAATAATGCAAATACATCCACTGTACTTTGGGGTGCACAGATAATAGCGGAACAAACCGATGGATACCAGTCATTTTTCGGGCACATGGATGCCAGTACTTCATTCTATGCTGAAACTTCGCGTAAGTGTATCAGTTCGTGGCTTTACAATCAAATGTCGGATACCGATGTGCGTAAAAACAAATGGTGGTTAGGACCATTGTCGGCAGATGCCGAAATTGGCCCCGAACTCAGTTACAACCAGTTTAAATTTCAGTTTTCTGACCCGACAAGCGCTCTCGGGGATCTGATTTATATGCGTCACGAGGAAATGATGCTTATTCAGGCCGAAGCAATGTGTATGCAGGGAAAATATCCGCAGGCAAGGTCGGTTTTAAATGAGTTGATGGCAGAACGTGATCCGGATTACGACATTTCTTCACTGACTAATGCAAACACTTTAACAACAAACGATCCGAACGGACCTACCACTCCGGCAAATGGCTCTGTAACCCTTCTCGACGAAATAATCTTACAGAGAAGAATCGAATTGTGGGGAGAAGTGGGAAGAATTTTGGATATTAAACGCCTGAAAACCGGCTTCAGCAGAAACTTTGAAGGTAGTAACCATACCGACAAACTGCTTTCGAGAAACACTCTGGATCCGGAATATCCTGACTTTGTGATGTCGATTCCCCAATCGGAATTTGACGGGAACAAAAGTATGAATGAAAATACCGACCAGAATCCATGGGCTGAAAACTAACCATTTAAATTGACAGAAATGAAAAATATACTGACCATATTAATTATCATCACGATCGCATTGACATCGTGTGATCAGGAAAATATCGGAACAATCTACGAACCCGGAAATTCGTATGTGGCTTTTAGTTCTCCGGTTGTTGCCGAAAACTTTCTCTCAGCCGAAAATAACTTTTCGGTAAGTGTACAAATCGTCCGTTCAAATTTGGAAGAACCGACTACTGCAAATGTTTCACTTGAAATGAACAGTGATATCGAAGGTGTTTTTGCCCTCGAATCAAATACGGTTACTTTTAATGTGGGTGAAGGAAAAGCTTACGCCAAAATAGTTCCGGCGATTGCGCCGGCATCCATCGACCCAACCAAAACGTACAAATTTAACCTGACTTTAACCGGCGATAATGTTTCGGAACTCTTCAACACCACTGCGTACTCGGCTACTATAAAACTCGATTATCTTGAAATTGGGGCAGGTAACTTTGTATCGCCGTTTTTCGAAGATGAATGGCCTGTCAATCTTTTAAAAGCAGATTTGGGAAACAATATCATTCTTTACAAAGCTTTGAGTTTGTACGAAGACGGTTATGACATTATCATTGTGGTTAATGGTGAGAATGTAAAAGTTGCCGGACAACCTGCCTGGTACTACGACGATGAGTATGGTGCGGTTTACGTTAAAGGCGAAGGCACAATCAATGGAAAAGTAATTACACTGAGTCTGACTCATTTTATTCCGGATGTGTACGACTGGTACCCAAGTATAGAAGTGTTAACACTCCCTTAATGAAAATTCCTGATAATTAAAGCCGTTGCTATGATAAAAACAACGGCTTTTGTTTTCCTTCCGGTTTCTTTCAGATAGTCAGATACTATT
>JBBIPU010000219.1:0-4923 GCA_037442685.1 Draconibacterium sp. | reverse complement strand
TTATCCATCTCAAACTTTGGTTTTAATCGAAAAACGAAACGGAAAAATCAGGGAAAAAGATGTATTGCCGGTAAGGTTTGTCCCGATGATTGACCGGAATGGGCAAGAGTACTGAATCATAGAAAATATTCTGATTTTTTCTGCATAGTTCGGTTGGATAATTGTTTCAACTTATTTAGTTTTAAAGGCAGAAAATCAACCTTTTTTACATAGAACAGAAATATCAATTTATATAAATCATAATCAATTAAGACCTAATCCTAAATACCTGAGAAAATGCCCAAAATCTACGACAACATCAAACTTCACCTGAAATCAGGATTACTTGACACACTCGAAAGTTCTATTAAAGCTGATTTTTGCGTAGGCTACTTCAATCTCAGGGGTTGGAAATTACTGATGAATCAAATTGACCATTTTAAGGGAGATGATGAATGTTGCCGGTTGTTGGTAGGCATGCAACGACCTGACGAAAACGTATTACAAAGTGCGTTAGCTGAAATTAAAAAGGGAATGATGGATAATCCCAAAGCTGTTGCGTTAAAAAAAGATGTTGCCAAATCTTTTGCCCGTCAGTTAACTTTTGGGATACCAACCTCTGAAGATGAAGCAAGTCTGCAACATTTAAAGAAACAATTAATTGAAAAGAAGGTAATTGTTAAACTTTTTCTTGCGCATACGTTACATGCCAAATTATATCTGTTACACAGAAACGATAAGATTTCGCCATTAATCGGGTATGTTGGAAGCAGCAACCTCACAATGGCAGGATTAGATAATCAGGGAGAGTTAAATGTTGATGTTTTGGAGCAGGATGCCGCTGAGAAACTTAGCAATTGGTTTGAAGACCGCTGGAACGACCGCTGGTGTATCGACATTACAGAAGAGTTGATTAAAATTCTCGATGAAAGCTGGGCAGGTGAAAAAACAATTCCACCCTATTATATCTATCTGAAAATGGCTTACCATCTTTCGCAGGAAGCCCGGAGTGGAATTGGTAATTACATTGTTCCTAAAATATTGCAGACCGATTTATTACCCTTTCAGATTAATGCGGTTAGTGTTGCTGCCCAACATCTTGATAAAAGAAACGGGGTACTGATTAGCGATGTGGTTGGTTTGGGAAAAACCATGACTGCTACGGCTCTTGCCAAGCTATTTGAAGAAACTTTCTTTACCGAAACACTCATTATCTGTCCCAAAAACCTGGTGGATATGTGGGAGGGTTATGTACATAATTATCAGCTCCGGGCAAAGGTTTTCAGTATTTCAAAAATAAATAAAAACTTTGTGGAAGAAACCCGCAGGTATCGGGTTGTAATTATAGATGAAAGCCACAATTTACGAAACCGTGAAGGGAAAAGATATGCGATTGTAAAAGAATACATCGAAAAGAACGAAAGCCGCCTGATTCTTTTAACGGCAACTCCATACAACAAAAGCTATCTCGATATTTCGAACCAGTTACGTTTGTTTATTCCCGAAGATAAAGACATTGGCATTTCACCGGAAAATCTGGTTCGTGAAATTGGCGGTCCCATTGAATTTATTGCCAATTACCAGTATTCGCCCAATACGTTACTGGCTTTCGAAAAAAGTACTTATTCAGAAGACTGGCAGGAGTTATTAAAACTATACATGGTAAGGCGAACCAGAACATTTATAAAAGAAAATTATGCCGGTTTTGATACGGAAAGAAACCAATATTATCTCACTTTTAATGATGGGCGGATTGAGTATTTCCCCGACCGGATTCCTAAAAAAATAGAATATGATTTCAATCCGGCAGACGAGACTGACATTTATGTAAAATTGTATGACGAAAATGTGGTTCGAACTATTAACAGCCTTTATTTGGCACGTTATGGTCTTGGGAATTATATCGACCCAACAAGAGAAGTTCTGGCAACAAATAATGAAAAAAGAATCATTGCAAACCTGAGCCGCGCGGGTAAAAGATTGATGGGTTTTTGTCGCACCAATCTTTTTAAGCGACTTGAAAGTTCAGGATTTTCATTTTTGATTTCACTGGCAAGACACATTCTTCGAAATCAGGTTTTTATTTATGCGCTCGAAAACGGTTTGCCAATTCCGGTGGGTCAGCAGGAAAAAGCTGAAATGGATGAGTTACTGGAAGAAAATGATAATGACGAACAAGTCGATTTGAATATTATCACCGGGATTGAGGCTTACCGAAACCTGGTAGAAAGTCACTACCAAAGGTGTCAAGCCGAACCGGGAAAATATGACTGGATTTCAGCCAATCTTTTCAAAGATTCACTTGTCAGGGAACTTGCATCTGACGTTGACCAGATAATTTCGATTCTCGAAACAGGGAAGAACTGGAACCCCGCAAACGACAAACAATTGAACGAACTCTACAACCTGATTTCAGAAACGCACAAAAACGAAAAAATTCTGCTATTCACACAGTTTGCCGATACTGCCAACTATTTATTCGACCAACTGAAAAAACGGAAAGTAACAGATATTGCCTGTGCAACCGGCGATGTTGAAAATCCTACTGAATTGGTTTACCGTTTCAGTCCTTTCAGCAACAAGGTGAAAAATGTAAATAATGAATTGCGGGTTCTTATCAGTACCGATGTTTTGAGTGAAGGACAAAACCTGCAGGATGCACATATTGTAGTAAATTACGATTTGCCATGGGCAATTATCCGATTGATTCAGCGGGCCGGACGTGTTGACCGTATTGGCCAGAAATCACCCGAAATTCTCTGTTATTCTTTTTTGCCGCAGGATGGCCTGGAAAGAATCATCAGATTGCGAACCCGTCTGGCACAACGAATTTCTGAAAATGCAGAAGCTGTTGGAACTGACGAAGTTTTCTTCGATGGAGACCCAGTGAATATTAGGGATTTGTACAACGAAAAGGCAGGAATTCTTGATGAAGACGAAGGCGATATTGACCTCACTTCTCAGGCTTACGAAATCTGGAACCAGGCGATAAAAGCAAATCCTGCACTTAAGAAAATTATCCCGAACCTCCCCGATGTGGTTTACTCAACCAAGGAAAAACACGATGATGGTTTTGAAAAGGAAAGTGTAATTACTTACCATCGCAACAGCAACGGTTACGAAGTTTTATCGTGGTTAAACGGAGCCGGAAAAGTAATCTCAAACAGCCAGTCAAGGATTCTGAAAGTGGCAGAATGTACAATTGAAACTGCGGCAGTTGACAAACTCGATAATCACCATGAATTGGTTAAAAAGGCTGTGGTTCTTGCTGAAACAGAAGCGGCAAGGGCTGGAGGACAATTGGGAAATAAAGCCAGCGCCCGATACAAAGCCTACGGAATGCTTACCCGTTATTACGAAGGAGTGAAAAACACCTTATTTGATACCGATTCACTGAAACGTACCATCGACGAAATTTACCATTATCCGTTGCGTGAAACTGCCCGCGAAATGATTAACCGGAGATTGAAACTGGGCTGTACCGACGAAGAAATGGCCAACCTGACCATGCAACTCCGCGACGAAAGCAGGCTTTGTATTGTTGAACAAAAAGATACCGACGAAATCAGAACGCCTCATATTATCTGCTCAATGGGAATTAAAACCAACAACCAATGAACACCATTTCGAAAAACCAATTCAAATCTTATATTCAGAATTTCGACTTCACCAACCTGTTTAACCAATTGGGCTGGAACTATGTGGATGAACATTTCCCGGTAAAGCTCAAAAATGAAACTTACCACTTTCATGCGGTGGCTGAAAAAGGTGGGTTCAGGATTATTATTTCGCAACCAACGAAAACAGTTGATTTGCCCGACTACAACACCCGTTTGCAACTTGACCGGAAAATTTCCCGGTTGTACCGCGAGCATCTCCTGATTTTTACCGACAGAAACCAAACCACCCAAATCTGGCAGCTTTTTGTAAAACAATTGGGCAAACCATCGCGGTTGAGCGAAACCCGCTGGCACAAAGGGCAGGAGCCCGAATTACTCTACCAAAAAACTTCGCACCTGTTTTTCACTCTCGACGAGGAAGAGAAAATTACCATTGCTGACGTGGTGGAGCGGGTAAATGACAACTTCAGTAAGAATGTGGAGCAGGTTACCAAAAAGTTCTATGAAAGTTTCAGGAAGGAGCACCAGAAATTCATCGCATTTATCGAAGGGATTTCGGTAGTTACCGACCGCGAATGGTACGCTTCGCTGATGCTCAACCGGCTGATGTTTTGTTATTTTATTCAGAAAAAAGGGTTTCTCGATAACAACCTGAACTACCTGAAGGAAAAGTTGCTGGCGTGTCAGCAGCGAAATGGGAAAGACCAGTTTTATGTAAGCTTTTACAAAAACTTTTTAATGGCCCTTTTTCATCAGGGATTGGGTTCACCAATTCACGACATCGAATTTCAGAAAGAACTGGGCCGCATCCCTTATCTGAATGGCGGATTATTCGATGTTCACGATTTGGAGAAAAACTACAACATTGATATTGGCGACGATGCTTTCATTAAGGTTTTTGAGTTTTTCGACCAGTACAACTGGCACCTCGACACCCGTGTAAACGCATCAGGGAAAGACATTAACCCTGATGTTATCGGGTATATTTTCGAAAAATACATTAACGACCGTGCGCAGATGGGTGCCTACTACACCAAAGAAGATATCACCGACTACATCAGCAAAAACTGTGTTATCCCGTATCTCTTTGATGAAACTGCCCGCAACCACCCGAAAGCATTTAAACCCGATGCCGAAATGTGGCAGATGCTGCGCGAAAGCGGAGACGAATACATTTATCCCGCTGTAAAACACGGGGTTTTACTCCCCTTTCCCAATGGAGAGGGGCCGGGGGAGAGGCTCCTTCCTGATGAAATTGCCATTGGACGCGACACTACCCAGCCCAACCTTTTGGAACGCCGCTCGGCATGGAACAAACCCGCCC
>JBBIPU010000218.1:0-4943 GCA_037442685.1 Draconibacterium sp. | reverse complement strand
ATCAAATCCTTCAGGAATTGTGCTTAACCATTTTTCCCTGGTTTCCATATTTTTCGACCACTGACCTGCAGAAAACCTGAAAGGTTCGCGTCGGATGGTGCCGTACACATGCAATACATCATGAATGACAGTATCAGCCAGTAACCGGTTTCCGTCGAACTTAATAATACCGTTGCAATCGAAATACCGCTGAAAAACTGCATTCAGGTCTTCTTTTTTCAGCGTTCCCTTTTCGCCTGTGGGTCCCGAAAAAACGATTGTTTTGGCAACCAGCACATTCCCTGTAAAAATAAGGTCGGAACATAGCGGATATGTTATAGTTTGCTCGTTCTCATCGATAAAAATATTGTTTTTTATTTCCAGCGGACCAGCCATGTGATGATGGACTGGCCCCAGCGTGTTCACCGCCAGGTTATTCTCCATGGTACTGTGGTCGGCCAGTTCATCGAAATAGTAAGTCCAGCCTTCGATTGTGTTTCCTTTTACCGCTATCACAGCATTGTTGCGGTACGTTGTCGAATCATCGCCACCATAAATTGCTCCGCCGTCAACCATCGTTTGTTTGAAGTTGTAAATCAGGTTGAATTCGGCTACCGACTGATTTCCCAGACTGTTGATGGCACAATATGGAATATTGTATAACTCGCAATGCGACACTCTATTAAAATGTCCGCCACCCATAATTCCAACGGCGCCAAAGTAAAGCTTTCCCATATCGTGGATACCACATCTTTCAACCGAAATGTTTTTTCCGTTGTAACTTATTCCACCCGCTCCTGTATTTGAAATTTCGCTGTCAGTTACCGAAATATCGGATCCCTTAATTTTCAGAGCCCATCCGGCTACATTTTTGACAACCAGATTTTTAACCGAAAGATTTGTCACTTTTTCAGCTACCAGCGCACCTGTTATACTTGCCGTTGCATATCCTGTATTGACAATTGGTGCACCTGCACATTCCAACTGAATATTCTCCAAAGTTATGTTTGAAGTGTTATTTTTCATTTCAATAATATGAGTCTGAGTGGGTATCAATGCTGTTATGGTTTCAGCCCTTTCCCAGGCAAAGGGCCAGTACACAATTTTACGACTCGAACGATTGACATACCACTGCCCGGGTTTTGTCAATCCTTGTTTAATATTCCAGACAATGTACTGGTGAGTTTTTGGCCCTGCCCACGATGCAAAAGCTCCGGCAGGATGAGTGGCTTCATGCGAAAAACGGAGTGTGTGATTTACAGTATCGATGCCCGACAAGCCAACATACGAATCGTCCCAGGCATGAAAAACAGTGAGTTCGGCATTTTCCACATCAAGCCAGGGACCAATATCTGCCGGATTGTAGTACAGCGTAGTAAGCTCTTCGTAAGTTGGCTTCTTTGACCATCCACCCTGCGAACTTTGCCATTCGTAAGGCCACACATTCAGGTGGTTGAAAGCGCCTGTTTCAGGTAGTCGTGCGCGTTCACGGAGAGTATCATTCACCACCAGAATCCTGAAATCAAGATCGGACAAAAGAGTGTCAGAAATCTCTGCTTCCAACCAGTTGCCGTTTTGCTTCCAGCCACCGATTATTTTTCCACCAATTAATCGAACTGTTTTTCCGGGTTCACCATAAATGACCAGCCCTGAATCTTTTTCAGTTAAAACCACCGAAACGTCATAATAATCACCTTCAGTAATCTCAATCTTTTTAATTTCTGAATTCTGACTTAATTCGACTGCTTTCTGAATGGTAGCAACCGGAGCTGATTTTGTCCCGGAGTTTGAATCGTTGCCGTTTCCGGAAACGTAAATCACTGATTGTGTGCACGAAATAATGCCAATACTTGTTAATTGAAGTACAATTAACAATTTAAACTGATTTTTTATCATTTTGGTTTTGGTTTAGTTCACTATTGTTGATATACCTCCGGAAGATTCCTCTCTTATTGAAAATGTCAGATTTTGTTCCGGGACTTCGACTTTCCCAAGTCGAAGAAATAATGTCGGACTTTGGAAAGTCCGACTCCTATCAATTTTCAATCCTCCATTAAATCACCGTTGAAAGCTTTTCGTAAAAAATCCAGAGAACGTGCGGCTTCGTCGATTTTCCCGCATTCAACCGACAGAAAGATTTCACGGTTAACAGGTTCCATTATTTTTCTGATCCGCTGCCAGTCAACCGCACCTTCGCCACAGGCACATCCCACCGGCGTTCCTGTAACTTTGCCGCGTTCCTTGTAGCTGTGTTCGAAACTGATGTCTTTTGCATGAATGTGATAAACGTATTCCCGCACTTTTATCAAACCTTCGTACGGATCTTCAATTCCGGCGAGATAGCTGTTCCCTGTGTCCCAGTTGACTTTTATCCATGGCGAATCGACAAGTTTAACAATGCGAAGTAATCCGACAGCAGTTTTTGTATAAATGCCATGCGGTTCGATGCAGAGGTACTTTTTATGCCGGGCCATGATGATTGCCATTTTCGAAAGTGTATATTTCATGGTCGAATGGGCAAGTTCGTCGTCCATCCAGTCGGGTTTCACCATTTCGTCGCTGTTCAGAAATGAACAACCAACAAACGACGACAATACAGCGGCTCTTGTCAGACGGGCAACTGCCGCTTCAGGCTTCATCAGTGGCGAATGTGCAGACAAACTGGATACTTTCATCCCATATTTGTCGCAAATTTCCTTCATCAGCAGCGGGTCTTCCTCCATTGAAAACGAATGGAAATAATTCACCTCGCTGAGTAATTCGTACCCGGTGTGTACCATTGGTTCAACGTATTTATATCCCAATTCTGATGCAATTTTTACGCCTTCCTCAAACGATTTGTCTGCACTCCTGCAAAACTCCATATTCAGCGAAATCCTGTACTTTGCCATAATTTTAAAATTTAAACAGTGTAAGGTTCGCGGTGAGTTCTGATAAACAAACTGTTTGCTTCAGCATCGCCAACCACTTCGCCTGCAACCGGATCCCAGGTTATTTTTCTTCCTGTCCTGATGGCAATATTGCTCATGTGACTGACAGTATCAGAAAGAATTGCTTCTTCAAGAGGGCAGGTTTCCGGAACATTTCCTTTAACCACATCAACAAAAAGTTGTCCCATAGTGTTATTTTCACCGGCCAATGTACCGTTTTTGTTATGCGGAAAGTTTTTATCGTTCAGTTTTGCATGCAGTTCGGGAATATCTGATTGCGCTGAGTTTCTACCCAAAGAAATCCAGCCCTTCGAACCATAAAAAGTGGTGCCATTTCCGTCTTTTAAAGGCAGGTGGTTCAGCATCCCCGAACTGTTTGCACCGTCGGTATCCATAAAGTGCAGCTTAACACCCGATTCGTATTCGATATTGATATCCCAGGCCCTGACATTGTTGTAAATTCCGCCAGGTTGCCAGAAACCACCGGTTCCGTCGCATGTATATTTTCCGTTGAGTTTATCCTTCAATCCCCAAATCATCACATCCAGGGGGTGTGCGCCCCACCCACCAAGGAACCCAATACTGTAATCCCACTGAAACCAGGAACTGTTGTTAGTAACGCGATCAGGACAATAAGGATTCAGCGGTGCAGGACCGCTCCAGCGATCATAATCAAAAGTGTCGGGAACCGGAACTTCGTTACAAACAGGCGATTCGACAGGGTTGTAACCGGGAGCCCAAACCTCGATACGGTCAATTTCTCCGATCATCCCGTCTTTGATCATCTGAATACCAAGTTTCATGTGAGCCAGCGTACGCTGTTGTGTTCCGTAATGAAATTTCACGTTATTGGCAGCCAGTTCCTTTTCAAGGATTTTATAATCAGGATAACTTAATCCGAGCGGTTTTGCCAGCATAATATGCTTTCCGGCACGTGCAGCTTTTATTGCCAGCGGAACATGCCAGTGGTCGGGTGTGGTAATATGAACTGCATCGATATCAGGTCTTTGCAGAATATCTTCAAATTTCAGATAAGCCTTGCATTCAGGCGCTTTTATCCTTTCTTTTTTATAAAATGCTTTGATATGACTTGCCACATTTTCCCTGCGATCGGTAAACGGATCGCATGAAGCAACCTGAAAAGTACTTTCGAGGGGCAGAAAGTAATTCAGTAATTCATCCTGCCCGCGCGAACCCACACCGATATGCGCAATCAGCAACCTGTCGCTGACCGGTGTTTTTGTGCACGACGACAGAATAGTTGGTACTGCGATTGTTCCTGCAACTCCCACTGATGTTGTACGGATAAAATTTCTTCTCGAAAAGTTTTTGTTCATAATTGCTGATTTTTAGTGATTTATTCTGATAAAATTTTCATTTTTTTTTAGTAATCCTGCCGGTAGCCGCCCATTCCGTTCCATTAAGTATTAAAGTCTGAAAACCTTCACTTTCCATTGCTTGTACATTATGCCCCAGGATGGTGTGAAAAATTCTTCCCTTTCCATATCCGGCAACAAAAATTGCAGGTTGGGCACTTAATCCTTTTTCCGAAATCATTTTATCCGATGCTGTTCCAAGTACTTCGAATTCAGGATTTACAGCGGCATTCAGCCATAATTCGTCAAACAGGGTGAAATCCTTTAATCCTGCTGTCACCGGATGTGTTTTATTTGTGATCGTTACAAAAGTTTCGGATGGTTTTCCATGAGAAGTTGAATCCATTATCCAGGCAGAAGTTGAAATTTCCCTGAATTCAGGCCATTTATAAAAAACCGATGTAGAGGCATGAAAAGTTACAAAACCACCGCCGTTTTCAATAAAACTTAACAAAGCTTTTTCCGTTTGTTCCGGCCAGCGGAAATCATTTTCAGGCCACGAATTCCAGTTGCTGAGCACAACATCAAATTTCTGATAATCATTCAGTTTTAAGGTGTCAGGTTTTTCAGTAACAATCACGGAAAACCTACCTGATTGCATAAATAACTTTTCGAGAAATGGTGTGGTTTGCTGCCACTCGTGGTTGTTTCGGCCACT
>JBBIPU010000217.1:0-4993 GCA_037442685.1 Draconibacterium sp. | reverse complement strand
CCGCTGAACGAACCAACGATATAAATTTTATCGTTCACAGGATGCAAAACATTACATCCCATCACGCTTACCGGTGGTTGCGAAGGTGCTGGTTGCAAGGTGTTTGTAAGTGTCTCTTCAGCAAAATAGAAACCTTCGGAAGTGGAAAAAATATAATGTTTTATTGATTCATTCCAGTGAACACGGCGCAGCTTGTCGAACCACGGGTTGGGATTGTCGAGGTGGGTGCCAGGAATCATGCCCACTTTTTTATTGGCAATACCTATTAAAAGAGGTGGACGAAGGTGCATCCCCGAAAAAGTGTTGATAATCAGGAAAGCAACAAAAATATACCCGACCACATTGTGCCAGTGCAGGTTTGTTTTTTTTACAGAAATCAATCCCTGTGTTTCCTGAAGTTTCTTTTTGCGGCGACTGATAATTTTCGGGAAAAAGAAATGAAACAACCCGGTTACCGAAAGAAAGATAGTGACAAACCCCAGCAAATCCACAATCAGTTTACCGGGTAGTCCCCACAACTCGCCACTGTGCAATTGCCAGAAAGTGTCAAAAAGACCGGTTTCACGCACATATCCAACAGGTTGCGGAAGCTGCACAATTTCAAAGTTGTTTCCGTCGGCCGATTTCAGCAGGTAATTGCGTGTCAAAGCCAGCAATGTATCGCCTTTTAAACCCAAATCAGCGATGCGGTCTTCGGTATTGATTTCAACTTTTTGCCAGCCATTTCCCGGTTCGCGTTTGTACAAACCAAGTTGTGTTCCGGCAAACAGCTTGTTTTTAAACTGTATAACCGAATAAATCTTCCGGTTATCAATCCCTTTTGGAAATCCGTGGTTGAAATCTTCAAAAGTTTGGAAATCGTCACTGGTTTTCCAGATGCCAATATTGCCGTACATCAGGCTGGCGGTGCTGTCGATGGCAGTTGCACCGCGCACTGCGGCCAGGTTCCAGTTTTCATAAAAGTAGTTTTTGGGAAGCAGGTTTCGTGAAACATCGACACCCGAGAATATCCCGCGGTGGTTCATCACAATTCCTGAAAAGGCAAACAGAATGGCGATAAACGCGATTATAATTGCCGGCCACTTATGCAGCTTTTTCGAAATTTTCAGTAGTTTTTGCCTTTTCATCAGAACCGCTAAATATTGATTTGTTTAATTTGAACAAAACAGGTTGACTGCATTTTTACCGATCACAAAATTAGACTTCCGGAAAAGAATGAGTTGTAACTATTGTTACAATCGTAATGTTAATTACATCCACGATTTTAATACCAAAAGTTTCCTTTTAAAAAATAGATTTATGGTTATTAAACACATTTTTTGATAGCTCTAAATTGCAATATAATGCTAAATTTGTTAGGCAGAACAGTCAACTAATAGCATTTTAAACCAAAAAATAAACTAACTTTTACTGCCATGAATAAAATATTTTTGCTTTTCCTGTTTTCGGTTTTTTCGATTCAGGCTTTATCACAGGGCTTTGTTACAGCAAAAAACGTTAAAGTTGATTTTTCGGGTTTTGTGCGGAATGATTTCATCTACGATTCGCGACGAAATCTGGATGCGTGCGACCATTTGCTCGAAATGTATCCACTTGAGCCTGTTTATGATTCAAACGGAGAAGATATTAATGCACAGTCGAGCGCCCATTTTTTGAATACTTTTTCAAGAATAGGGCTTTTGGCATCAGGACTTGAGATGGGTAAAACTACAATCAGCGGTTATATCGAAATAGACTTTACCGGTGGAACTTTAACTCCCACAGTCAGACTTCGGCATGCTTACACCCAGATCAACTGGCCAAAATCAAAATTATTAATTGGCAGAACCTGGCACCCGACTTTTATTGAAAAAGTTTACCCCGCGGTGTTAAACGAAAACACCGGTTTACCTTTCCAGGTTTTTAACAGAAGCCCTCAGGTAAGGTTTACATACAGCATTACTCCCAAATTTGATATAATTGCTGCCGCTGTTTATCAGTACGATTATAGCAATACCGGGCCGTCAGGGAAAACCTACCAGTATCAGCGCGATGCTGTGATACCAAATCTTCACGGGCAAATTCAGTTTTATAACGAAAACTGGGTATTAGGGGCTGGAATTGACTGGAAATCAATTCAACCAAGAACATCAACAACAGGCTCTGCCGGAACCTTTGTCACAGATGAAAAACTGAATACAATTGCTGCACTTGCTTATTTAAAGTATTCAAAAGAAAAATTCCTTGTAATGGCCAAATCGATGTTTGGTCAGAATGTCTGCGAAAGTCTTCTTCCGAGCGGTTATTACGTTGCCTCGGTCAACCCGGAAACCGGCTTCGAAACATACACTCCTTTAAATCATTTGTACAACTGGATTAACATTTTGTATGGAAAAAAATGGCAGACTGCAATTTATCTGGGATATCTGAAAAATTTCGGCGCCACTCAAAATCCGTTCGGATCGTTTTATGGAATGACGTTTGCCAATGAGATTGCTTTGATTTATAAAGTTTCTCCTGAACTGATTTATAATTATAAGAATTTTATGTTTGGTTGGGAATTAAGCTGGACCGTTGCTGCATACGGATATCCTGATTTAAAAGACAAAGCAAAAGTCATCAATACCGAAAATGTAACTAATTTCAGAAATATGATTACCGTTGCATATAAATTCTGATGGAAAAGTTACCTTTGAAAACAGCGATAATCAAATAAACATGGTTATCAGAACTGGTAAAAAAATTTTGAAATGGCTTTTGAAATCTCTGTTTTTCTGAAAAATAAAATAAATCATTTTGAGGAAATCACCCGTACCCTGAAAAAGGAAAATATCAATATCCGGTCGTTGACTTTGAATAATATAAGTCACGGCTGGGGAGTTTTAAACCTGCTTGTCGATCAGCCTGAAAAAGCATACCAGGTTTTATCAGAATCAGGCAATTCGGTGGTATTGCGCGAAGTTATAGCGCTTGAAATGAAGGATGAAGCGGGCGGCTTGGATGAATTGCTTGTAAAACTGGCGCGTGCCGGAATTCACATCGAAAGTGCATACACCAGGCTTATCACCGAAAATAAAAGGGCAATCTTTTTGCTTGAAGTTCCTGATGTAATCGAGGCCATTCAACGGCTTAAACAAAGCGATATTAATATTATTGACGATAGACTGGTTTATGGAAGGTAATAAATGATTGAATACGTTAGAGTTACTTAATAAGTAAATCGGTGAACAGGTTGAGAATGAGAATTACCAGAAACTGTAAAAATTAAATTTTGAACTGATCGATGATTTGGAATGCAACAGCAGAGTGTGCCACGCGTGCGGAAATGGGCACTATCCAGTCGGAAAGGCTGATTCAGACTGTAAAAAGAATTTACCACAACAACGAAAGTTACCGGCGTAAGATGCAGGAAAAAGGGCTTGTCCCCGGCGATATTAAATCTATTGCAGACCTGCCAAAACTGCCTTTTACCACAAAAGCTGACCTGCGTGACGGTTATCCGTTTGGCATGTTTACAGTGCCGATGAGTGAAATCGTGCGTGTACACGCCAGTTCCGGAACCACCGGAAAGCCAACCGTGGTGGGCTACACACGAAACGACCTGCAAATGTGGGCCGAAGTGGTTACCCGCTCGCTGGGGATGGCTGGCGTTCATAAAAACGACATCGTACAGGTGGCTTACGGTTATGGACTTTTTACAGGCGGTCTCGGGTTGCATTACGGAACTGAAAATCTCGGAGCCACCGTAATCCCTATTTCAGGTGGCAACACCGACAAACAGATTCAACTGATGCAGGATTTTGGTACTACTGTAATTGCCTGCACGCCTTCGTATGCACTTTTTCTGGCCGAAGTGATGAATGAAATGAAGGTTTCGCCTGAATCGTTGAAACTGAGGGTGGGTATTTTTGGCGCCGAGCCGTGGAGCGAAAATATGCGTCGCGAGATTGAGGAAAAACTGAAAATAAAAGCCATCGATATTTACGGATTAAGCGAAGTAATTGGGCCGGGTGTTTCTTGCGAATGCGAGCACCAGTGCGGGATGCACATTAACGAAGACCATTTTATTCCCGAAATTATCGACCCGGTTACACTCGACCCGGTAGCCCCTGGAGAACGCGGAGAACTTGTGTTTTCAACCGTTACAAAAGAAGGAATGCCCATTCTCCGTTATCGCACACGGGATTTGACCCGACTGATTTACGGAACCTGCAAATGTGGAAGAACACTGGTGAGAATGGAAAAATGCCTGGGCCGGTCGGATGATATGCTCATCATCCGGGGAGTGAATGTATTCCCGTCGCAGATTGAAAGTGTGCTGCTCGAAATGAGCGAGACCGAACCTCATTATTTGTTAATTATCGACCGTGAGGAAACACTTGACGTGGTTAATTTGTTAGTGGAAGTGCAGGAACAGTTTTTCTCGGATGAAATAAAACAGCTTGAAGCCCTGCGAAAAAAGATTACCGATAAGTTGCACAGCACTTTAGGTATTTCGGTGAAAGTGAAACTGGTGGAACCTAAAACCATTGAGCGCACAGCCGGAAAAGCAAAAAGAGTGATTGATAACCGTAAAATCTGAAAACCATGATTGTAAAACAAGTTTCCGTATTTCTCGAAAACAAATCAGGGAGATTAAATGAAGTAACGCAACTGTTAGGCGATGCAGGATTAAACATGTCGGCGTTTACCATTGCCGATACCTCCGATTTCGGCGTTTTAAGACTGATTGTTTCCGACCCCGACAAAGCAAAAGAGATTCTGAAAAAGAACAAATTTTCGGTACAAACCACCGAAGTGATTCTTGTAAAATCGCCCAACCGACCGGGAGGACTGGCCAGAATGCTGAACCTGTTGCAAAAGGAAAATGTATTTATTGAATATATGTACGCCTTTTCGAACAGCGAAGACACGGCTGTGATTGTACTTCGCCCTACCGATTTGCCAAAATGTATGGACATTCTGCAAAACCATCGCGGCGACTTTCTGGTGCAGGAAGGGCAGTATTTGTTTT
>JBBIPU010000216.1:0-5023 GCA_037442685.1 Draconibacterium sp. | reverse complement strand
CGTGGTAATGCTGCTTCGCTGGCACACCGGCATCAACAGCATTCTTTCGGTGGATGAAAAAAAGGGAGTGGCCACATTCAAATCGCCCCAGGAAGGCGTTGTGATTGTGCCGCCCAGATATTACGTTGAAAATGTAAAAGCCTTGCTGGATGCACCCGGCGAATGGTATTTCGATAAAAATGCAAAGGAAATCAGCTACATTCCGGCAGAAGGAATCAGCAATCCCAACGATTTTTCAGCCGAAGTTCCCGGTATCAGCGAATTGGTGAAAGTTGCCGGAGAAATGGCAAAACCGGTTCGCAATCTGCGCTTTTACGGACTCACTTTCGAAGGGGCAACCCCCGGAAGCAGTGCCATCAGTTTTGAATATACCCATGCCTGTGAACTGGCGAGCGGCGAAGTGCGTTCGTGCAGCGGAACCGGTGTTTACATTCACAAAGGTTGCTACCAGACCCGTATTTTTGAAAACAAAATCGAAACCATCGACAATGGTGGAATTTATGTGCAGGGTCCGAACAAACCGGGCGATGGCCGCGATATTGTCCGCGAAACGCTGATTACAAAAAATCAGCTTTTCGATTGCGGCGGCATCAACATTTATGCGCAATATTCGCTGATGACCACTATTTCGTACAACTACATCACCAAAACCCGCGGCCGGTACGGAATTGATGTGGGTGGCTGGGCCAACCAGGAAGAAGCCATCGATGGTGGCTATCTTGTTGAATACAATCATTTGGATGATGTTCAGTTGGATGCCGACGATTCAGGCGCAATCAAAACCGCGGGAATGACCTTTAACTCAGTGGTCCGCCGAAACCTGATTCACAATGTGCACGCAGGATTTTTTAATGACAATGTGGGGTTCTGGTTCGATAACATGTCGCAGGGATGGATTTCGGAAGAAAACATTTTCTACAATCTCGAACAGGGCGAAATGAAACTGTGTGCTGCGCTGCTCGAAGACAATATTTACCGCAACAATTTCAAAATCGAAGCACCAGCCGTTGCACCTGAAGTCATAATCGAAGGTGAACCTGAATTTCATGTCAGTAACCTGAAAATCGCTGCGGGTGCGGGTGGCAGCGTGATTGCAGGAAGTTCCGTTCAGGTTACTGCCGATGTTAAAAACAGCGGTGCCACCGGAATTGCCTCGGTTCAGCTTTATCTCGATGGAAAAGTGTTTGAAACCTTGCCTTTTCCGGTTGTGAAAAACAATACACGACAGGTGAATTTTGAAATCAGGATTTATGATGCGGGTGAACACCAGTTGGCCATTGGCGACACCCCTTACCAGAATATTAAAGTTGACGGCAGCAAACCAGCGATTGTTTTTGAGGATTTTAACCTTTCGGCAAACAGAATGTTGAAAGGTGAAACCGTAAAAGGCACAGCCAAAGCGGTTAACCTGACAACCACTTTTCAGAAGCTGAATGCTTCGGTTTTTGTGGGAAATCAGAAAGTGTTTTCAGAACCGGTTGAACTAAAACCCGGGGAATCAAAACAACTGAGCTTTGAAATTGAAGCTCCGGTTGGAAAACACGAGGTTCGGATTGAAAACAGTGCGGTCAAAGAACTCACGGTTTTCGACTCAAAAACCATCGATTTGGCAAAAACCAAAGTGCTGCAATATTGCTCTGCCAAAGCAAAACCCTACGAAATAAAAGCCGATGCTAAATCCAACAAGTTTAAAATTACAGCAGGCGGTTCAGATTTTATGCATGCTGAAGATTCATATGCGGCGGCTTATGTAAAGGGAATCAAAGGTGATTTTGTGGCAACGGTAAAAATCACCGCCTTTGGCGACCGCACCCACGAATGGTTCCGCACAGGTTTGTTTGTGCGGAACGATATGGCCCAAAGTTTTGATGTGCAGCCCGGCAGCAAAGGTTCGGTGCTGGTTTTCAGTTCACCGGGACGTGCCGGTATTGAATACGACGAGTTTGCCAACGGTTGCATGCACAAGGCCAGCAGCACCAACCTGCCCGAAAATTCAAAAACACCCATTTATCTGAAAATGGTCCGGCATGGCAACAGTTTCAGCGGGTACATCAGTTTGGATGGCAAAAACTGGATTATCGAACGCCACACCACCGACATTCCCGGAATCAACGAATCGATTGACATTGGTCTTGCTGCCGGAGGTCCCGATAAACGCCAGTATTGGGTTGAATTCTCGGACTGGAAAATTGAGGTGAGCCTCCCCCCGGCCCCCTCCGAAAAAGGGGGAGAATGAGAGAATAATCAGATTAAATAACCGAATATTTGTCTTATGAGAATTCATGAAAACGAGGTTTTAGCAGCTAAAAAGCTCACAGAAAAGTTTTTAAGTAAAAAAAATGAACTACAGTATTTAAATATTGGAAAAAGTAATGAGTATTTAGGTTGGGTAAATGATTTTAAATTAAAAGATTCAAAAAATAACAGCATAAGACTGGAACTTAAAAAGGAAAATGATTTGTTCCTATTATTTATTTTGGCAATTGTTTGGTCAAGAACAGGTATGTGGGAAAATTCAGCATTTTTTGTCTCATACTTGAAAACAACAGGAAAGGACAATGTTGAATTTTGGTTAAATGAATTCAATTTTAAAATAGAGGAAGAGCATCGTCTAAGTAATGCAGAAATAATATCAAAGGAACTCACCAGTCACACACCACCGAGAAAAAAAATTAGTTTTAGAAAAGATATTTTTAAAAGCATTAACATCTTATCGCAAAATTGGCATAGTATTTTGGATAAACTGGAGATTTCCGAAAAAATGCAAGACTTCGGAATTTTCATGAAATTTATGAGAGATGTTGAAGGATTAGGTGTTGGTAACAACAGAATTCTAATTAAAATTTCATTGATATTAAGAGAGTTGCGTTGCCAAAATATATATAAGAATATTCCAGGGGAATTGTGTTGTGTGGTTGATGAAAGAGTATTTCGAGCTGGAAAATCGTTAGGAATTCATCTTTATAAACCAACTGATTTAGATAGTCTTATGAAAAGTTCAGCAAAAATTTACAAACTTTTTGGTGATTTATATGATTTGCCATTATTTGCATCTCTGGATTTGAATGAAATGAGTTAAAAAAGATGTGTAAATTATCAGTAAAACATTTAACCTATATGAGCAACATCAAATTATTTGAGAGCAAACAGATGAGAACGGTTTGGAATGAAGCCGACGAAAAATGGTATTTCGTTGTAGCAGATGTCATTCAAGTGTTGACCGACACTCCTAATCCCAGCGATTACATCAAGAAAATGCGTAAGCGTGACGAGGAGCTTTCCAAAGGGTGGGGACAATTTGTCACCCCCCTTTCAGTTGACACTATTGGCGGTAAACAAAAGCTGAATTGCGCTAATGCAAAAGGACTTTTGCGAATTATTCAATCGATTCCTTCACCAAAAGCAGAGCCTTTTAAGCTTTGGTTAGCACAAGTGGGTTCAGACCGATTAGATGAGATTGAAAACCCCGAATTGGCTACCCAGCGAACAAGAGAACTTTATAAACTTAAAGGCTATCCTGACGACTGGATTGAAAAGCGAATGCGTAGCATTGCTATTCGCGAGGAATTGACAGAAGAATGGAAAAACAGAGGTGTAAAGGAACAAATAGAATATTCCATTTTAACCGCTGAAATATCAAAGGCAACATTTGGGTTAACACCTTCGGAATACAAGGTAGTCAAAGGATTGAAAAGTCAAAACCTGCGTGATCATATGAACGACCTTGAATTAATTTTTTCAATGCTGGGAGAGGCTTCAACAACTGAAATTGTAAAGACACAGAATCCAAAAGGATTTAGTGAAAATAAAAAGGCGGCAAAACTTGGCGGAGCAGTTGCTGGTAATGCCAGGCGAGAATTGGAAAGCAGGACAGGAAAAAAAGTAGTATCCACTGATAATTATTTACCGGAAGCAAAGAAAAACAAAGAACTGAAAAAAGGGGAAAATAGCCAAAGCTAAGGACAGACTTGAAAGGATGAAAGAAAACAAAAAAATATGAAAAGACTAATATTCAGGATACTCCTGCTAACGACATTCGCAGCTTTTGGTTGTCATCAGTCTATTAAAATCCAATATGACTTTGCGAGTTTTGCCAACAGCCGGAAATCAGACCTCCAATTGGGTGTTTACATCACAGCACACACGGTTCAGGAGCAGTTTTCCACAGAGGCCGGCTGCCGCGAGGCCATTTCTGTTCTCCGTTGCAATGGAATTTCGAAAGTGTATGTGGAAGTTTACAGACCCGGAATGGTTGTTCCAACGGAATTACTTAAAAATACGGTTTCTCTTCTGGAAAAAAATGGTTTTGAGGTAGTTGGAGGTATTGCCACTTTGCCGGGCGAAGGAGTGGGTGTAGCCCAGCAGGGACCGCTTACCTGGTTTAACTGGCAAAACCCGAAAACACAAGCCGACCTGAAAAAAATTGTGGAAGAAACCACTCCGCTTTTTAACACCTTTATTCTCGACGATTTCTTTTGCACAGCCGACACAAGCCTCGAATCGAAACAGGCAAAAGGCGACAAAAGCTGGTCGGAATACCGGCGTGGAATGCTGACGGAAATAGCGCAGTCGGTTTTTATCAACCCGGCAAAGGAAAAGAATCCGGATATCACCATGATTATCAAATACCCGCAGTGGTACGACCGTTTTCACCAGTTTGGTTACGATGTGGCCACCGAACCGGCTTTATTCGACGGAGTTTATGTAGGGACTGAAACCCGCGGACAATACACGCAACGTTACGGATTTGTACAACCCTACGAAGGTTTTGTCAACTACCGCTGGATTGCTTCTCTTGCCGGTGAAAAAATTGGTGCAGCGTGGTTTGACCACGGCGATTGCAATGCGGTTGATTTTATTGAACAGGCTTACCAGTCGGTGCTGGCGGGCGCCAAAGAACTGGTGATTTTCAATTTTGGTGATTTTCTGAACGGGCATCCAGGCCACCATTTGCTCCGGCAGGATTTCGAAAAACTGGCCAACCTAGCTGCGGCGGTTGCCAAAAACCCGGTGGTGGGTGCTG
>JBBIPU010000215.1:0-5076 GCA_037442685.1 Draconibacterium sp. | reverse complement strand
GGCGATTTCGGGTCGAGGGTTTTGTTCCACATGGTGTTTATTTTACCATCGTGTCCGCCACCCAGTCCGCCGCCGGTTGAGCCATAAGCAACAAGATAGCGGTCGCCGATTTTTATGGCATCGGGAGCTGCACCGCCGCCGGGTCTTTCAGCGCCGCCGTTCCAGGTCCAGCCGTCTTCCGATATCAATCCGCCACGGCCTGTGCCAAAAGTGTAATATTTGCCATCGCATTCCATAATCGTCGATGGGTCGTGAATAAAGGGTTTGCCGATTTGTGCCGTTGCAGTTCCGGCCAAAAACAGGGTAAAAAGGGCTGCTGAATTCAATATTTTATTTTTCATTTTTTCTGAATTTGAATTTTTGATTTGGACAGATTCTTTATTCGCAGGTAATGGTGAGGTCTTTTACCGGTTCACCTTTTTCGTTCAGAAAGCGAACACAAAAATCACTCATTCCGGGGCCGTTGATAACCACACCACGAACGATGTTTTTCCCTTTTTTCAATGTCATTCGCGGCGAAACACAATCGTCCATCACCATGCGCCTGTCGCCCGAAAGCAAAACGGCTTCCTCTCCGTTCAGCCACCACATCGAAGCTGAATTTGAGCCCACTGCCATTCTCACGTTTTTCATTTCCTGCGGAGCGTTTACAATTGTTACCGCCCAAAAAATAACACCGTAAATCGGTTTTTTCAATCCGAAAGCAAAGCGAAAAAGTTTGACATTGAAAAGTTTGCTGTCCAAAGCATGCCACATTAATTCCTGTTCACCCACTTTTACTTTGTCGCCATGTTTCGGGAGCACGGTAAACTGGTTCTCAAAATAAAGTGTGTCAAAAGTTTTCCGCAAGTAGCTATCGGTAAACACCGTGTTGCTGCGGTTGGGTTTACTGATGGGTTCCAGCAGCGTCCAGCGTCTGATAAAACCATCGGCATCGGGAGCAGCTTTTTTGCCTGTGACCGGTGTAAAATAATCAGTAATGCTACGTGTCGAATCGAGTTTGGATTTAAAATCCATCTGGCGGCCTTGTGTAACGGGCTGCTGTGCCTGTAATCCGAATCCCAGCAAAATCACAAAGCCAACAGCAAGAAAAAATGGGTTTCGTTTAATTTTCATAGTTTAAGTTTACAGTTAATCTGATTAAATAATAAAAAATTCGATTGCTTTTGCATACCTGCCAAAAGTAATTTCCTCTAAAAATATATTGCTATTACATACCTGCACTGAGAATAAGCGAAAAATCGTGAAAAAATTTACCAGAATTAACCTGCTGACCAATTTGAAGAGTCAAAAATTAAACCTTTGCAATCTTTGCCGACAAATTACAGGCTTCCTGTTTTTTTATATGGAAATTCATACTCGGGGCGGAATTTCTCCTTTGAATTTGTTTTGCCAATAGCAGAACTTTGCTTCATTCAATTGCTGGTTAGAACAATAGTCACGGATGGTCAATCCGGATTCCGGGCTGGGCAGTTTCAAAATTTCTGATTTCTTACTCTTAATTTCTTATTTTTCAAATGAATGCTAAAAACAAACTGGAATACTGTCAAAGATTGTAATGATTTTGCATTTTTAACGTGGATTGATCAAATCAGGATAAGCTTCTTTAAATTTGATAAGGCCATCACTGAAATCATCGAGCGTGCCATTTCTGTCAACGCCGTTCGAAGTCCATGGTAATATTCCTTTCCATCCGTTTTTGTACGATTTCAGAAACATTTCAGAAGCCGGAATTACCAGCTTTGGATTAGCTGAATCGTCAAATACACCTTTTGCCGGATTTTCGCCAATAATACATGGACGATCATTGATTCCGTAGAATTCAGGAGTTTTATCAACGGCAAAATTACCGCAGTATTTAACCGTCCAGCCATAATAATGCAGCGAGTAAAAATCGAGTCTTGCATCTGGTTGATTAAACTGTTTTTGTAAACCGGAATCGCTCCAGAAATTCCCTTCAAATTTTGCACTGTTCCATTTAACAGCCCCGCCTCCCATGGTAACCAGCACTTTGCTGTTTTGATGAATAGCCGATGCAACGCGGGCTACAAGGTACTGTAACCTCTCCCAGGGAATCAGGCCACATTCCTTATTCTGATCCACCCATTCAATTTCGTTACAAACATCGATACACCATAAATAAGGATTGCTTTTATACCTGTTAAGAAAAGGAATCACATAATTTTCAACGAATGAATTTACACCTTCATCGCTTAAAACCATGTTCCGCCAGCTTTGATAATTCTGATGAGAATCTTTAAAATGGTCAAACGAAATCAGTGTGGCGTCGATATAAATTTTGTTCTTTTCTGCCAGTTGAAACATGTCATCGAGATTTGACCAGAATTCCGGAGTTGCTCCAGTTACAATTCCTTCCGGTTTTATTTTCAGGCCGAGTTCGCCGTTGCAACTGATCCAGATACGTGTCGAATTTCCACCTGCACTTTTTATTCGAATGAATTCTTTATTCCACCATTCACTTTCATATTGCCCGCCAAAATCGTTCCAGTGATTCCACGGAGTGTTAGCCCCATTCATAATGATTTCTTTTCCGTTAACCAGAAATTTTGTCCCCTCCACATTAATACGCTGACCATTTACGGCAGCGGGGAAACAGACAAAACCCAAAACAAAAAAAATCAGATTAAAATTCAGGTTTTTTATTTTCATACTTTATCGTTTTTTGGTTTCATTGAATTTCTAATCATTTACTATCCTACTTCCCCACCAGTTATTCCCCGGGTTGAAGTCTTTTGAAAGGTAATTGAGCCGTTGCTTTTCAAGTTGAGGCAACAATTCGCTTTTAACTTTTTCAAGATAATTCCTTTCCTTAACTGCATTATATTGTGGATCTTTCACCGGAAATTTTGCCCCGACTTCGTTTAAATAATCAAAAAGGCGCTTGCTTAGTTCTTTCACTTTTTCAGGATTTTCGATGGCCACATCAGTAGTTTCTTCCTCATCGTTTTTCAGATTATACAATTCCTCGTGTCCGTCTTCGTAATAATGAATGAGTTTCCAGTCGCCCAACCGGATGATTGAAGATGGTTCACCGCCCTGGTTTCCGTAATGCGGATAATGCCAGATTAACGGTCGTTCAGAAATGGTTTCACCTCTTAAAAGTGGAAGAAGACTAACCCCGTCGTTATGTTCCTTTGGCCGTAACGGAAGTCCGGCCAGTTCGAGAATGGTGGGATAAAAATCGGTTCCGGTAACGGGTGTTTCGCATTTTTTATCCCTCAGTTCCATCCAGGGAACTTTTATAAAATAAGGTTCGCGGATTCCACCTTCGAACTGGTAACCTTTCCCGCCCCGCAAAGGCAGGTTTGACGTGGCAAAAGCATCGCCGGCAGACACTCCTCCGTTGTCGGAAGTGAAAATGACCACCGTGTTTTCCGCAAGTCCAAGTTCATCCAAAGCTTTCAAAACTTCGCCCACCGCGTCGTCCATGCTTTCAACCAAACCAGCATAAACAGGATTGTCCTGCACCTGCCTGACGGGAAGAAAATGCCCCATTTTAAATCCTGTTTCAGCAATTCCTGTTTTTTCAGCCTTGTCACGGTACTTTGCCCATTTTTCCTTTGTAGCTTGAATTGGTGCGTGAACCGCATAAAAGGCCAGGTAAGCAAAAAATGCTGTGTCTTTGTTTTCTTTTAAAAACTGAACTGTTTCCTTTGCCAGCCGCATTTCCAAGTTTTCACCGGATGGTCCGTCGGTCAGGTTCGGATTTTCGTAAGGTGAGAAATAACCACCTTTCGGACTGCCGGCTTCCCAGCCTCCTTTGTTGATATCGAAACCATGATCTTCGGGCCACGAACCTTTGCTCCCTAAATGCCATTTTCCGGCAAAAAAAGTTTTGTACCCGGCTTCTTTCAAAGCCTCGGGAATTGTGGTGTATTCGTGTGGAAGATTATGCTGATAATCAGGAGGAAGGAGCTGATTGAAACGTCCGGCTTTTCGCCAATCTTCCCCTGCCGGGGCGCCAATCCAATCGGTAATTCCATGACGGGCAGGAAACTTCCCCGTTAAAATACTTGCCCGCGACGGGCTGCAAACCTGACAGGCAGCGTAACCATTGGTAAAAATCATTCCCTCGCGTGCAATCCTGTCAATGCCGGGCGTTTCGTAATATTTGCTTCCCATGATTCCCGAATCATGGTAACCGTAATCATCGGCAAGAATAAACAGAAAGTTTGGTTTTGGTTTTCCGGCTGAAATCACCTTTTGTCCACCCAAAAACAACATTAAGAAACATGCAGATAATGTAAAAAGCTTTTTCATTTTATCATATCCCGATTTTATCAAAATTAATGTAATCGTAATTCATATCACCAACTTCAAAAGTATGCAAGGTGATGACCTGAATTCCCTTTTTTAAATCAATTTCTGCCATATTCCCGAGGTAATTCCAGTGGTGCCATTGTCGCCAGGCAACCGTGTCGGCTTCAACAAAAGTTGAAGGAATTAAAATCGGTCCCGTTACATCTTTATCATTCACATCAATCGAAATTTTCCCGTTTTTATTTGCTGTGTACATCAGTCCCAACCGATATTTTCCGGATTCTGTGACTTCCACAGTGTATTTCAACCACTCACCCGGTTTGGTCCATCCTACATAAAGCTGATTCGGCAGGGGCTGAACAAAATTATAAATGGTATTATCGATAGGCGGATCTGTGAATTTGGTATATGAAATATCCACCGCTTCATTCATTCTGAACTCATGCAGGTAAGAACCATCTGCAGGATTTAATTTTCCACTCCCATTATTAACGCTGTCCGTGTCGTGATACGAAATACCTTCACCTCCGATGTCATAATATTCGCATTGAAGTTTTCCGGGAATAGTCTGCGGAACGGTATTGTTTACTGAATCCTGAAATGGTTTACCACGATATTTATTTTCTACTGATTTTAACTGACAGGATCCAAGGATTCCAGCTGTAACAATAATTAATACGGTAACATTAAAATAATTTCCATTTTTCATTTTTCGTATTAAATATGATTTAAAATGACCGAACAACTTTCTTTTATTATCAAAATCTATTATTTCTGTTTGATCGATTTTTAATT
>JBBIPU010000214.1:2520-5099 GCA_037442685.1 Draconibacterium sp. | reverse complement strand
TATTTATCCACCCCAAACTTGTAAACACAAACCGAATGATATTCCTGTCCGGGATTCAGAATGGTTGAAGGAAATTCTGGTTTGTTCGGACTGTCGGGGAAATGCTGGGTTTCGAGGCAGAAAGCTCCACGATAAGCAAATGTCTTTCCTTTGCCGGTGTCTTTTCCTGTTAAAAAGTTGCCACCGTAAAACTGAATCCCTGGTTCGTTGGTAAAAACTTCGAGTGTACGTCCGGAAGTTGGTTCAACCACTTTTGCAGCATAATTCAATCCCGATTCTGCTTTGTTCAGTACCCAGTTATGATCGTAACCGCCTCCATATTTCATCTGGATATGATCGCTGTTAAGTCGTTGCCCGATTGCAACCGGAGTTCTGAAGTCAAATGGAGTGCCTTCCACCGGGGCTATTTCGCCGGTTGGAATGAGTGTAGAATCAACCGGAGTATAATTGTCAGCAAAAATCTGCATGACATGATCGTTTACATCGCCATTTCCAGCGCCTTTCAGGTTAAAAAACGAATGCTGGGTCAGGTTTACCGGAGTCGGTTTATCGGTGGTTGCCCAATATTCCACTTTCAGCTCATTATCATTTGTTAATGTGTAAACCACTTTTACATTCAGGTTTCCCGGATATCCTTCCTCACCATCTTTTGAAAGATAGGTCAGTTCGAGTGTGTGATCATCGATTTTCCTGGCATCCCACACCACATTATTAAAACCTTTGATACCACCATGCAAATGATTCTTTCCGTTATTTGTCGCGAGTGTGTAAACCGAGTCATTCAATGTAAAATGTCCGTTTGCGATACGGTTTCCATAACGGCCGATTATTGTACCATAATATATTTCGCTTGTTTTCAGGTATTCATCGATGGTATTGTAACCCAACACGATATCGGCAAAGTTGCCATTTATGTCCGGGGTCCATAAATTGATGATTTTTCCTCCGTAATTGGTAACCTGCATAACAATTCCGTTATCGTTTTTCAGCGTGTAAAGCCCGATAGCTTTTCCATCCCGTTCGGCTTTAAAAGAGGCCTCATCAACAAGAACAGGAAGCGAATGTTTTTGAGAACACGAAAAAAGCAAGACACAAGTCAATAATATTAATACATTTTTCATCTGGTATTTTTTTAAGTTCATTTCTGAATTTGTATGCGTAAAATTAAAAGTTAAATTTACACTTAAAGCAAAATTCCCGGAAGAAAACAGGAATTTTAAAGTATAATATCAAAACCATTGAAGAAATTAATGCCTGATTAACCTGAAAATCTTTTAAATAGCGGCCAAATCATGATTAAAAAAAACCGGCCCTGAAAATCGGAACCGGTTTTTTAATTGTTTTCTGGCTGCTTAATTATTTGTTCTCCTTTTCAGATTTTTTAGTCACTTCAACATCTACTTTCTTCTGGTCACCTTCTTTAATTTCCTTAATATGAATTATTTCTCCATCGCTGCCCACAAAAGTTGTGTCTTTGCTCATTTCTTTGATAATCATAACTTTATCATCTTCAATTACTTTTGTTGTACCATCATCCGATTTTATGACCCTGACAGTTTTTTCATGAACGGGAGCATCTCCAATCCACATCATATTTTCGGCAGGAGCGTTAAAAAACATTTCATCTTCTTCCTTTTCTTCAACCTGTTTTCTGACGATTGTAATTTTTTCAGTACCGTCCTTTTGAATTTTTTTGTCGTACGAAATAATGCCCGGATCGCTTAAATCGATTACATTTCTATTCTCCCTTTCCTTAAAATAAAACATTTTAGGAGCATGCGGTGGAACCGGGGCACCCGGAGGCGGAAGGGGCATCATTACATAACTGCCATCTTTGCCCGATTTCAGGAATATTACATTTCCTTCTCCATCATCTTTAATTTTGTAATTAATATCCATATCGAAATTCTGATGAACAGAATCCATTTTAAAATCGTCTTTCGTTATCCATTTCATTTCTTTATTACCACCGATTGTATCACCCTGCCAGACAAATACCTGGTCGCCGTGAATCACGGTGTCAAGTTCAGTTTTTTTACCATTGTCATCCACTTTAACCATTTTGACATGCTTTTCGGTTTTCGGTGGTTTCGATGGATTGGTCTTCTGACAGACAGCAGTTTCAGAGAAAATAAAAAAGGTCAAACCTAAAAGTAATCCGATTGATAAAATTTGTTTCATAATGATCTGTTTTAAAATTGTTTTTTATTCCGAAACAAAGATAGTTTAACAACATTCAACCAACTGGTTAAAGCCTGGTTAAATACTGTTAAGGAAAAGTTAAATTCAAAACAGCTCATTTTTAAATGGTTATATTTGGAGCATGAACAAAAAGTTATTTACAGGAATCATCGTTTTAATGGGAATTTCAATTCTCGGAATCATTGCAGTGCAATTAATCTGGATGAATAATGCCATCAGGGTGAAGAACGAACTCTTTAAACGGACTGTAAACGAAGCACTTAATAATACAGTACAGAAACTTGAAGACATTCATAATTTCGGAGTTGTCAACCACATGGCCTTTAACGATTCACTCAACTGGAAAACCGAGTTTGACCGGGATTTCGTTTTTAAAA
>JBBIPU010000214.1:0-2420 GCA_037442685.1 Draconibacterium sp. | reverse complement strand
TTAAATAACGACACCCTGATTTCAAACGTCGATTCATTATATAATATAAGTGTGGTTAAAATCGATTCGATGTTAACGACTCTCGACACGTTTAAAATTATTAGTCCCGATTTGTCGAAAAGGGCGCAGATGAAAGCCGGGCACCTGAAAAAACTGGCCACCCAGGTTGTGACTGAAATTTCGGAGTGGGATGTACGCCAGGTGGACGAAAAGCTGGTTCAGAAAGTGCTTGACGAAGAATTAAAAAACCGTAACATTCCGATTGATTTTGAATTTGGAATATTGAAAGACAGCGCTCTTGTTCGATTGCCTGATCAGAAAACAGACTCAGTTCAGTTGCTTAAAACTGAGTTTAAAGTCGATTTGTACCCCAACGACATTATTCAGAAAAACATAAAACTGGCGCTCTGGTTTCCCGACCGCGGCACCTTTATTTACCGGTCATTAAACTGGTTGCTGCTTGCTTCTTTTATGTTCTCGTTAATTATTCTGGTAACTTTTGCACTGAGTGTTTTTTATATTTTGCGTCAAAAGAAAATTTCGGAAATGAAATCGGATTTTATCAATAATATGACCCACGAATTTAAAACACCGATTGCCACAATATCGGTCGCAACCGACTCGATTGTGAACGAAAAAGTGTTGAACGATCCGGAAAAAATCCGCTATTTTGCCGGAATGATCAAAAAAGAAAATACGCGCATGAACCGCCAGGTGGAGGATATCCTGACCATTGCAAGGCTCGATAAAAAAGACTTTGAATTTGTCTGGGAAGCTGTTGATGTACACGAATTGATCGAAGATGCGGTAAAGGGAATTATTCTTCAGGTGGAAAAACGGAACGGAAAAATCGAGACGGCTTTAAATGCCTTGAATCCAGGAATAACAACCGATAAAATCCACTGCACCAATGTTATTTACAACCTGTTGGACAATGCGAATAAATACTCGGTAAATGCGCCCGAAATAAAAATAACCACTTCGAATAATCCGAAAGGAATATTAATTTCGGTGGAAGACAACGGAATTGGTATGTCGAAAGCGGTACAGAGTAAAATTTTTGAAAGGTTTTACAGGCAAACCACTGGCAATGTGCACAATGTAAAAGGTTTTGGATTGGGATTGAGTTATGTTAAAGCGGTGGTGGAAGCAAACCAGGGCAATATTACAGTTCACAGCGAACCCGGAAAAGGAAGCAGGTTCGAACTGTTTTTGCCGTTTGTAAGGGAATAAAAGGCCTCTCCCCGGCCCTCTCCAAAATGGAGAGGGAGAAAGAAAAGAAATAAGGAATAAATAATAAGGAATAAGAAATCAGGAATTTAAGAAATCAATCAAATACTTTCTTATTCCTTATTTCTTATTCGATATTTTAGATTTTTAAGTTTGACAAATGAATAATAATTACCACATATTTCTTGTTGAAGACGACCTCAGTTTCGGGGCGGTATTAAAATCGTACCTCGAACTGAACGATTACAATGTTGTCTGGGTGGATGACGGTAAATACGCCGTTGAAAAATTCAGGAATGGCAAATTTCACATTTGTATTCTTGATGTGATGCTTCCCAACATCGATGGATTCACCATCGGACGCGAAATAAGGATGATTGACAAGGATATCCCGATGGTTTTTCTTACGGCAAAAGCGCTAAAAGAAGACATTTTGAAAGGATATAATGTTGGTGCCGATGATTACATCACAAAACCTTTCGACACTGAAGTTTTGCTTTGTAAAATCCAGGCTATCATAAAACGACAGTCCACCGACCCGGTTACAAACGATGTGATTTTTGAAATCGGAACCTATCGTTTCGATTCAAAATTACGCCAGATTCAGCGTGAAAACAATGTTCAGAAAATGTCGCCAAAAGAATCGGATCTGCTCAAACTGCTTTGTCAGAATAAAAATGAGCTGCTCCCGCGTGAAACAGCATTGCTCAAACTCTGGGGTGACGACGGTTATTTTACCGCCCGCAGCATGGATGTTTTTGTCACAAAACTACGTAAATACCTTTCCGACGATCCAAATATTGAAATCAAAAATATTCACGGAAGCGGATTTTTGCTGGAGGTAAAATAACCTCATCCTAAACTTTTCCAAAACAGTAAAAAAACCCATACCAATGATCTGACCAAAAAGTAAACTTTTCATATTTTTTTTTGTCATGAAGAGTCCTTAATAATATGGAAAACATCTCTTTTCACATAAAGATCCCGATCCCGACAAAATCAGGATCGGGATGAAAATAAAATTGTAACCTGCTATCGGTAGCATAGTCTCTGCCTGCCGGCAGACAGGGAAGGATGTTAATTATTTCATCTTTCAGTAATTTCAAACCTGATTGAACAACATTAAAACATAAATTTTAAACAATTTTTTAAATAAAATAATTGGGGTATCTTTGCCGGCTTATTTAAAA
>JBBIPU010000213.1:0-5133 GCA_037442685.1 Draconibacterium sp. | reverse complement strand
GGCTGATTTATTGCAGATCGATTTCAGTTTCCGGTGAATCTGCGAGCGGCTCATTCCCATTTTACCGGCTAATTCCGATACACCAAAGTGTTCGTTTTCAAGATTGGCTTCTGTGATTCCCGAAAGCTTTTCCATGAACTCCTGGTCAGAGTTGGAAAATTCATTCATTGAACTGGCAGTTTAACTTGTTGAATGTTAAATTTTTTCAATCTGATTTACGAAAAAATAAAATCGAAGTTGCAAACCAGAATCATTTGATAAATTGATATTTGTATCAAAAAATGAAAAGCTGATAAATCTGCATCACACTTTGCTTAAGAATTGGCCTGGCTATTTTTCCCGGTCATTGTTATTGCTTTTTTCAATCGTTTTCCTCTGAAATTATCATCATTCATAAAGTCTGAATGAAAAATTCAAATAAAATTTTCCGTTTAAAAATCTGAAATTAATTTACAACCGCATTTTATGCTATCTTTTACCTGAAATTTAAACATAAAAAAATGAACCGGACTGAACCATCTGCAAAAGTTTTATCTCCTTTGTTTTTAATGATCGTGGTTGTTTTAATGACTGCAAAACCAGTTTCTGCACAGCTCAAAATATATGTGAATACCGATCTGGAAGGCATCAGCGGGGTTTTTAATTTTACACAGACCCGCGAAAAAGGCACGCCCGAAAACCTGCTGGCATGCGAATATTTTATGGACGACCTGGCTGCGGTTATTCATGGTTTGCGCGATGGTGGCGCCGATGAAATCGTTGTGCTCGAGGGTCATGGAAACCAGGCTGTGGTGCCACATCTGATGGAGCCCGGGGCAACCTACATCACCGGCAGGCCGCGCCCGGGAGCCGGAAATCTTTCGCTGCTCGACAGTACTTTTGCGGCAATGGTAATGATTGGTTTTCATGCAATGATGGGAACATCGGATGGCGTACTGAACCATACCCAGTCGTCGAAAACCGAAAACAGATACTGGTACAACGGAGTGGAGTCGGGCGAACTGGTGCAGAATGCAGTGATAGCCGGATATTACAATGTGCCTGTGGTAATGGTCACCGGCGATGTGGCCACCTGCAGGGAAGCCACTCATTTTTTCGGCGAAAACTGCGTGACGGTTGCCACAAAACGGGGACTTTCAAGAGAAGCTGCCGAATTGTACCCGTTTGAGGAAACACACCAGGCGCTTTACGAGGGCGCTAAAATAGCTGTGTCGGTAATTTCAAAAAATAAACCATTCAAACTGGATTTTCCTGTTAAAGTGAAGAAACAATATCTCGGAAAAGAAGAGGGGAGCGATGAAATAAAACTTATTACCAGGGAAAAAGTGATAGAACATCCGCTGGAAATATTGGATTTATAATGGTTTCCTTTTATCTTTCCGGCATTTCTGAATATTCGTTTCGACAATTCAGAATACAAAAAAACACTCATCAAAATGATAAGTGTTCTTCCTGAAAAAAAAACTTTAACAAATACCTTGAGGGTGCATTTAAAGGAGCGAATTCTATTTTGCTATTTCTACCAGCATTTTATCGTATCCTGAAAGTGTTTTGTAATCGTTGTCCAATTCAAGAAAAGCCTGATCTTCATTTTCGCTGTTGATTTGGTTTATCCTGTTCCAGTCTTTTTCAGCAGCGGTAAAATCGCCTAACTCGTATGAACACAGACTGCGCGATGCAAGTAATGTCTGATTGTAGGGCAATAATCTGATCCCTTCATTCAGGTATTTCATTGCCTTTTTGGGCCGATTTTTTACAAACAGCAATTCGTTGGCTTTTTTCATACAATCCTTAGCCAATTCAATGAAATCCGATTTTGGTGAAATCATGAACGCAACAGAGACCTCTTTCTCCATGGCTACATTCTCTCCTGCAACTGTCCCTGGTTTCCATTTTCCATTGGTGGTTTCGAGTACCCTGATAACTTCATTGTCTATTTCGTCCGAAACACTGTTGATGACTTTAAATTGGTTGACATTTCCCTCCGGCGTAACGGTAAACCTTATTATTTCAGTTCCCTGGAAACCTTTAAGTTTAGATTCTTCCGGATATTCAATACCTCTGTTAAAATACTCATTTAAACTGGTAATAAATTCAGGATTGAAAACAGGTGCCGTGACCTTAACAGCTTTTAAATTAACATGTTGTCCAAACACAGAAGTGGCGGTGAGCAACAAAATGAAGAAAATTACAATTGTTTTCATGGCTTTTTTTTTATTTATGATACATTCTATTTAAAACTGACATTTTTTTGATTTAAATTCTGATGTAAAGGTAGGTCAGACAGGAGGTGACAGTCTAACAGCAGAATCCCTTTTGATACAACTGGTGTAACATTTGATTGATATTTATCCTGTTTCCGGGGAAAAACGAATATTTTTTGTATCGTTAAACCTGTGGAAATGCCTTTGTTTCTTGAAACAAAAACTTAAATTGCATTCATATTATTCATTCTAAAAACCAGAAAAATGAAAAAGTTATTTATTGTTTTTATGCTGATTCCGTTGACATTTTTTGGGCAGGAAAAGGCTGACACCGTGAAATACTGGAAACGAAGCGGGATTTTTTCCGCTAATTTCTCGCAGGTTTCTCTTACCAACTGGGCTGCAGGAGGAGAAAGTTCAATGTCGGGTGTATTTCTGTTTAATTATCTGGCCAGTTATAAAAAAGACAGTCTTTACTGGGATAACTACGTTGATCTTGGGTACGGTTTTCTGAAAAACAACGAGGAAGATTTAAGAAAGTCAACCGACCGGCTTGAGCTGAATTCAAAGGTTGGTTATCATACAGCCGGAAAATGGAACTATGCCGGTTTAGTGAGTTTCAAATCGCAATTTGCACCTGGTTACGATTATCCGCGAACCACCGGCGATTCACCGATTTCGAAATTTCTGGCACCCGGATATATTAATGTGGCGCTTGGGTTCGATTATAAAAACGATTACATGTCCTTATTTGTCTCGCCAGCCACTGGTAAATTCACCATAGTTAATGATGATGTTTTATCGGCAGCAGGCGAATTTGGTGTCGATCCGGGTAAAAAGTTCAGGAGCGAAATGGGAGGGAGCATCAGGTTGGCTATAAAAAAGGAAGTGGTAAAAAATGTCACACTTCAAACAAAACTCGACCTGTTCTCGAATTACTTTCACAATCCGCAGAATATTGATGTTGACTGGACTTTTATGCTGAACATGAAAGTAAACGAATGGCTTTCGGCAAATCTTCTTACTCAGCTTGTTTACGATGATGATGTTAAAATTGTAAATCAGGATACCGGCCACAGCGCGCCCATGGTGCAGTTTATGGAAATGTTCGGGATCGGACTTTCGTTAAAGTTCTGAAAGAATTTCAGGCCCGATTAATTATTTATCAGAAAAGAAATTCCATTCGTCAGCAGCGGATAGAATTTTTTTTTGCCCTGATTAAATGATTCAAATTTCAATCTGACACAGGAGGATTTAACATTCAGATTTGATTTATCTGTTATTTGACAAATCGGGAAAAGCATGCTGAATAATAGTTTCATTTATGTAAAATAATACAACCTCCCAATTTTTAAAACGTATATAAAGGCATTCATAATAAATGCTTTGCAATTTCGGAAAGGAGGTAAAATCATGAATCGTTTTAACCTGTTTTTGGCGGTATTCAGTTTAATGTTTCCTGATTTGATTAATGGACAGGCATGGCAGATTGCCTGGAATAAACAATTTGGAAATAACAAAATGGATTATTTTACCGATGTTGTTGAAGATATAAACGGAGGTTTTGCTGTTTTGGGCTCCACTTTGCCGGCCGGGCATAAATCGTACGAATTCTGGTTGCTCCGGTTTAACGAAAACGGTGATACAATCTGGACAAAAACACTGGGAACCGATTTTGATGATTTTCCGAAAAAAATAATTCAGGATGCTGACGGGGGATATTTGATTCTTGGCATGTCGAAAGATTCAGATTCAGAGAAAGTTATTCTCATAAAAACGAATACCGACGGGGTAGAGAAGTGGAGAAAAACTTTTGAAGATGAAAATTTTTATATTGGGCAGGATATCGTTTCTGATGGTGAAAACGGTTTTTTACTGGTAGGTTCAAAAAGTCCGGTAAAGGAAAAACCTAACAGGTGGTTAGCAAAAATCGATGATAATGGTAAAGTTCCCTGGGAAAAAAGCTATTCAGGCGATCAGATGGGTTTATGCAAAGCAGTAAAAAGGTTACCGGTGGGTGGTTATGTAATTGCAGGCCAGGTACAAATGCCCGGAAAGAAATTATGCGATTCGTGGATAACCCGACTTGATAAAAACTGCGAACCAATCTGGTCATCTCAGATTTCTTCAACCGATGTGAAATCCTGGCCGGAGTGCGTTTGTTGCTCGCCCGACAGTTTCTTGATGATGGTTGGCTGGCAGGGTTCGTGCATGAATGATATAAATTCTGCCGATCCCATTTTTGATTTCGACCTTTCGTTGACCAGGATTGACAAAAACGGTAAAATAGTGTGGACAAAAAACATCAAACGCGAAGGTTCTGAAGGTGGAAATTCAGTGGCAATCCGTCCGGATGGAAAATTTGTGATTGCCGGAATCAAACAGACTTCTTTTCTGGGAAAAATCGGGCCCTGGTTGCTTGTTGTCGATTCGAACGGAAAGGAAATCAGCGAAAATGTAATTCAGCTCCACTGCCTTAACGATCAGGCTGCAAAAGTAATCAACTGCAAAGATGGCGGAATTGTGGTGGTTGGCCCGGGGATTCAGGATGTGTCTAACATAAGAAGTAACGGCTGGATCATTAAATTCAGCAGTTTCTGAAACTCAGGATTTATCGGAAAAGTTTCATTATTAATTTCTTGATTTACCTCAGCCGGAAGGAAACACTAAAGAAGCTGTTCTTTCTGAATCAATTAGTTACAATCCATAAAAACTGCGTCTTCAGTGTTCAGTTTTTCAGGTTCTATAACGTATTGTGTGGGTATTAAAATTTCAGATTAAAAAACTTATAGATCTTGGCATTTAAATAAGTCTGCCTGCGGCACATATAAAATAAGGTTCAGTTTTTTTGCCGATTATTGCTACTAAGGTTTGCATCAGGAAATAAGGTTTCAGATTGTTTTAAACGACTAATTGTCTGATTAATAAA
>JBBIPU010000212.1:0-5265 GCA_037442685.1 Draconibacterium sp. | reverse complement strand
CCGTAACCGAAGCCAGACAATTGATTTCGCCCCTGAATTTCAAAACACCCAGAAATGCAAAAATCAAAGCTTCCTTAAAATTGACAATTTCGTTTGATGGGATAATTATCTCGTTTGAAGTTTGGTTTGAGATAAGTTCGATAAGAAATGAATTGTAAGCGCCACCACCCGTAACAAGCATTTTCCCTCTGTCTTCGCCTCTGTCTTCGCCTTTTTCTTCGCCTCTGCCTGTAACTATTCCCGCAATTTGCTGTGAAATATGTTCGTAAACCGTTCGCAATTTATCCTCATCAGTAATTTCAATATCCTTTAAAACCGGCATGAAAACCTGTTCAACCCATTCGCGGCCAAGGGATTTTGGCGCTGTTTTCCAGTAAAAATCAAGTTGGTTGAGTTTAAAAAGCAATTCCTTATTTACTTTTCCTTTTCTTCCCAATTCACCATTTTTATCAAAGGTAAATCCCTGTTTTTCAGCGAAATGATTTAAAATAATATTTACGGGACAAATATCGAAAGCAATGCGTTCCCCATTTTTTTCAAACGAGATATTGGCAAAACCACCCAGATTCAGGCAATATTCGTATTCAAAAAATAAAAGCCTGTCGCCAGCCGGAACAAGTGGTGCGCCCTGACCGCCAAGCGCAACATCTCCCGACCGGAAATCAGCTACTGTGGTGATTCCCGTGATTGCAGCTATTTCAAAGCCGCTGCCAGCCTGAAATGTAAATCCGTTTTCGGATTGATGAAAAACCGTGTGGCCGTGCGAGGCAATCAAATCGGGTTGAAAATGGTTTTCATCAATAAACCGTTTTGTTTCAAGTCCCAGAAACCGGCCATATAGATGATGAAATTCAATCAATTCTTTGCCCGATAGAGCCGTCGCATTTTTAAGCTGGTCTTTCCAGACAGCTGAATATCCGACAGTTTCAGCCGCCTCAATTTGAAAACTCCATTTTTTTCTGGTTTGCCTGAATTCAGCAGCCACCAAATCGAGCCCGTCAAGCGAAGTTCCCGACATTAATCCAACTGCCCGTATTCTATTTCCGGAATGTTGCTTCATAAACCGAACTGTTCCCTGTAAAATCGGTTACCGTGAGCTTGAAATTATGTTGTTTTCCAAGTTCAAAACGTTTAGCATCAAAATAATGGGTGATCAGGTTGTTTTTTGCATCGTATTCAAACAGCGCCCATTTCCCGTCGATCAATCCTTCAATTGAGTCAATTCCGGCCAGGTCGTCCCTGATTTCAAACCTGATTTTATCGGGTTCTGTCAGCGTATTTTTATTATCGATGCTGAGTGGCAAAATGGTTGGCGGCACAGTATCCACCCGGACTGCGTAATTTCCAAATGCCTTTATTTCAGCAGTATCCCAGCCATTTTCATATTTTCCGCCCACCGAAGTGTACTTTCCAGTCTCGGGATTAATGCTGACCAGCAAAACCTTTTGCTGAAGCATTTCGGGCAGGTCAAAAGTCTTGACTGCGATTTTCACGTTTTTTTTCAGGGGAACAGTATTGTCATGAATTTCGTGTACCGGCGAATAAAAACCGTTTTTTGTTTCCGATGTTTTATATTGAAAAGGCAGGTCTCTGAACAACGCATTTTTCGGGAGTTCAATCCTGAAATCATCTGTTTTCCACTGGTTGGTGTGGTCACATTGAAAGAACGCTTCAGATTCGCTGACCTTTGTTTGCATTTCCCTGTATTTGCCTGCCACAGTGAATTTCAGAACCGATGTATTTTCGTACGAATCCTTTATTTCAATACTCACTTCATGAACAGCATCAATTCCCGGATCGAATATTCCGTTTTTCTCGGTAAAATCGAAACCAGAAAAAGAGTTACAGGGTTCAACCCAGGTTCTCTGAAAACGACGTCCCGATTTCATGAACTCTGCATAATCGATATAACTGTTAACAGTTCCCGATTCAGAAAAAGAAAAGCGGTTTAACTTGATAGAGGAATAAATTACCCTGTCAATATTTAGCTCCATTGAAATTATTCCACATTTATTCTGCGAACCGTCCACAAAATCGTAAGTTTCAACAGCAAAACCAATTTCGCCGTAAACCGGAATCACCGGGTTATTTTTCAAATGGTATTCACCGTTAACCATTTCCACATCGTAAATTACCTTGCTGCTTGTGTAGTTTACATGCGACGATTCTGAAAGAGGCACAATCTGCAGCGCAAAAATTGCGGGAGGAGTTTTGTCTTTTATCTGAAATCCAAGTTTCAGCGGATTAATCGGGTCTTCTGTTTTTGTATTCCTAAGTTCGAAATGCAGGTGCGGACCAGCTGAACTGCCCGAGTTACCACTTAATGCAAATATTTCATTTTTAGAAACCGGAAAAATACCAGGTAAGACCGGAATATCCACCTGAAAAGATTTCCTCTGGTACTGAATATCTTTCACATATTTCTGAATATCGGGCCTGAACTGATTTAAATGACCGTAAACCGAAGTTGTTCCGTTATCGTGATCGATGTAAATTGCATTACCAAATCCGGTGGGCGAAACTGAAATCCGGGAAATATAACCATCGGCCACAGCACAAACCGGAATATTTATGGTTCCCTGGGTTTTTATATCAATTCCCGAATGAAAATGATTGCTCCTTAACTCAGCAAAACTTCCACTTAAACTCACCGGAATTCTGACAGGTGGAGAATAATAGATTTGCTGTCCGGAAAGAAATAATGAACATAAACCAATGGCAAATATCAAATAAATCTTTATCATAAAGTTCTGTATATCCAATGAAAGCCGGTAAATTTAATCTTTTCCGGTTGACTTAACAGGATGATGTTTGTAATATTTCTTTTCAATAATTTACTATCACTTTCATAATAGCCTAAAAATATTAACTTTGCCGGTGAAATGCAGCTAAAATGACTGACGAGGAACAGCTACTTCTCAATAATTTAAAGATAAATGTGGAGCAGATTTTCAGCGGGTTTGCATCGGTTGAAAATGAAAAAAGAATGCTCGAAGAGAAAGTGTTAACCTTAAAAAATGAAATTGAATTACTAAAGAAGGAGTTGGCTGAGAACAGTAAAAAAAATGAACAACTGAGGCTGGCAGCCCACTTGTTATCGGGAGTTGACGAAAACAGGGAGGCCAGACAAAAATTAAATAAATTAATACGGGAAATTGACAAGTGTATTGCATTACTAAACAAGTAATGACTGGTGGACAATAAAAAATTGAGAATAAATATTAAAATTGATGGGAAAAATTACCCTTTGACCATTAATTTTAAAGATGAAGAGAGATACCGTTCAGCTGCAAAAAGAGTCAATGATATTGTGCGCAAATACCGCGAACAGTTTACAGATCAGGACTCAAAAGATATTATGGCGATGACGGCATTTCAGATTGCTTTAACTAATGCTGAAATGCAGGAACGCGACGATAAAACTCTTTTCATTGAAGAATTGAAAAACCTGAACGACGATATTTCTGATTTTTTAAAAGAAAAAATAAAGAAATAGAATAGTTTACAAAAGAGATTATATTTTTCAAAGCCCGTATAAAGTGTTGTAAATAAGTGATTTGCAATACTTTTTACGGGTTTTTTATTAATTGATTAAAAAGAATGAAATGAATTTATTGGAATTATTGATAGGTGCAGTAGCCGGCTTTATTGGCGGCGGCGCTTTGGCTTATTTTATCTGGAATAAAGCACTGACTAATAAAAAGAACAGGATTATCACCGAAGCCCAGGCTGAAGGCGAAGTAATTAAGAAAGATAAAATTTTGCAGGCCAAAGAGAAATTCCTGCAGATGAAAGCCGACCATGAAAAATACATTGTCGAAAAAAGTGCCGATATCAACGAAATGGAAAATCGTTTAAAGCAAAAAGACAATACTTTAAATCAACGCCGCGATGAACTGCAGAAAAAGATAAAGGAATTTGAGATTAACAAGAAAGAGGTGGAAATAATTAAGGAGAACCTCACTGTACAGTTACAACGTATTGAAAATAAGACGGAAGAGCTGGAAAAAATGCATCGGCAGCACCTTGACAAACTTGAACAGATTTCAGGTTTGTCGGCAGAAGAGGCAAAAGCACAACTGGTTGAATCATTGCAGGAAGAGGCCAAATCGGAAGCCATTTCGTACATTAACGAAATCATGGAAGAGGCAAAACTGACAGCCAACAAAGAAGCAAAAAAGATTGTGGTAAAATCGATCCAGCGGGTGGCAACTGAAACAGCCATTGAAAATGCAGTTACCATTTTTCATATTGAAAGCGACGAGATCAAAGGTCGCATCATTGGTCGCGAAGGAAGAAATATCAGGGCTCTGGAAGCTGCAACCGGCGTGGAGATTGTTGTTGATGACACTCCTGAGGCAATTGTTCTATCTGCATTCGATCCGGTTCGCCGCGAAATTGCCCGGCTCGCGCTGCACCAGTTGGTAACCGATGGCAGAATTCACCCGGCACGTATTGAAGAAGTGGTTGGGAAAGTGAAAAAACAAATCGAAGAAGAAATTATCGAAACCGGAAAACGTACAACCATCGACCTTGGAATTCATGGTCTTCACCCGGAGCTGATCCGTTTGATCGGTAAAATGAAATACCGCTCATCGTACGGGCAAAACCTGCTGCAACACTCGCGCGAAGTGGCAAATCTTTCAGCAATTATGGCAGCCGAACTTGGATTGAATCCCAAAAAAGCCAAACGCGCCGGTTTATTGCATGATATTGGGAAAGTGCCCGATGATGAACCGGAATTGCCGCACGCTGTTCTTGGGATGAAACTTGCCGAGAAATACAAGGAGAAACCTGATATCTGCAACGCAATCGGTGCCCACCACGACGAAGTGGAAATGCAGACATTGCTCGCCCCGATTGTTCAGGTTTGCGATGCAATCTCGGGTGCAAGACCGGGAGCCCGTCGCGAAATTGTGGAATCGTACATCAAACGTCTGAAAGACCTTGAAGATCTGGCGCTTTCGTATCCGGGAGTGATGAAAACCTACGCAATTCAGGCAGGTCGCGAACTTCGTGTAATTGTTGGTGCAGATAAACTTACCGACCAGGATACAGAGCAGTTGTCGTACGATATTTCGAAAAGAATTCAGGATGAAATGACTTATCCCGGTCAGATAAAGATTACAGTGATCAGGGAAACACGCGCAGTGAGTTACGCAAAATAAAGAGATTTGAAAATCATATCGAAAGCCTTTATTCTGAATAGTTTAAAGGCTTTTTTTATGGAAGTGTTGATTGTTCGGCAAATAAATAATGTGATTT
>JBBIPU010000211.1:0-5320 GCA_037442685.1 Draconibacterium sp. | reverse complement strand
AAAAAGCCGTGTTGTTTTGCTACACCATCAATGCATACCGCGAAAACATTACCAACCCGGTAAAATTGCAGGGACTTGACCCCGATAAAAAATACGAGGTGAAGGAAATTAATGTTGAAAAACGTGGCGATGGCCGTCGTCCCCCGCAGTTTGGTGGAAATACCAACCGTGTTTATTCGGGCGATTACCTGATGAAAGTGGGGCTGAATATCCGCAGCGGCCGGGGTGATTTATCAAGTAATGTGTATGAAATTTCGGAGGTAAAATAGAGTTTCAGGGATTCCATCTTTTCAGAAGAGATGGAATCTTTCTTCCAGAATTTTAGCGCCGGTTTTGCCGGTGTTTTTTATTTAATGAAGTACAACATTTTAAAGCGGTTTTCCCTTAATCCAAATTTTAATATGGAAACTGATTTTTAATTTGCTAAAATTTTAACTTTGAATAGTTATTAGCATTATAATTTGTAGAAAAGTATATTATGCTTCGTGAATTACAAATAAAGAATTTCAAGGCATGGTCTGATTCTGGAAAAATTAGATTAGCTCCTTTAACAATATTTTGTGGGAATAATAGTTCAGGAAAATCTTCTTTAGCGCAATTCCTGTTAATGCTTAAACAGACTGTTGAATCATACGATAGACAACGAGTTTTGCATTTAGGTGATAAAGATTCATTGGTTGACCTTGGTACGTTTCATGAGATGGTTTTTAAGCATAACGAAGACAATAAAATAGAATTCAATTTTACATTTGATGCTCCAGAAACAATTACCATAAATGATGTTACATCCGTACCTATTTCTGTTGGTTCTTATTCAAAATTAAAATTTGACGCTTCAATATCATTTGAAAAGAAATCTAATAAGATCACACTTGATCGATTAAATTATACTCTTTTAAATGGCAAGGAGATGTCATTCGGATTAACATCAAAACAAGGGAAATATGTATTGGAGGTTGAAAATTATGCAGCTAAAAGACAAAAGGGAAGAGTTTGGCAACTGCCACCTCCGGAAAATTTCTTTGGTTTTCCGGATGAAGCTGTAGAGTATTTTCAAAATACACGTTTTTTAAATGATTTATCACTTGCAATTAAGAATTTGTTTAAAAGTATATTTTATGTTGGTCCATTGCGTGACAATCCTGAACGTTCATATAACTTTTCAGGTGAGATTCCTCCTGACGTAGGAATAAAGGGAACAATTGCAATAAATGCTCTTCTTGCTGCCCGAGAAAGAAAACTTTCGAAAGGATATAAACAAAGATTAGAACCATTTGAAAATCTGGTTGCTAGATGGCTGCAAGATATGGGTCTGATTTATGATTTCAAAGTAGAGCCAATTGGAGATGGTCGCAAGGAACATGAAGTATTGATTAAAATAAATGAAGATTCCCCTGAGGTATTAATAACAGATGTCGGATTTGGAATATCTCAAATTTTACCTGTTTTGGTACAATGCTTTTATGTTTCACCTAAATCAACAATTATTTTTGAACAACCAGAAATTCATTTACATCCTTCTGTTCAATCCCATTTGGGTGATTTGTTTATTGAAACTACTAAATCTAGAGAGAATGGGAAAAACAGAGATATTCAGGTAATTGTTGAATCTCATTCTGAACATTTAATAAGGAGAATTCAACGACGAATTGCGGAGGAGGTTATTAGTCCTGAAGATGTTGCAATTTACTTTATCAGACAACAAAAGGGACAGGCTAAATTGGAAGAGCTACAGATAGATTTGTTTGGAAATGTAACCAATTGGCCTGATGATTTTTTTGGTAACGACATTGAAGATTTAGCTGCAATGACCAGAGCCGCAATGGACAGGAAAAGGAATCTAAAATAATGAAGGAATATATAATTGACACAAATGTTCCGTTAGTTGCTCAAGGTTCTGCAGTTCATATGTCGGAAGATTGCATAATCAATTGTATTGATTTCCTAGAAAAACTTTTTACCAATAATTTCAAGTTGGTTATTGATACTGACTATCATCTTATTCGTGAATATGAAAATCGAATGAATAAGGGATCTCGGTTGGAATATGGTAATCGATTTCTGAAATGGATTTTAACTAATCAAGCAAATCCTCAAAGAATAAAAACTGTTGTGATTAATCAGTTGGACGAGTTTAATTTTGAGGAGGTACCAGAAGGTTTAATTGAAATAGGTTTTGATAACTCAGATAGAAAATTTATTGCTGTTGCTATTGCTAATAATAATCAAGCTCCGGTTGCTCAAGCTGCAGATAGTAAATGGATTGGTTGGGAGGAAGCATTAATAAATGAAGGAATTTCTGTATACTTTCTTTGTAAGGAAGAGTTAAAAAACATTTATGGAAACAAAGGGAAGAAAAAGCACTAATGGATTTTTTAAATTTCCGAGAACGCCCCATTTATTCATAGCACCTGGACTTTTTATAAGAGATGATAAAATTTTAGATCAGTCGGATATGGAATTATTTTTGAATAATCCGATTGTTATAGAAGAAAAGGTTGATGGTGCCAATATTGGTATTTCGTTGTCCGAAAGTGGCAGTTTGCAAATACAAAACAGAGGTAACTTTATTAGTAATCAAAATCATTCCCAATTTACTCATATATGGGATTGGGCTTATTTGAGGCTAAATCTAATACAAGAATATATTACTGATGAGTTTATTATTTTCGGTGAATGGTGTTATGCAAAACACTCAATTCATTACACATCACTTCCTGACTGGTTTTTAGGTTTTGACATTTTTGATAAAAAAAGGGGAATATTTCTGAATACTAAAAATCGGAATTATCTTTTGAGATTGATGAATATTGAAATAGTTCCACAAATTGGAGAAGGATATTTCTCAAGAATTGAATTAGAAAATCTTTTATTAAGATCAATATCAAAACTTTATTCAGGATTCATTGAGGGAATATATATTAGATATGAAGATTCAGAGCAGTTATTAAAAAGGGCGAAAATAATTAAAAGTGAATTTATTCAGGAAATCGATATTCACTGGAGTAATAAAAAGATGGTAGTCAACAATTTACAATCATAATAAGTGCTTATATCTTATAGAAAGAGTCTGAAGTAAAAAACGACTTCTGACTTCATATCTTTAATTTTTATTATTTCTCTATAAATTACAACTATCCCATGATACTTTCATAAATCAAGTAATCCTCATTATTATTTAAACCAATCCCCCAAAATCCCCTTATTTTATCTTTTGCCATATTTCAATATAAATATTTTGAAAATAAATATATATTTATTGTTTATCAATAAATTGTTTTTATATTTGCGGCATAATTTTAAAATTGATTTTAGTATGTCAACAAAAACAGATTATGCATTTATAGCCCTGAACGTGATTTCGTGGATTATTTTTATCGGTTTATGCTTCAATGCCGGGGCTTATCTTTTCAATGCATTTTTTACCTTGTTTTACAATCCTTTTGGCGAGGGTAAATTATGGGATGTGGCGAGTTTAGCCGAATTGCACAACTACAACCAAAGCTATTATGTTACAATTGTGTCGCTTATGATTATCACCGCCGTGCTGAAGGCTTTGATGTTTTACCTGATTGTAAAAATTTTTCACGACAAAAAATTCGACCTGTCGCATCCGTTCAACGAATCGGTACGTGGGTTTATCGTCAGCATTGCCTGGCTGGCTTTGGGCATCGGTTTGTTTTCGTATTGGGGAGCTAAGGACACTGAGAATTTTGTGGCAGAGGGTGTAAACATGCCCGACATTCAACATTTGAATCTGGGCGGGGCCGATGTGTGGCTGTTTATGGGTGTTGCACTTTTTGTGATTGGTCGGGTTTTTAAAAAGGGAATTGAAATTCAGAACGAAATCGACTTAACCGTGTAGCCATGCCAATAATCGTAAATCTTGATGTGATGATGGCCAAACGGAAAATGTCGTTAAACGAACTTTCCGAAAAGGTGGACTTAACGCTTTCGAACCTTTCGATTTTAAAGACTGGAAAAGCAAAAGCAATCCGTTTTTCCACGCTCGAAGCCATTTGCAAGGTACTGGAATGTCAGCCTGCCGATATTCTGGAGTATCGGGAAAGATAAATACCCTGGAATCCTATCCGGCAAGGACAGAATCTTCCTTTCGGTTTTAAAAACGTTAAAATTCCCGAATTTTGGCAATTGCACGATTAATTGCATTTCAAACTCATTTAATTTCGTTTCTTTGCCCCCGCAAACCGGAACCTGAATCAGATTAAATGATAAAACCGGTCGTTTAACGTTTTAAAAAAGTTTTAAATGAAATTATTTGAAGGTCACTCTTTCCACATCCCTGTTCTGGGTGTGGGTTTTTCGATAGACACCCCTGTAAAAGTCGCGCCTTATGGTATTTCGTCGGTTATCTCCCTGGTCGATGATTCGACAATGGAAAAAATGCGGGAGTTTTACAGTCAGAAATTTGACATTCCGTTTAAAAAAATCACCAAAGAAGTGGAAGATTTCAGGGCCAGGCGAATCACTTCGTACCTGAACCTAATGGAAGAAATAGTAAAACAAAAGTTTGCCGGGTTAAAAAACAGCGCCGCACAGGCAGGTAGCGAACTGGAAAAATATGTTAGCATGCTGCCCGACACATCAACAATTAAAGCAAAATTCAACTTGGCACAAAAGAGCCGTGAGGCTGCCGATGAATTCAGAAGATGGATTGATGCAAAACTGCATGTCGGGTCGATTGATGTAAACATCATGACCAAACTCGACAAAGTGAACTATAAAAACGGCGAAGAACTTCCGGCAGAATACAACGACGCACATGCCGCACTGCGGGGATTTGCCAACAGCAACCTCCATTCGTCGCTGGTTTTGTCGGCAGGAATGAGCCCGCGCTTGTACAGCTACATCGAAAATTTTAAAGACTTTTTCCCCGATGTGAACGGCATTATCAAAAAGAAAATCATTTTGAAAGTGAGCGATTTCCGTTCAGCGTTTGTTCAGGGAAAAATATTTGCCGGTAAAGGCTTGTGGGTTTCTGAGTACCGGATTGAGTCGGGGGTAAACTGTGGCGGCCATTGTTTCCCAACCAACGGCGTTTTGTTCGGACCGATTCTCGAAGAATTCAAAAAGAACCGCGACCAGCTTTACGAAACCTGCATCGGGTTATACCAATCGGCGCTTGGGAAAAAAGGACTTTCGCTGCCTGCAGAAACTCCTGAATTGAAAGTTACTGCACAGGGTGGAGTAGGGACTGCCGAAGAACATGAACTGCTGCTGAACCACTACGAATTGGATAGCGTTGGCTGGGCAACTCCTTTTATGCTGGTTCCCGAAGTTATCAGTATCGATAATGAAA
>JBBIPU010000210.1:0-5335 GCA_037442685.1 Draconibacterium sp. | reverse complement strand
TCAAATCTTCCTGCACCTTCGGCAGATTGATTTTTGTACGGTCGCCACCGCTAAAGCCATCGTAATCAACGCGCATTTCCTCACCTTCGAGCCGGGCAGTGATTCCTCCCACAAAAATCACTGCATCCGATTTTTTTGCAAGTTCAACCGCATTTTTAAAATGATCGGCGTTATAAATATCCCACTGGATCGACAAACGCGGGAATCCGGTTGCCTGGAAAAACTCCGCTTTTAAATCGTAACTTTTCCCTTTTTCAAGCTGAATATGATTGCTTTTTGTGGTCGCATCCTGGTGATCTGTCCAGTCCTCAATAATAAGTTTATTGTCAATAAACAAACGATAACCGCCATTCCCGGTAACTGTGAACTGAATATCGCCTGAAACAGGCATGGTTAATTTACCAGTCCAGCGGATTGAATATTTCATTCCTCTTTCCAACCCGGGAATCCTGCGAAACTGAATCCAGCTTTCATCTCCCATTTCACTGATTTCGGAATAAAATGGCTCGCCCCGGAGTTCGGTTTCTTTAAAATATTCCATTTTCAAGCCGGATTTTCCTTCAAAACTTACCATTTCAGTTTTAATGGGATTCAGGATCGGACCTTCTTCGACAAGGTTACAACCCTGTTCAAAAACCACTTCGGCTTTCCCTTCCATTTTCATTGAAATGCCTTTCAGCGGGGTGGTGTATCGCGATGGTGTTCCGTTGTAGTTGCCTAAAAGCATATCGTACGAATCGGCAGTTGGCCCGATCACAGCAATCTTTTTCAGGTCTTTCTTCAGGGGAAGGATATTTCCGCTATTCTTCAGCAAAACAATGGATTCCTGTGCTGCTTTCAGCGCCAGTTTCCGGTGTTCTTCCGAATCGTTTTCGCTGACCGGAATCTTTGAAAAAGGCACCATTTGAGGCGGATCGAACATTCCGAGTTTAAACCGCGCCAGGAACAATCTTTTTACCGAAACATCCAATTCAGCTTCGGTAATCAAGCCCTGTTTAACGGCTTCAAGCAGTGCCGGATCGTAAACCCTCCCGCAATTCAGATCGGTACCCGATTTCAGGGCAAGAGCGGCTGCTTCGGGAGCTGTTTTTTCTATTTTATGATTCTGGTAAATATCGGCAATCGCACCGCAATCCGACACGATGTAACCTTTAAATCCCCAGTCTTTCCGGAGAATTTCCTTTAATAAATCATCCGATCCGCAACAAGCTTTTCCCATGTAACGGTTGTAAGCGCACATCACCGACCATGCATTTCCCTCTTCAACACAGGCTTTAAATGCCGGAAGATATGTGGTGTACAAATCGCGATTGCCGGTAATTGCATCAAATGTGTGCCTTGAGGATTCGGGACCGCTGTGCACTGCATAATGTTTTGGAGTGGCCACCAGTTTGAGGTATTTCGGGTCATTTCCCTGCAATCCTTTTACAAACGAAACTCCCATTTGAGCAGTTAAATAAGGATCTTCACCATAAGTTTCCTGTCCCCGCCCCCAGCGCGGATCGCGGAAAATATTGATGTTCGGGGTCCAGAAAGTAAGTCCCTTGTATCTTCCAAAATCGCCTTTTGCAGACGAATCGTTATATTTTGCCCTTGCTTCGGTCGAAATAACATCAGCTATTTCAAACATCAAACCGGTATTAAAAGTGGCAGCCAGTGCAATTGCCTGCGGAAAAACAGTGGCAGTTCCAGCGCGTGCCACTCCGTGCAGACATTCGTTCCACCAGTTGTATTCAGGTATTCCCAGCCGTTCCACCGGTTTTGCTGCATCAATCATTTGCGATACTTTTTCTTCGAGTGTCATCCTTGACACAAGATCATTTACGCGAGTCTCAAAAGACAAATCTGTATTCAGGTAATCAGGTTTCTGGTTGTTTTCCTGGGCGTTTGTAAAAAGAGGGTAAAATAATACTGTAATAAAAACAAAAAGGAATGATTTCATTATAATCCGATTTAGTTGTGATTGCTGAAATTACGATTTTTTAAGTATTTTAACGACAATTTCACGAAGGAAATAATCAAAGAAAATTGATATTTAAACGGAAAGCCGATATCGTGATTTCAATTAAACAAAATTTATAATGAAACCGGTTTTAATTTTTCTTTCGATTCTTGCAGTTATTCTTCCACATTTTCAGGGTTTTGCCGACGATGGGTACAAACTGTGGCTCAACTATTATAAAATCTCTGAACCTCAGTTAACAGAATACAGGAAACAAATCAGGGAAATTCTTGTCCCGGGTGAATCACCTACTATCAAACTGATAAGGGAAGAATTGACCATTGGTTTAAAGGGAATGCTCGGAAATCAGGTTTCAGAAGCTAATGAAATAAAAGGCAGCGGTACTTTGGTTGTTGCCACATCAGGCAGTCTGCCCGTTCTGAAAAACAGCGAAATCGAAAAACTTTTAAAACAGGCCAGCGACGAGGGTTTTGTAATCAAAACCCAGTTAACGGCAGGGAAACAAATTACTGTTATTACAGCCAACACCGAAAAAGGGGTTTTGTACGGAACATTTTATTTCCTGCAGTTGCTTCAGAACGGAAAAGATATCAATAAACTCAACATTTTAAGTACACCAAAAATAAAGCTCCGGATTTTAAATCACTGGGATAATCCGGATGGTTCGATCGAGCGCGGATATGCCGGAAAATCGCTTTGGGACTGGGCCACACTTCCAGAAAAAATTGATCAGCGTTACCGCGATTATGCCCGTGCAAATGCTTCCATCGGAATAAATGCAACAGTTCTGAACAACGTAAATGCCAATCCGGCCATGCTGACTCCTGAATATCTTGAAAAAGTTGCTGCTCTTGCCAATGTGTTCAGACCATACGGATTAAAAGTTTTTCTTTCGGTAAAATTCAGTTCGCCGGTCAATATTGGTGGAATGCAAACAGCCGATCCGCTCGATCCGGCAGTTCAGGAATGGTGGAAAAAGAAAGTGGCTGAAGTGTACTCGTACATTCCCGATTTTGGCGGATTTCTGGTAAAAGCAAATTCTGAGGGGCAACCCGGGCCGCAAAATTACGACCGCACACATGCCGACGGCGCCAACATGCTTGCCGATGCGCTGAAACCTTACGGCGGAATTGTGATGTGGCGGGCGTTTGTTTACGACAACAATGTGCCTGAAGACCGCGCAAAACAGGCGCTGAACGAATTTAAACCACTCGACGGGCAATTTCGCGACAACGTGCTGGTCCAGGTAAAAAATGGCCCTATTGATTTTCAACCACGCGAACCGTTTCACCCGATGTTCGGGAATATGCCAAAAACACAGCTGATGATGGAGTTTCAGATTACACAGGAATATCTTGGCCAATCGACCGATCTTTGCTACCTGGCGCCACTTTACACAGAATGCCTCGATGCCGATACTTATGCAAAAGGAAAAGGTTCAACCGTTGCTAAAGTGATCGACGGAACATTGGAAAATCATCAGTTGACAGGAATGGCCGGAGTAGCCAACACCGGTTCAGACCGAAACTGGACAGGACACCTTTTCGGACAGGCAAACTGGTTTGCATTCGGAAAACTTGCATGGAATGATGAACTTACCTCTGAAGAAATAGCTGATGACTGGATAAAACTTACTTTTTCATCGGACCCGAATGTTGTGGCGACCATTAAAAAAATAATGATGGATTCGCGGGAAAATTCGGTGAATTACATGACTCCGCTGGGTTTACACCATATTATGGGATATAACCATCATTTTGGCCCGGGACCTTGGGTAAACCGTGGCCGGGCCGACTGGACTTCGGTTTACTATCACCGTGCTGACAGTACCGGAATCGGTTTCGACCGCACACCAACCGGAAGTAATGCAACAAGTCAGTACTTCAAACCGGTAGCGGATAAATTTAACAACCCTGAAACATGTCCGGATGAATACCTGCTTTGGTTCCACCATTTACCCTGGGACTACAGGATGAAATCGGGAAAAACCCTCTGGAATGAACTTTGCCTCCATTATTATGCCGGAGTTGATGGAGTAAAAGAGATGCAGAAAGAGTGGAATTCGTTGCAGGGTGAAATTGATAAAGAAGAATTTGAAACGGTTAAGGCAAAAATCAACACACAAATAAAAGTGGCTGAGTGGTGGCGTAATTCCTGTGTACTGTATTTTCAACAGTTCTCAAAAATGCCAATTCCTGCAGGGCTTGAAAAACCTGCAGAATCACTTCAGTTTTATCAGAATATTGATTACAGAAAACTTCTGGAAAATTAAATGCTGACTTTATTTTAAATCAGTTTTTTGCACCTGCGCGAAATGCAAATTGCCGAAACGGTGATTCCCGTAGCAGCAAAAATCATCAGCGAAGCAAAAAAAATATCAGCAGAGAATCCTGCGCAACATGCAATAAAACCAAATAAAAGAGTTGCCAGAAATCCCAAAAATCCCCAGAAACACAAATGAAAACCAGTTAAAAAGATGATTTGTTTCATATTTCTTTTTTTTACAAAGTTACACCCTGTTTTGGTCATTTGTGCACAATCTTTTGTGCGATTACTCTCGTATAAGTGTGATATAAATTACATCTTTGCAAAAATTATGAATAATGGAAATCGGAGATTTTAAATGTTTTGACTGTAAGTTTAAATCTGATGCTGTTTCAATACTGAATGAAACTGACCTTCTTAAACTTCAGGAAGGATGTTCCCAAACCGCGTTCCGCAAAGGAGAACTTCTGTTTAAAGAGGGTGCCCCGGCAAAACACATCGTTTATATCAGAAATGGTTTTGTGAAACTCAGCAAACAAGGTATCGGCGGTAAAGACATAATATTAAGCGTTTCAAAAACAGGGGCATATCTAAATATTCACAATCTGCAGCGAAAAAGAAATGACTATTATTTTTCAGCAGTTGCACTTTGCGAAACGAATGTTTGCTTTATTGAAAAAGAAAGTTTTGAGAAACTGCTAAAAAATAACGGCGCTTTTGCTTACGAAGTAATTTCGTACATTTTTGAAGATGAAATGAATTACTTTGACCGCCTTGTAAATAATGTTCAGCAGCAGTTACCTGGCAGGCTGGCCAACGCACTTCTGTATTTTAAAAACCATGTTTATACTGAAAATCCTTTCAATCTGAGTCTTAACCAGAGTGAACTTGCTTCCCTGATCGGAACTTCGCGCGAAAGTGTTTCAAGAATCATTAAGGAATTCCGCGATTCAGGAATTATTCAGACAGAAGAGAATCAATTTTATATTCTGGATGAAATGCGACTGGAAGAAATAAAACTGAAGGGTTGACCGGTTATAAATCTTATTATCCAATATTTCAGATTTCATAAAAATGTTTCACCTTCTGAGCCAGTATCTTTCGATA
>JBBIPU010000209.1:0-5505 GCA_037442685.1 Draconibacterium sp. | reverse complement strand
TCAATCATCTGAATACAATATTCCAGTCTTCCCAAATCATTTCCTGTGTTGTTGGTGCCAAACGAAAATTTCACCCCGGCTGCCTTTGCCATTTTAATCATTTCGGCTTTCGGCAGTTTGTAACGGGCATTGATCTCAAGTGCGATTTTATTTTCAGCTAAAACTTTTATCACTCTTTCCATTCTTTCCTTGGTCCATAATGCATCGTATTCGTCCATTAACTGCGCCGGTAAAACAGTGGGATTCACATAAATATCGACAGGTTCCTGTGAGAAAATTGCTTCGATTTTACCCACCAGCATATCCATAAACTGCTGCTTGTCGTCAACCCAGACTTCTTCCGGAATCCAGATGCGGTTACGGCGTCCTTTGTTATCGGTGAATGTCATTGCATCGGTAAATACATAATCGAATTTTGCAACAGCTTCGGGCGAAAACAAGGTTATCCATTCACGTCCTTCAGCCTGCATTCCCTTAAAGGTCGGACTTCCTTTCACCACATCCATGTATGCATAAAGCGATGAATCGTTTGTAACCGGAAAATGCAATCCGCAATTCGGAGCCACGCCATAATTGATTCCCCATTTTTGAGAATTTTGAATTACACTGTCGATAGTTAAAGTACCTTTTAAATGAACATGGTAATCGACAAGCGGAAATCCGGGCTGCATCAGTTTGGTTACAGTTACATCCCAATTTTCATCGGGGACAGCGGTTTTGTTTCCATCAGGCAGTTTTTTTGCCCTGATGTTCCTGTAATATACGGTGCTGTTCGGATCGTGTGCCTGCAGCGCAAATGTACCTTTGCCTAGTTTTAATCCTTCGCCGCCTTCCCAGCGCCACGGATTATCCGGCTGTACATAATCATTCACTTTCACATCATTTACAAATACCTCAACATGATTTTGAATTACTTTAATCCTCATTTTGAACCATTCGTTATCGCTAACGATCGGGTAATAAATATTTCTGATACTGTAAATGCTTGCGGTTTTTTTCCGCTCAATGTAATCCCCAGTCCCTTTGTACGAATTATTGATCTGTATTTCGTAACCTGCTGATGGCCAACCTTCGGCCTGGTATTTTGAACAAATGAAAATCCCTGAGTTTGAATGTTCCAGGGTTTTTACCTCGCATTCGAATTCGAAATTTTTAAAGTTGCCATTATAAAAAAGATGGCTTCTTTCGCCATTGCATTTAATTGTACCGTTTTCAACGGTAAAACTTCCGGGACTTTCTTTTGCCGGTTTCCAGCCATCGAGATTTTCGCCGTTAAAAAGGACTTGCCACTCCCCCACTGGATTGCCGCTCTGACAGGAAACAAATCCTGCAGCAATCATAACCAAGCTGAGATAAATAATTTTCTTCATTTTAAATAGGTTTAGTTTGTTCATTACTTTATTTCAAAACTAATTGATTTTATTGGAAATGAAAACTGAATAGAGATAAAATCAGGGAATGGGAAGAGTACCGGCAACAATAAGAACCTTATTTAATTCATTTATACTGGTGTCCAATTTTAATTATAAAGTGGATTCCAACCTTGAAAATATTTAATGAAATTTGTCTCTGGGCTTTCTGATGATGTTATCCAATCTGTTGGATATGAGGTTATTTTTTTCTTATTTTTACATGAGAGTAATCAACCGGATATTTAAATTATGGGAGCATTTTTTGCATTGATCTTAGCGATTATAGTTTATATTTTGCTTGTTCATTCAGATGAAATGGCACATAATAAAGAAAATAAAGAAGAATCGGAAGAGTGAATCTTCAATCTGTTTACTTCCTGGAATATTAATTCAAAACAAATATGTTAAACAGCATACATTGATTTGTCATGCTATCAGTTGAATTTATTTTATGTTCATTTTCAACTGTTTACTGTTTTAATACAATAAAAAGGAGCAGTCTGGACATGTTTAAAAACCTGAATTGGGACATTAATTTGCTGACTTTTCAGTTCTTCTGTTTCCAAATTCATTGATAATTTTTTTATATTTAGGGTGTAATAAGAGAAACCAGATTTATGATTTCTTCCGGCATATATTCAATTTTATTTTCACTTACCTCAAAAACTGAAATTTATTTCTTAACTAAACAATAAATTATGAACATTTATCTGTTTTTTATTATAGTTCTGTTTTGTCTCGCCATCTTTGGTCTCATTGTCGGAGTGTCAAACGATGCTATTAACTTTTTAAACTCGGCGATTGGTTCAAAGGTTTCCAGAACACATATTATTTTAATTATTGCCAGTATTGGTATCCTCACAGGAGCTATACTTTCAAATGGTATGATGGAAGTTGCCCGCAAAGGATTGTTTTTTCCGCAGTATTTTCTGTTCACTGAAATTGTTATCATTTTTCTTGCGGTAATGTTCACCAATGTTCTTTTGCTCGATTTTTTCAATACATTCGGTTTACCTACTTCAACCACCGTTTCACTGGTGTTTGGATTGCTTGGCGCTGCAATTGGAATGGCATATTTTAAAGTTGAAAACGGGGCTGAAATCGTTGTTGATGGAGTTAAAAAAGTTGCTGAAATCGGTGATTTCATCAATTCATCAAAAGCACTGGTCATTATTTCCGGAATACTTCTGTCAGTGGCATTTTCATTTGTTTTCGGGGTGATTATACAGTGGCTAAGCCGGTTACTTTTCAGCTTTAACATTGAAAAAACAATCCGCTATTATGGCGCTATCTGGGGTGGTTTCGCTATTGCTGCAATTACTTATTTTCTTCTGATAAAAGGGCTGAAAGATGCTTCGTTTATGACCGATAATGTTTATAGTGTGATTCAGAAGAATACGCTGTTGATCATTTTTGCCAGTTTTATTATCTGGTCGCTGATTCTTCAATTATTAAGCTGGTTCTTTAAAACAAATCCGCTGAAAATAGTTGTACTTGCCGGGACATTTGCACTTGCGACTGCTTTTGCCGGAAACGACCTTGTAAATTTTATCGGGGTCCCGCTTGCTGGTTTCGAAGCTTATAAAACTTACCTGGCCAATAACGGTTCAGATTTATTAATGTTTAATCTTCTGAATGATATTAAAACACCGGTTTATTTTCTTTTTGGATCGGGTGTAATAATGGCGATAACACTTTGGTTTTCGAAGAAAGCAAGAACTGTGGCTGAAACAGAACTTAAACTCAGCCGGCAGGATGAAGGTTCTGAAAGGTTCAGTTCTACCGCTTTTTCAAGATATATTGTTCGCAGAGCAGTAAATGCGTCTTCAATAATAAGTAAAATAGTTCCGCAACAATTGATTGTAAAAATCAGGGAACGATTTGATAAAACGGATTTCGAAACAAGTCTGAAAGTTCAGGACGATCCTCCGATGTTTGACCTGGTGCGGGCAGCAGTGAATATGATGGTTGCTTCAAGTCTTATCGCAATTGGTACATCGTATAAACTTCCCTTATCGACAACTTATGTAACTTTTATGGTTGCCATGAGTACTTCGCTGGTTGACGGCGCCTGGGGCCGCGACAGCGCTGTTTACCGTATTACAGGTGTTTTTACAGTGATTGGCGGATGGTTTATGACAGGATTGATAGCTTTTACTGTTGCTTTGCTGATTTCACTGTTTCTTGGGTTTGCCAAGTTATTGGGAATTATTATACTGCTGATTTTATCAGGTTTTGCATTTTATGGCTCATTTCTGACTCATAAAAAACGTGTTTCTGAAAATCAGAACCTCGAGAAAGATGAAGAAGAAGTCAGTCTTGCAAGTACATTATTCGAAAAATGCAACAATAATATTTCAAAATCGCTGCACGAAGTCAACGGTCTTTACAGCAAATCGATAAAACTTTTATTATCAGAGGATCACAAGGGATTAAAAAAGCAACTGGAACATTCTTCTGATCTTTTAAAGAAGATTGACAAAAAACGCAACAACAGCTACCAGGTGTTAAATACAAATGTTTTAACCGATTCAATTGAAATTTCGCACTATTATATCCTTATCCTCGACTATCTCAAAGAAATTGCCCATTGTGTTCATTTACTTATCGAACCGATTTACAATCATGTTGATAATACCCATAAACCCCTGACCGATCTTCAGGCTGAAGAATTAAACGGACTGATTACTGAAGTTGATAATTATATCAATATGGTTGTCAGTTCTCTGTCGGGGAACGACAACGAAAAACTGGATGAAATTTTTAAGGAACAGGCAAAAATTATCGGGATGAATAAAGAAGCCCGTAAAAACCTGATCAAATCGATAAAAAAGAATGAAATAGGTAAAAAGAACAGTTTGTTGTTTATGACCATTCTTGGAGAAACCAGGAATATTCTGATTTATACTTCAAACATGATGAGAATTCAGAATGATTTTGCCCAGTCAGTCAAGAACTTGTAATTTTGAGGGGGAAATTTTTTAACTTTAATCGAATTATAGGACACTTATAATTGAATCAATTTTATTCTTTACCTCAGAGATGTCCTTTTCAAAAGTACCTTTGAAATCTTCCCAGTTTTCCTGTGGTACATCTTTAATTTCATGAATTCGTTTATTAACTGAAGACCGTTTTAATTCAAATTCGTCAAGTGCTTTATTCTGTGCTTCAGTCAGTTTTCCACCTTTTGTATGAATTTTATCGTTCAATTCACCAATTTTTGTGTTGATGTAGGCAAGATCCTGATTTGCCTTATTGAGCAAATCATTATGTTCCTTAATAAGCTCATTATTCATTTCAGTATTCCGAATTCCGGCGTCCTTATCTTCTTTTTTTTGCTGATTTGTTGAACATCCGGTAAAAATTAAAAAGCTGAAACTGATAATAAGCAAACCTGTAATTTTTCTCAATTGACTCATAGCTAATCGATTTTTAAAGTTTTTCCTGCCTGTATTACGTTAAATAATTGAATTTGTTTTAACCTGAACAAATAATTTTTATTCATTATAAAATGTTCATAATGAATTACATGAGCATCGAATTTTGTCAGAGTTTCTCTGACTGACACAAGTTGATATTTAAAAGAATTTGACCTGTTTTTTGATAAAACCATGGTATCGTAATTTGGTAAATTATGTTTCTGAGGCACAGACATAAAAAAAATAGAAACGTGCAATAATCGGAAGATGATTATTTTCTATTTTTACCTGTGAATTGCATTTATTTAAGGAGGTTTAAATTTTAAGGATAACCTGCATTGATTAAACAGCAAATCAAATGGCGCGTTCCTCTAATGGTCAGGAGGTCGGTTTCTCAATCCGAAAATAGCAGTTCGATTCTGCTACGCGCTACTTTCCCTTTCCATTCTAAAGAATAATCCTGTTTTGCTCATATTCAAACTGTACAGGATTGCTCTGTGGCGAGCATAAATTTTTTATTGTCTGGAATACATTCCCCTTTGGATTGCTACCATTTTATCAGTTTCAGTTTTAAAAAGATAGGCTATAATTTTTATTGTTTAACTACTTGATTATGAACAATAGAAATTGTAACTTTCTATACAAAAATACTAACCGTCATGATTAAGTTAAAT
>JBBIPU010000208.1:0-5540 GCA_037442685.1 Draconibacterium sp. | reverse complement strand
CTGAGGTATGAGTAGTATGGAAAGACGGGATGGCGATGAGTGGCGTCCCATAGTACAAATGTTTGAAAATAAAAACGTTAAAAAATAAGGAATGTTAAAATCACTTATTATATCCTACCTGAGAAATTTGTTGCGAAACTACAAAAGCACACTTATCAACGTTTTCGGGCTTGTCGTAAGTCTTACGTGTTGTTTGGTAATCTATAACAAGATTTACTACGAAATGAGTTTCGACAAATTTCATACAAATGCTGAAACTACTTTCAGAATCATAAGGCAGACGCAGGGACTGGGTCTCGGACTGGCAGCAGGTGAATATGAATATCGAAATGGCGTTTACGGAGCAATGCCTGGTACAATTAAAAATGAAATCCCCGAACTGATAAATGTTGTCCCTGTGCTCCCTTTGAGTAATTTGCTGGTCGGAGTCCAAAGCGAAAAAAAAGCTGACAATTCGCAACTTTTTAAAATTGAAAATAAACGTGCCGTATTCACCAATGCTTCTTATTTTGATATGTTTGACTTTAAAAACAATGGCTTTAGCTGGATTTATGGTTCTCCGTCAGTCTCGTTATCCGAACCATTTACAGTTGTTTTAAGTCAGCAACTTGCTTCCAGATTTTTTGGCGATGAAAACCCGGTAGGTAAATCGTTGGAAATTTACAACCAGTCTTTTAAAGTTACCGGATTAGTTACAGACGTTCCTGCAAACACAGATTTTCCTTTTCAGATGTACATATCCTACGCCTCACTTGAGAGATTTAACCCAAATTTTTCAAACGACTGGGGAAGTTTAGGAGACTTTGAATGTTTTGTGGTACTCGGTAATTCAACTCAAAAAGCAATAGTCGAACAGAAAATAAAGGAAATTCATGCTCAGCATGTCTCAAAAGAAATTGCAGATAGCCGGATATTTAAACTCCAACCACTCGGTGATATTCATTACGACACACGGTTTACGAATTACAACGACAGGGTTGTAAGTAAAGAAACCGTTATTACCATTGGATTTATAGGACTCTTTTTGCTGATAATGGCATGTGCAAACTATGCAAATTTGTCTCTAGCCCGTTCAAAGTACCGTGCACGTGAAGTAGGGGTCAGAAAAATAATGGGAGGAAAACGCTGGCACCTTGTATTTCAGTTTTTTGGCGAGTCTTTTGTACTCACTGCTTTTTCCACAATTTTGGCGCTGCTTTTTAGCAAACTGGCTATCCTGCTTTTTTACAATCTTTTTGGGGTCCCGCAGAATTTTACAGCCCCGTTTAATTTTTTAACGGTTTTGGGGTTACTGGCATTTGTATTACTTGTAAGCCTGTTAAGCAGTGGTTACCCTTCCCTGTTGTTGTCCGCCTCAAAGCCTGTGGATTTGGTAAAAAGCGGATTTGAGATATCTCAAAAAGGAGTTGCAACTTTTACAAAAAGTATGGTAATTGTGCAGTTTACCATCTCATTGTTAATGATAATCGGGACAATCTCCCTTTACCGCCAGTATCGGTTCCTTTTAAATTCGGATATGGGATTCGATAAAGGGGCTGTCTTTAATGTACCCATTCCAACGAATGACGTAACATTGAAGAAGCGGTTTAAATCTTTACTAATGGAAAATCCGCTCATAGAAAATGTCAGCTTTTGCAGTTCAGATCCGGCACATAGTTACAATTTTAATGATATTTCAACATTTTCAAACGGTAACATTATTAAACTTACAGCCAATATGTGTACTGTTGACACATCATATTTAAAAACTTACGGGTTGCACCTGGTTGCCGGCAGTAATTTTAACCTGAGCGACTCTGCAAGAAGTGTAATCATAAACGAAGAAATGGCAAAACAATTCGAATTTAAGTCGCCATTTGACGCTATTAATAAAGAAATTTCAACTTTTTATAATGGTCCTGATACCCGATTTACAGTTTGCGGAGTTGTAAAAGATTATCATTACGAATCGTTTCATATCAAAATAAGACCTGCTTTTTTAATACAGGATTTGAACCGTTCACGTATGGCAGGAATCAGAATTTTTTTCGATAAAAATACAAGCAACAGTAGCTTCAAACAAATGCACGATGTACTGGCATTCACCGAAAAATCATGGAGATCCGTATTTCAAAACCAGTATTATGATTATGAATTTATTGAAGACAGAATCAAAGCGAATTATGCGAGCGAGGAAAATGCCGCAAAACTGATCAATATTTTTGCAATTATAACCATCATTATCAGTTGCCTCGGCATTTTTGGACTGGCGCTTTATTCCAGTGAAATGCGTTCGAAAGAGATTGGAATTCGGAAAATTAATGGCGCCAAAATCTCGGAAGTAATGCTATTGCTAAATAAGGACCTGATAAAATGGGTGATAATTGCTTTTGTAATTGCGAGTCCTTTAGCATTTTATGTAATGCATGCATGGCTTAAAAATTTTGCCTACAAAACCAGCTTAAGCTGGTGGATTTTTGCAGCTTCCGGAATCCTGGTATTGGGAATTGCGTTGCTGACGGTTAGCTGGCAAAGCTGGCGGGCAGCTACGAGGAACCCGGTGGAGGCACTGAGGTATGAATAGAAATTCACCCCAAACCCCTGAAGGGGCTTAAAGAAAAACGAGATGAGTATAAGCGACAATGTTTCGATGTTTTACAATGCAAAACCCCACATTTTTGAGAAAGCAAAATCTTTAAGAAATAATATGACCAATTCAGAATTAACACTTTGGGAAAAATTACAAGGAAAACAGATATTAGGTTTACGATTTCGGCCGCAGCATCCAACAGATATTTTTATTGCCGATTTTTATTGTCATCCAATCAAGCTTGTAATTGAAGTTGATGGTGGAATACATAAATCACACGAACAAAAAGAATATGATATTGGAAGGACCGGAGAATTAAATGAGTGGGAAATTGAAGTCATCCGGTTTACTAATGAAGAAGTTGAAATTAACATCGATAGTGTAGTAGATAAAATTACTAAGATATGCCAAACACGTCTTTCGGAGATACAAAAAAGTCCCCTTTAGGGGATTTAGGGGTGGCTGAATGCTGGCAAAGCTGGCGGGCAGCTACGAGGAATCCGGTGGAGTCACTCAGATATGAGTGACGAAATCCCGACCGAAACGTCGGGATGGAGGCGTTACGATATGAGTAAAATTGACAACTTAAATCAAAAAGCATGAAAAACAGGTTACTTAAACCATTATTACGGATTCTTTCTCATAATAAGAAATACAATTTCATTAGCATTGGTGGCCTTACAATAGGACTCACCGTGGTTATTCTCATCGTTTTATGGGTTTATGACGAATTAAGATTTAACAAATACCACGAGAATTACGATACCGTTGCAATGGTGATGGTGAATAATTATGCCAATGGCGAAATCGATACGCGGTCGATAGTTGCTGCTGGTCTTGGAACAGCATTGAAAACGATGTATGAAAATGATTTTGAAAGAATCGCAATAATCAGGGGACGGGTTGAAAGCCGTGTAATTGCAAATGAAGAGAAAAAATTAACTCAGAATGGGTATTTTATGGAGCCTGAAGCCCCCGAAATCTTCAGTCTGAAAATGATTTATGGCTCACGCAACGGGCTCACCGACATTAATTCAATTTTACTTTCTGAATCATTGTCAAAAAAACTGTTTGGAGATGAAAATCCGGTTGGCCAAAACGTTCAAATGGACGCCACATGGAACCTGAAAGTGAATGGGGTTTACGAGGATTTACCTTCAAACTCAGATTTCAGGGAAGCTTCTTTTGTAGCACCATTGGAAAGATACATGGCTGGTTGGCTAAAACCTGATAACTGGAATAACCAGAATATGCAGGTTTATGTCCAGCTTCATAGTAAAACAGATTTTAAAAAAGTATCGGCCCAAATTAAAGATATTATGAAGCCATTTTCCACTGGCATCAGGAATGACGTTTTTCTGCACCCGATGAACAGATGGCATCTTTATTCTCAATTCGAAAACGGAGTAACAGTTACCAGCGACAGGTTGAAATACGTCTGGCTTTACGGAACCATCGGATTTTTCGTTTTGGTGCTGGCATGCATTAATTTCATAAACCTGAGCACATCCCGGTCGGAAAAATACATTAAGGAAATAGGGATACGAAAGGCAATCGGGTCATCACGCTTTTATCTGGTCCGGAAGTTTATTGGCGATTCGTTTATTATCACGCTTATTGCCTTTATTCTGGCATTTGGCTTAGCCATTTTATTAAAACCCTGGTTTGGAGGGTTTACCGGGAAAGACCTTGTTTTCCCTTTGGGTGAACACCTGTTTTGGTTGTGCTGTCTGGCATTGCTGGTTATTACAGCATTATTGTCAGGTGGCTACCCTGCTTTCTTTTTGTCGTCATTCAACCCGGTTGAAGCAATAAAACAAACCGGCAACAATAAAATGTTAACCGCAATTCCGCGTAAAGTACTTGTTGTTTTTCAGTTTGCTGTTTCTATATCGCTGATTTGCTGTACAATTATTGTGCACAAACAAATTCAGTTTGCCAAGGACCGGCCGGTTGGATATACCCGCGAAGGACTGATTTCGTTCAAGCCCGGAAGTCCCGAATTCAGGGGTAAGGTTCAGTTGCTGAGAAACGAACTTCTGAAAACCGGTTTTGTCGATGAAGTTGCAACATCAAATCAACCAATTACAAATATTTTAGGAAATAATGGTGGCTTCAGTTGGAGAGGGAAAGAGCCGGAATTTGACCCGACATTCAACACAATCAATGTTTCTTACGAATATGGTAAGACTGTTGGTTTACAAATATTGGAAGGAAGGGATTTTTCGCGTGAATTCCGAAGTGATTTGGAAGGTGTTCTGATTAACGAATCGGCATTAAAACTGATGAACCTTGAAAATCCGGTGGGAGAAAAACTGAGCATCAAAAATCCGATATTCGACCAGCAGACCAACAACTTCACTATTCTCGGAGTTTTTCGTGATATGATAAAAAGTTCTCCGTTTGAACCGGCAAGACCCTCGGTTATTTTTCTCACTGAGAGCGACATGAACTGGCTTTTTATCAGGCTCAACCCGAAGGTCAGCCCTCATTCAGCAGTTTCAGGAATAGAAACAATATTTAACAAGATTATACCAACAGCTGCCTTCGAATATAAGTTTGTTGATGAGGAATATGACGCAAAATTCAGGGAAGAAGAACGGGTGGGATTGATGGCTGCATTCTTCACCATTTTAGCAATCGCAATCAGTTGTTTAGGTTTGTTTGGATTAGCTATTTTCCTTACCGAAAAACGCACCAAGGAAATCGGTCTCCGCAAAGTGAACGGAGCGCGCGTTTCGGAAGTGATGTTCATGCTCAACAGCGACTTTGTAAAATGGGTCGCCATAGCTTTTGTAATTGCCACACCTATTGCATATTACGCCATGCACAAATGGCTCGAAAGTTTCACTTACAAAACAAATTTAAGCTGGTGGATTTTTGCGCTGGCAGGTTTGCTGGCGTTGGGGATTGCGCTGTTGACAGTTAGCTGGCAAAGCTGGCGGGCGGCTACGAGGAACCCGGTGGAGGC
>JBBIPU010000207.1:1964-5553 GCA_037442685.1 Draconibacterium sp. | reverse complement strand
TTTCAGCTACATAAAAATCGGCTTTTTCAACCGGAACAAACGGCTGCCAGGCTTCACCCTGCAACAAGCGGCCATCGCGTGGTTGCTGGGCAAACAAAATTGGAGTTAAGGCCAAAATAAAGAGGATTAAAAGAGTCGATTTAATATTCATGAATCAATTTTTAATCTGATTTCAACTCTGTGTTTCTCTGTGGAAACCTTTGTGGTCCTCTGTGTTATCAAAATTTTTAACACAGAGAATCACAGAGAAGGCACAGAGGGTCACGGAGAATTTATTTATGTAATTGCTGGTACAACGCCAGCAGAAAGTCGCGGTTGTCGGCGGTGAGATAGTTCATTTCGCCACCCATGCGGTTAAACGTTTTGCAGTAACGCAGGTAATAGGCCGGATTGTCCATCGGTGGTTCGCCATCTTTTGACCAGTCCCAGTCTGATTCTGCCAGGTCCACAATCAGCATGTAATGCCTGTCGATGTGGCTGCCCCGCTGTATTTCGAGGTTCTGCGACAACGATAACGACTTTTCAAAAATCATGGGCGACATCACCGCCGAACCTACCGAAAGATAAACCCCGTCTTCGAGGTTGCTCACACTTTTTGCATACGACAAAAAGTCGTTTTCGGCGGTACGGCCAATGGAAGCGCCATGATTCATCGGGTGATTGTAGATAATATCGTGCCCGAACATCGGATGACCGGTAAACGGAATGCCCATTGCATAAGCGTTTCCCTGCACCGAATAATTTTTATGCGGGTGAGGAATGTTCATTCTCCCGGGTTTCAGACCGAAATCTTTTATAATCCCGGCAAAATCGATGGCAGCGGCAGCAGTCGCCGGTTCGGTATCCATTTTCTGACGGGCAGTGGCGTACAAAACCGAAAGCTCAGGAATATCCAAACCTTCGGTATAAATCATTTTTCCCACCGATTCGCCGTAACCCAGTCCTTCGTAGGCACCGGCTACCAGCGAAAGGTTGATATAAAAACCTGTGTCGTCCCAGATTCCGAATTGCCCGAGATTGACATTTTCTCGTACATCTTCGCTCGATTTTCCCTGGTAGGCAAATTCCCAGTCGTGAATGATTCCGGCGCCATTGGTGGCAAGATGTGTCACCCATCCCTCTTTAATCAGGGCAATCAATGTTGGCGCCATTCCGTTTTTAATGGTGTGCGCCCCGAAAGTGAGCATCACCGAGCGGTTCAGCGAGCGCGCCTTTCTGATGCGCTCCGCTGTTTTTTCAATCAGGCTGACTCCTTTTTCTGAAAGGTGCTTTGGTTTTTCGTTTACAGGAACCTGGTCGCGTTCGATATAAACCTTATTTTTTCTACCTGCCAGTTGTTTTATATCGAGCAGGTTACGGTCGAATTTTGGATAAGGCATCTTTTTTAGATTTTTAGTATTGAGTACTGAGTATTGAGATATTTTCTTTAGCCACAAAAGCACAAAGACCCGAAGAACCACAAAGTTCAGAAAACTGATTCTTCAATCTTGGTAAAATCTTTGTGTCTTAGTGCCTTTGTGGCATTTCTTATTTACGTTTTTCATTCTTTTTTAACCCCTAAATCCCCTGAAGGGGACTTTTAAGTCGGCTTTTAAATTTATTGTTTCAATTAAAGCTTTTGTCAGGTTCTCCCTTTAGGGAGTCAGAGGGTTGGACAAAGGCGGATTAAAAGCTTCAATCTTCCTTTTTATTCACCCTTCACATTTAACAATTCCAACAGTTTTGGCAACTGGGAATAGTCGGCAACAATTACATCGGCACCGGCTTTGATAAGGCGGGAGCGTTTGCTTTCGTTCAGACTGTAGCGTTTCAGTTCGTTGCTGGCGATACCGATGGTAATTCCACCCCGTTTGCGGGTTTCGCGGATTTCAACCGGACCGTCGCCAAAAGCAGCCACCTGGCCGTTTTTAGCATCGCCGATGGTATTCAGAATCCTGTCGAGCACAATCTTTTTGGCTTCCTTGTTTACATCGCCCACTGCACCGTAAATTCCGCCTTCAAACAGGTGGTCGTACCCGAGAATGCGGGCTTCATTTTTCACATCTTCCTCGTCGGTACCGCTTGCCAGGTAAAGTTTTACGCCAGCTTTGTACAATTTTTCAAGCAGCAAAACTGCATTTTTCAGGGTGAAATCTTCCAGAGCCAGTTCGCCGCGGGTGAGTTTGGCTTCGCGCACTTTAACCATTTTCAGCAGCTCTTCGTTATAAATAGCCTTGTAACCAAATTCATCGAGAATTTTATCGGCCGGAACCAATCCAAATTCCTTTACAATTTCAACAAGCCCTTTCATCTGTACCAATGTCTGAATACCTGTTGTTTTGTCGATAAAATCAATCACGCGGGAGTGTACTTTGTGGTAAAGCGCTTCGTCGGCATCCTGGAAATGGTCGCCCAGAATGGCTTTCATCATCATGGGCTGCATGATGTGTTCCCAGCCTTCACGCAAGGTTGAAATGGTTCCGTCATGGTCAAAAATGGCGTGACGGATATTGAGTTGCTGCGGCAGTTCGTTGACGATTTCTATTTCGGTACCATTCCAGAAATTTGCATGGCGCATATCTTCGGCAAGTTCGGGATTATAAACATAGTCAGGGTCGCTGCCGATGGCCATGATTTCTTCAGGTGTTGCCGTTCCGGTCTGGAAAAGCTTCTGAACTGTAACCCCGGAAACAAAAGTACCAATAACAGCAGCCGTATCCATTCCGTATCCGGCAGCCAGCGCCGATGCAGCGCCGGCAAGATAACTGTCGCCTGCGCCAACCGTATCAACGCGGTTAATAATCATCAAACCCGAAATATCTGAAATTCCATTTTCGCTGATGGTAATCGAACCTTTTTTGCCCCGTGTGATAAACAGCGGCTTTTTGAAGCGCTCGAACAGGATATTCGCACTGCTGACCACTTCGGTGTAAAGCACAACATCGTCGGGCGCTTTGTTGATACCGCACAGCCGGGCTGCTTCGGTATCGTTCATTTTACGGATTGTTCCATCATAAAAATCGTTGAAATTACGGCTGTCAACCACAAAAGTTTTTCCAGGGAACCCGCCGATGAGTTTCAGAAGTTCGTTTTTAAAATAGGGGTTGTGGATTCCGGATGGAACCTGCTGATTGATAATGACAACATCTACCCCCGGGATGGCTTCTTTCAGTTTTTCGATGAGCAAATCGGCAGTTTCATTCGAGAGTACGTTGAAATTCCCGAAGTCGATTCGCCCTTCTTCGAAATCGCCAACATACGGTTTTGTATAAACATGAGTTGACCAATCTTCCTGCTGAATCAGCAGATTATCAGGATTGATGCCGTTTTGCCTCATTACCTTCACCATTTCGTAGCCAAACGGGTCGGGGCCGATTACCCCAAAAGCGCGGACATCTTTTACACCCAGCGCTGTTAAATTGCTGGTTACGTTTCCGGCGCCCCCCAGCGAATAACGCTGTTGTTTCACCGGCCTGGTTTTCTGACCAGTTTCGATTGAAATTTCGCTTTTCGATTCGTCGATAAACCAATAAGCATCGAGGCAAAAATCGCCAATAACGGCAATTTTCACTTTGCTGATATCATTCAGAATTTTCTGAAGTTGTTCCTT
>JBBIPU010000207.1:0-1864 GCA_037442685.1 Draconibacterium sp. | reverse complement strand
GGAATTACAGCTCCGGTTTGTGTAACCGATACCACTTTTGCACCCAGAAAAACTCCTGTGTAATTCTGAATTTCGCTGCTGACCTGTTGCAGGCGGTCGAAAACAACTGTCCGTCGTCCCTGCTCATCGAGCGGCGAACCAAAACCCCTGAAACTCCAGTATTCAATTCCCTGCGCCCCGTAAGCCAGGTTTGAGTTCACCTGCAAACGCAATTCAGCAAGTGTTGGAATGTCGTGAACAAAAGTTTTTTCGGGTTTGTATGTTGCATACAGCTGGTAGAAATCGTTCAGCGAATGTTGTGGAGAATCGTCGGAATAAGCCAGGTACGAGGTGGTTAAGGCAAACGCCCAGAAAGGACGATTGTCAATTTTATATTTTGAGGCAAAAAATTCAAGGTTTTCGTACCAGCGGGAATGCAAAGCGCCATCGACCACCGGATAAAAATCGAACGAAAGAAATGGAGCAGGGAACATTTTATCGAAAGTATCAATGTATTCTTTATAATCTTTTGTGCCAAATTTGTTTTGGTTTGAGTTGATATTCGGGTAAAGATTTACAAAACAGTAGTGTGAATTGTCAGCAGTCTGAATCCTGTTTCGCCAGGCAACCAGTTTGTCAAAATCAGGTTTTCCCGGTTCATCGCCGAGGTAATATCCTTCGAGCGCCGGATGGTTTTTGAACCGTGCCACAGTTTTTTCCGGCTCGTTTTTTAGTTCGGGACACGAAATCATCAGTTTGATACCAGCTTTCGAAGCAGCATCGAGCGCTTTTGCAATTGAATCGGCACTTTGAAAGAAAGCAATGTCGATATTGACGCCAACCTCTTTCAGTTTCAGGTAATTGGCAACCGATATTTCAGTTTGTTTAATTCCGCCCCACGACATAACCGGCATAATCCCTTTGGGAGCCAGTTTTTCCTGCGCATTCAATAATCCGGAACTAAAAATAATCAGAAGTATGAAAAGCCAGTTTTTCATTTCTTTCCTCCTTTCTTTTCGGTTGGAAACATGAAGACTGCCAAATCGCCGGGTTCAATTTCAATGCGGTTACCCGATTTGTTTGCGCCGGTTATTGTTCCGTCTTTTAAAACCCTTTTCAGTTCCTCATCTCCGTAAATCACGAGTGGCATTGTTGTTTCAAGGTCGCGGTTGATGACTACAAAAAAGGTATTCCCATTGTTTTCGAGCTGTGAAACAAGAGCGCCTTTCCCGAATGTTTCAAACACTTTAATTGCCGCTGGCAAGCTAGTTAACCGGGTGGTTCCGCGGGGAATAACGGTTCCGGTGTGATGCACCGCCACTACTTTTGAACCGGCAAAAACACCCGCCATGTTTTGTATCTCAGCATTAACCTGTTTAATCCTGTCATAAATAACCGTGCGTTTTCCATCCAAACCAATTGGGGCATTGCGCAATCCGGGCGACATCCGGTACGACCAGTATTCCAAACCCTGTGCGCCATAAGCAAGGTTGCTGAACATCTGCAAACGGAGTGCGGCAACGGTTGGTTCGGGATGCAGTTCGTTGTAAGAACTTGCCAAAGCAAATCCCCAGAACGGCAGTCCAAGATTTTTTGCCTTTGCAGAAACAATTTCCAAACCTTCGTACCAGCGTTCGTGAATCCCTTCGTTTAAAACCGGGTAAAAATCAAAAGAAATTTGTTTTACAGGAATCGTTTGCGCCAATGTCTGTACATAATCAGCATACGATTTTGTGCCAAGTGCTTCTGTTTTTGTGGGATGAATGGCGGCAATCAGGTTGACAAAACAGAAATGTCCGGCATCAATATTCTCAATCTTTCGCGCCCATTCACCCAGACCGGCAAAGTCTTTTCTGACAGGTTCGTCTTTTAAAAAATAACCGGC
>JBBIPU010000206.1:0-5590 GCA_037442685.1 Draconibacterium sp. | reverse complement strand
CCAGAATCCGTTATCTGTAAACAACTTTTCTTTTCTATATTAATTTTTGGCCTCTTCATTCCGGTTTTTCAGGTAATAATTGTACTCCAGCATTAAAGCATTGTAAAACATATCCGAAATAAGTGCTGAGCCCCGTGGAGTGAAATGCACGTAATCGGGCCCTGCCAGTGCGGGACGGGCATTTACCCAACCCGGCATGCTGTTGTGGCCTCCCATTGCCTGGTACATGTCCCAGTAACCGCTTTCGGTTGCCAAAGCAGCTTTTTTCAGCGATTCTGCAACCATTGGAAGCAATTCGTAAGTGACATATTTGTCCTTTACTTTTGTTGACATGTCGCCCGGGCCAATCACAATCACTGCTGCATCGGGGCATGATTGTTTTAACCAGCGGATCTGGTTGGCAAACCACCGTCCGTAATTATCAATTTCAACCGTGTCTTTCATGTACGGAACCACATTTCCCCCGAATTGAAGGATAAAAAGACCGGGATTAAGATCTGAAAACATTTTCGTACTGTGATCGAAATTGTTCTGTGTAAAAATTGTTCCCGAACATCCGCGCAAAGCGATATTGTCCACAACTACACCAACCGTGTCTGCCAGTTCAATTCCGTAAATATCAGGACTGTCCCACCCCGAAAATTTCAAAACCACATTATCGGTTGAGTCGGGCAGGTTACAGGAAATCTTTCCATAATCGATCCCTGATTTTAATACATCAGAAAAAACCATCTGGCCGCTGACGAACAATCGAAAATCAACCGGGCTTCTCGTATTTCCGTAAAACAGTCTCAATCGTTTATATTCCCTGGTTTTTATGAATGAAATATCTGAATTTGAAATATCAACTTCAGCTTCGTAAAAAATATTTTCTTTAAACGGAACCGAATCAAACGTCAGTGGGGCAAACCGCGAAAAAGCGCCCATCACACCATAACGGTTATGATCGACAAGTGAATCAACATCACCGTAAATCGGGTAACGGGTCCAGTTGTCAGTGCTGGTTTGAACAGCGCTGAAAACAAAATCGTAAGGTTGCAAAGCAGGCCGGAGCCCCAGTCCTGAACCCCCGAATTTAATCTGCAGTTTATTACGGAGATTGGCAGTGATGCGGTCGCCCTCCAACTGGCTGTCGCCGTAATGCATAATCCGGGTTAATTTGCCCGATCTGAGTTTGTCAAAGAACCAGGCAAGATTTTCACGGCCTTCGTCAGTGATTTCAATTTTATGAACAGATTCGAACAGTTCATCGTAACCGGCGGATGCAATTGTATCTTTTTCATTCAGCCCGGCTTCACCAATAGAATCAATATCAAACTGATTTTCAATGATTTTATTAACATCAACGTATTCTTCTTTATCATTCAAAAACATTTCAGTAAAAGTAGGCATGCGAAAATTAAATTCACCCACCTTAACTCCATCAGCCGGTGTAATCCACATCGTTCCGGCCAAAAGCACAAAAACGGTTAAAGTAAAAAGCAATGTTCTGAACGGTCTCATTGAAATCCCCTGTTATTCGCTTCCCCGCGATAAAGAAATCGAACTGTTTTGTTATTTCTTATAAACAACCAGTTTCTGTCGAATCTGTATTTTATGAATCGTCGATACTGTAACGGTATTTTAAATCCTTTCACCTGCAGATCACTCTTCTCTGCAAAAATATCATTTCCTGCCAATACGAAATCCCGTGCAGGAAATTAAATAAGAATACACGGATTTTTCTTTGAATTACAGCATATTACAATTTACAAATTCTCAAAAAAGTAAAGACTGATTTTTTCCATCAGATGAATACGGTCCTTCCCACGAACATTGTGGGGATGAGTTGGATAAACAAAGAAATCCACCTGTTTCCCCTGTTTTATGCACTCGTTAAGAAATTTCATACTGTGTTGCATCACCACCGTTTCATCCTGAACACCGTGAATGAGCATCAGTTTACCTTTCAGACCTGAAACATGGTTCAGCATATTCGATTCATTGTAACCATCGGGATTTTCCTGAGGTGTGTCCATGTACCTTTCGCCATACATTATTTCGTACATGCTCCAGTCAACCACCGGGCCACCGGCAACGCCAACCTTAAAAACTTCCGGGTGGCGCAACATCAGATTCAAGGTCATAAAACCTCCGTAACTCCAACCATGAACACCGATTCGCTCTTTATCAACAAACGGAAGCGATTTCAGGTATTCGATTCCCTGCATCTGATCTTCTGTTTCAGGTATGCCTAACTGCCGGTGGATAACAGTTTCGAAATCGCGGCCACGGTTGCTGGTTCCACGTCCATCGAGTGTAAACGAAACAAATCCCTGCGACGCCATGTAATACTGCCACCACATTGCGCTGTTCAACCAGCCCCTGTTCACCATTTGCGAATGCGGACCACCGTAAACATAAACCACAACCGGATATTTTTTCCCCGGATCGAAATTGACAGGTTTGATCAGCCTGCCATATAACTCGTTTTTCCCGTCAACCGTTTTTAATGTTACAAGTGTATTTTCCCCAAGTTGATAATCTGCAAGAGGATCGGGTGAAGTAAAGATATTTTTTACGTTGCCTTTCGATGTGGAAATCAGGTCAATTTTATTCGGGATATCAAATGCATTCCATCTGTCAAGTACAAACCCGGCGCCGGGACTTAACAAACCGCCATGGATTCCTGAAGCAGAAGACAGCTTTTCAGTTTTACCTGTCTTAATTTCAGTTTTGTAAATATGATCTTCAAGCGGATGTTCTTTTGTTGCTTCAAAAAAAACGGATTTTTCCTTCTGATCGAATCCGAGGATTTTCGTCACTTCCCACTCCCCTTTTGTAATCTGCTGCAGCAAATCGCCGTTTGTATTGTATTTATAAATATGAAACCAGCCATCTTTCCGGCTCAGGTAATAAAACTCGTTTTCATTCACTTTCGAAAACTGAATCGGGAAAAGTGGTTCGACATATTTTTCATTTTTCTCTTCAAATAGAGTTTTAATTTTTTCCCCTGAATTTACATCGTAACTGTTTAACTGCATGTGATTTTGTCCGCGGTTTAGTTCGGCAATGTAAATCATCTTTTCATCGGGCGACCAGGCAATGTTTGTCAGATAATGATCGAGCGGTTCGCCGGTTTTCATAAACACAGTTTTGCCGGTTGAAATTTCATAAATCCCCAAAGTTACATGATGACTTGTCATTCCTGCCATCGGGTATTTCACGGGTGTGTATTCAGCTTCGCGTGTCATGTAATCCACAAGCGGGTAATCGGTAACCATCGATTCGTCCATCCTGTAAAAAGCGATAAAGTTGCCTTTTAAAGAGTTAAAAATGCCGTTAGTAATTCCGAATTCATTGCGGTGAACCGATTTTCCGTTAACGATACCGTTTCCTCCGTCAGTTGTGATCTGCACTGTTTTCCCATCCTTAAAAGCTGCAAACAAATTATCGTCGATTGTAAAAGCAACAAATTTTCCGGCATCACAAAAGACACCGTTTTCAGCTTTTTCAGGTAACCTGATTTTATATTCCAGACTGCTTTTCTCAACATTCACAATAAAATAGGAATCAGCATTCTGAACAAGAAGATTTCCATTGAAAGTCCAGGAATACGAGGAAATCCGCTTTAATCCTTTTTCACTGCCCGGACTGATGATCAGGTTCAATGTTTTTAAATCAGTAATTCTTTTTAACTCACCCGTTTTTACATCTTCTGCCCAAAGTGTGTCATTTTTCACCCAGGTAAAACTGTTTTCATTTTTCCAGCTTAAACCTGTGAGAGTTTCAGGACGCAGTTGGGTATAATTTCTCCAGACCGCATCCTCAAGCGACATTTGTTTTTGTTGTGAAAAAGCTATCTGGGTAATCAGTAAAAAAAGAAGTGTCAGATTTCGCATGATTTTTAAATTGATTTGGCGGGCAAAAATAGTGATTGAATGAGATTAACAAAGTGATTTTTCACACAGTTTTTAGCCTGCACAAATTAAATTCGAATAACAGGAAGTGTCCGGGAAACAAAAAACTTTCTATCTTACCCTGAATTTCATTTTTTCCGAGAGTATTAAAACATGAAAATACTTTTGACAGGTGTTACCGGTTATGTTGGCAAACGTTTGCTTCCTGTCCTGATCGAAAAAGGGCACAGCGTTATTTGTTGTGTGAGGGATAAAAACAGGCTGACCATCAGAAAGAACATGTTGGAGAGAGTTGAAATAATTGAAATTGATTTTTTGCAGAACCGGGAATTAAACGTTATTCCAAAGGACATTGACATTGCTTACTATCTTATTCATTCAATGGCAACCTCATCTGAAAAGTTCGATCTTCTTGAATCGAAAACTGCAATTAACTTTAAAACTCACATGGAAGCCACACATGTAAAACAGGTAATTTATCTCAGCGGAATTTCAAACGAAGATAAATTGTCGAAACACCTGAAATCGCGCAGAAAAGTGGAGGAACTGCTGCAAAGCGGGAAATATCAGCTCACTGTTTTGCGCGCTGGGATTATTGTCGGATCGGGAAGCGCTTCATTTGAGATTATCCGCGATATTGTTGAAAAACTGCCATTGATAATTGCGCCGAAATGGATTCTCACCAAAACTCAACCCATTTCCATCCGCGATGTAATCACTTATCTCAGTGGGGTGATTATGAACGAAAGATGTTTCAACCGGACGTTTGACATCGGAGGACCAGAAATTCTTACTTACAAAGAAATGATGCTGCAATATGCAGCTGAACGCAAACTGAAACGGAAAATAATTTCAACCTCATTAATAAGTCCCAGAATTTCATCATACTGGTTGTTTTTCATCACGTCGGTTTCGTACAATCTTGCTGTCAGTCTGGTTGAAAGCATGAAAACCGAAGTGGTTTGCCGGAACAATGATCTCGGAAAAATACTGAAAATCAATCCAATCACTTATGATCAGGCTTTGAAAAATGCATTTCTGAGAATTAAACAGGACCTGGTTCTGAGCAGTTGGAAAGATTCGATGATCAGCAGTAACCTCGGGCTTTCACTTTCCGATTTTATCGAGGTTCCGCAGTATGGTTGTTACATCAATGAAAAAATGTATAAAGTTCAGGATGTAAACCGGGTGCTGCAGAATATCTGGTCGATCGGTGGCGAAAAGGGGTACTACTATGCAAACTGGCTTTGGAAGATCAGGGGATTTTTCGACCGGTTGGTAGGTGGTGTGGGATTGTTGCGTGGCCGTACTTCGATACGTGAAATCTTTCCGGGAGATGCACTCGATTTCTGGAGGGTTTTATACGCCAGCGTCGAAAAAAAGCGGCTTTTGTTATTTGCCGAAATGAAACTTCCGGGTGAAGCCTGGCTCGAATTCAGGATAGATGAGGAAAACGTCCTGCACCAGACAGCAACTTTCAGGCCACGCGGTCTCTGGGGAAGACTTTACTGGCTGGCAACCTCGCCATTTCATTTTTTTATCTTTAACGGAATGATTAAAAATATTGTTGAAAAATAAGGGCACAGTGAAAAAAAACATCATAATAACAGGTGGTGCTCAGGGCATTGGAAAAGTAGTTTCACAACAATTGACCGGGAAAGGATACTGCGTTTCTGTATTTGAAATTGACC
>JBBIPU010000205.1:0-5649 GCA_037442685.1 Draconibacterium sp. | reverse complement strand
TTTCCTCCGGTATCTTTCATGATTTCGCGATTCAGTTCAATGATTTTCATTGGGTTGGTTTCTTCGGTGCCGATGGTTTTAAACCGCCGAAGCATGTCTTCCCAGTAATTGATGTCGGCCTGGATTTGCTTCTGTTGCGGACTATTCGCAGGTGCTTTTGCCAGGTCTTCTTTTAGTTTCCGGAGCAGCATGTTTTCAATTTCCTTCGACGACTCGCGGCATTGTGCCTGCATTTTTGTGGTGTTTGTCATCATTTGGTTGCGGTTAATCCCCTCCATTTTTACTGAAAGCACTTTCCCAACACTGGCAATTTCCTCGGCAGTAAACGACGACATCGGTATTTTGTGATCGAGCAGTTTTGGCGTTGAAAATGCTTCGCGGTGTGCCGATGTAACAAGGTTCATATCCGATGAGGGAGCCGACAAGCCATATAATTGTTTGTATTCGTCGTTCATTGCCTTTTGCGAGTCTTTCATAAATTGTTCGATAGTTACCACCGAACCATCTTTTTTCATAATCATTTTATTCATACCCGGTTCCTGCATGGTTCCTTTCATAACCGGCCCCAAATCGAGGTCCATACTTGAAGTGCCGCCACTGGAGCCGTTTCTGAATTGCCGGAATTCGATTCCATTCATATCATAGCCTTGTGCTTCGAGTCGTTTTGCCATTCCGGGTGTCATTTCTGAATAGTTGGATTGAACAGCCTTGTCAAATTTCCACCTCGTTTCGGGTGTTGCCTTGTATTTCAGCATCCATTTGGTGTAATAAGAAGCGTTCATCCCGGCAGCCAGTTGCTGGCTTTGTTTTTCGAGCTGCTGAATTTTCTGTGTGTTGAGTGTGGGGTTCTTTTTCAGTGTGGCCAGTTCACCCTGAATCCGCTGGAAAGTATTGATTTCATCCTGGGCATTGGCCAGTTTCTGTGTTGTTCGCATGGCATCCAGCACCTCTTTTGAGTGTTGGGAAGGTGATTTAACAAGTGGTTTAAACAAACGGCTTTCTTCACCAAAAGCTACAAGGCTGCCTTTGGCAACCAGACCCACACCGAGCTCAAAAGCTTTTCCCATAAAAAATGCAGCACCTGCCTGTTGCACACCATTCCAGGTCTGCGAGGCGGTTGTTGCGTTGGGCTGTGTTCCGGCATGTTGATACCCTTCGACAAACTGTGTTACCATATATCCGTTGGGCGACCACCACGAAACAGCACCGGCCACACCTTCTTTCGGACCTCCAGCTATTAATCCTGTGGTTCCACCCCAAACCGCGCCAAGAGCTTTGGTTCCATAAATTGTGGCAGCAGCTTCAGCTCCAAACGTTTCAGCTAATGCAGCTGAGCCTAATCCCATAAAAACAGCTCCTGCAGCCATAATCCCGGTTTGTACATAAAACTCGTTCTGCTGCGCATCTATTTCAGCAACTTTTGCCATGGCTGCATCATATTCGGCATAGCCCTGCACCTGGCTGGCAATGGAGTTGGCAAGTTTACGCGCCTTTTCAACATCGCCCGATGCAAGTGTTTTCCCATCCACTACATTGCGCGCGGTTTCGCGGGCCCGTGCACGCAATTCTTCAGGTAACAGTTCAATCTGCCTGTCGATACTTTGGGCAATGCGGCGGGTGGCATCAACACGGGCGGCATTTTCTTTCATATCGTGAATCATTTTCTGGTGTGCATATTCGTCAAAAACAGTGCGGGTATGCACCACCTGCCCGGTTTGGTACGAAGTCACCAAATCCTGCTCGGCCTGCATCTGCGACTGAATATTGATAATCCGCATATTGAATTCCTTGATTCTCTCGTTCTGCATTTCTGCTTCTTTCGGAGTTTTGGCCTGACTCATGGCTTTTATGGCGTTCTCGCGGTCGGCAATTTCGCGTTCCAGGTTTTTGTTAATCACCTGAACCATTTCGGTGTGAAAAGCAATGGCATCTTTTTTCTCCTGCTCAATGCGGGCAGCTTCTTCTTTTGATTTGTTGGCACCGGCTTGCTGATTATTGTTTGCGTTTTGCTGTGGCTGTGCAGACGTTGGTGAAGCACCTGTTATATCAGCATATTCCAGATCAAGTTTTTGCAATCGTTCAAGCCGGTTCTTTTCGGCTGAAGCAAGATTTTCTTTTCGAATCTGTTCCTGCTCCCTTTTTTGTTCTTCAGTTGGATTTACATATTGAGGAATCGTTTGCTCGCCAATTCTCTTTTGTTCCTCGTAATTTTTTTCTATGTCTACTTTTTTAGTTTCGTATTCTTCTTTTCTTTTTTGGTTTGGAGAAGGACCTTCCAATGCTGCGGCAATACTTTGTGAAGCATCGGGAGAACTTCGCCATTTCATATAACTGTCGTATTTCCCCTGGTACCATTTTTCCTGTTCAATCCGGTCGGTTAGTTTTTTCCAGTCGCAGGGTGCATCGTCAACATTAATTACCGGCGGATTGTCATATGATTCGTCCGTTTTCGTTGCTTCCGATTTTGTTGATTTGCCCACCTCCGAAAACGCATTCGGAGGAGTGTACATATTTGTTATCATCTTATTTCCTTCGAAAGAATAAGCCGAGATATTCTGGATGAAGCTCCAATCCAGTGAAATCCAAACGCCTGGTTTTACTTCTTCGTAAATCCATAAAAGATCAGCGACTCCGGGCATCAGAGCCATTCCTTCACCGTCAACATACTGACTGCCAATTTTATTGATATCGTACCCTTTTGCTTTCATCGAATTAAACCACGAAACGGGATAGATGTAAACCAGTGCTTTACCGTCGTCAAATGAATGTGCAACTTTAAAAATTGATTTGCTATTGTCTTCGCCTACCCAAACTCCTTCAAACGGATAATCAGGCAACGGTTCACCGAGCGCTTTTTTATAACGGTTCCGGGCGGCACATTTTTCATCCGAAGGGTTGGGTGGATTGCCCAGCGCTTCAATTTGCTGTGCCAGTTGTTTCATTGCAGCATCCAGTGGATTTAAAATCTGGGCTGACATTTGAGCGCTGGCCATAGCTGATTCCCATGCATATTGTTCTTTTAATTCAACGGCAATCGAAGCATCTAACAGAACTGCCTGAATGTCGGTAAGAGTTCTTGTGTACGCTTCGCGGCAAGCCAGAAACTGGCTCACCAGCGGGTTCAGATTGTTTAAATAGTCGATAACATTTTGTGAGGGGAAATCGAAAAGTGGGGCCCAGGCTGCTTCGAATTTTTTAGCTTCTTCCTCTGGCATCGGGCCATAAATAAGGCGCATGGCTTCAAATGCCGCTGAAACTGCTGAATTGTAGGTAACAGACGACATCGATTTCAAATCGGGAAGTACCGGAACCTGCGCTGCCTCAACTCCCTTTGGTATTTCAACTTTTGAAGTTGGATTACCTTGTTGCCAGGGTAATCCTTTTGAATCGCCATTCCCCTCACACGGATCAGTCGTCGAAAATTTTACAAGTGGCATATTCCCTTTGTCAATCGCTACATTTCCGGGTGAAGCCGATGAACCGGAGGCTGATTGTGCGTTGGCTTTTCCTGCATTTGCACCAGTCGACGTTCCGGTTGTTGTAGCGGAAGATGCACCGGCAGTAGCAGCAGCACCACCGGCAACGGCTTTTTGTGGGGTATTTGAAACTGGCTTTTTTTGTGGCGGTGGGGGTGGCGTTTTTACTTTTTTGAATCCCGACAAATTATCGGTTGTTGCCGACTCAGGTTCTTCGGTGCTGACCAGAACATTGGGATCGGTGTTGGTTGCAACCGGCTGGTTTGTTTGCTTTTTTACAAAGGTCGATTTGCTTTCGGTTGTCGAAATTTGTGCAATAAAATCAGTGACTTCAACCGGCGGAGTATTTAAAAGTGTTTCTGAAGTAATCTCAATCTGGTAGATTTTTGAGCTTAAAAAATAGTGCAGCGTGAACTTTTGTTGCCCGGTGGTTTTTGATTTCAGTTTCATGAAATGACACATTTTCTGCCCGGCAAAAGCGTACGGAGCCGTTGGTTTCCGTTGTTCAACAATCCACTGTTCCTTCTGCAGATTCTGAATGGTGGTCATTATGAATTTGTTGAATTCCTGCTGATTGGCACAGGGTACAGTTTCCTTTTTTAAAGCCACTTCGTTTTTCTGACTTAAATTCTGAAAAACATAAAAATCACCTGAACTCTTTCCTGAATCGTAATTCCAGTCGGTTGATTCCGGAACCTGGTAATCACCCAAATTCTGCTGCGCTAAAACAGGCGATCTGAAAGTAATGATTACTATTAATAATATGACGAATGGAAAGGTTGTCCTGGCGAATAATAAGTTCGGCTTCATAGTCAGATTGTGTTGATTTTCGGAGGTTAAAATACACAAAAGTGCTGTTTAAAACAATTGTTGGTTAAGCCAAATCGTTAATTTTTAAGGGGTATAAATAAAAAAGTTGAAATCATTCAGACATGGAATAAAACCCTTTTCCCGTATGCCGGAAGATGAATCCTGTCATCGCCGTAAACAATCTTCCCGTTAACAAAGGTAGTATCAACTTTGTGAGAAAACTCAACGCCATCAAAAGGCGACCAGCCACATTTGTAAAGAACATTTTCCGGTGAAACCACCCAGCTTTTTTTCGGGTCGATAAGGACAAGGTCGGCAAAAAAACCTTCGCGGATGTAACCCCGTTCTTTTATTCTGAATAAATCAGCCGGTGCATGACACATTTTCTGCACAATTTTTTCGGGTGTAATTAATCCTTTTTTACTCATTTCGAGCATGGCCACCAGCGAGTGTTGCACCAGCGGGCCACCCGACGGCGCTTTAAAATAGGTGTTGTTTTTTTCCTGCCATGTGTGAGGAGCATGATCGGTGGCAATCACATCAATTTTATCAGTCAGCAACGCTTCCCAAAGTGCTTCTTTGTCTTTTACAGTTTTGATGGATGGATTCCATTTGATGCGGGTTCCCATTTTTTCGTAGTCGCGGTCGTCGAACCAAAGATGATGAACGCAAACTTCGGCAGTAATATTTTTTTTCTGAACGGGTCCAGCTTTAAACAGGCTCATTTCTTTAGCCGAGGAAAGATGCAAAATATGCAGTCGTGTATTAAATTTCGAAGCCAGTTCCACAGCTTTTGCCGACGAAATGTAACAGGCATCATCGCTGCGGATTCGGCCATGTTCGGTCATAGGAACCAGTTCGCCATATTTTGCCCGTGCATTTTCAAGATTTTGCTGAATGGTTTTTTCGTCTTCGCAATGCGTTGCCACCAGTGTGTGCGCGTTTCTGAAGATTTCGGAAAGTGTTTTTTCGTCGTCAACCAGCATGTTTCCGGTTGAAGACCCCATAAATATTTTGATTCCGCAAACATTTGACGGGTCGGTTTTAAGCACTTCCTCAAGATTGTCGTTAGTGGCACCCATGTAAAACGAGTAATTGACGGCGGAAACCTCTGCTGCGCGGTCGTATTTTTTCTGAAGTTCGGCTTGTGTTACCGACTGGGGGTTGGTATTGGGCATTTCCATGTAGGTGGTAACGCCACCGGCTGCGGCGGCTCGGCTTTCGGTGGCAATTTCGCCTTTGTGAAGCAGTCCGGGTTCGCGAAAATGGACCTGGTCGTCAATCACCCCCGGAATCAGGTATTTTCCCGTGGCATCGATCACTGTAACACCTGAAAAATCGAAATTTGAAGGAATAACGTGAG
>JBBIPU010000204.1:3276-5702 GCA_037442685.1 Draconibacterium sp. | reverse complement strand
TTATTACCCCCTGCCTTCTCAATGAACTTCGCTATAAAAGCGGTCGCAAAAGTAACAGCCTTTTCATTACCTCAAAACTTTAAATAATTTTTTTTTCAATAAAAAGCTTTGATTCGTACAACAAGTTGACTTTCAATATTGAAAGAACTTATCAGCAATTAATATTACGGTAACGAACATTTTTAGGTTTCAAAATTTTATTATCCCCTGATTTTCAGCATCTATACTATATAACAATTAAATATGCCAATTGTTTCAATTGATAATAAAAATTTCAAAAGCATTGTTAATCAGTTCATTATATTATGTTAACATTAATTTAAGAAAAGCTCAATCACGGGTATTTCGACATTTGGTTTTGTAACGGGAATACTCAAATCCAGATCGCCACCTTCCTGATTATCTCCACCCCGATTATGATTACGAGGTTCAGAAATTTTAATTTCAGAAGCATCATGAAGAAACTGAGCATATTTAATTTTGCCCTGATAACCCGGCAATCTCAGGTTTTGCAGAGGATAATCGAGAAGGTGAACATAAAGCCTTCTGGTTTTCGAATTGTAAGTCAATAAGGAATTTGCCGGTACTTTGAAATCGTCAGGAGCTTGTGTGCAACCATAAATTGACCTGCTGTTATATTTCATCCAATCACCCATACCGTTCAAAGCTTTATCTGCTCTTTCATCGAAAGTACCCCGGGCAGTCGGACCTACATTTAATAACAGATTCCCTCCTTTACTCACCGATTCTATTAATAATACCAACAACTGTTTATTGTCTTTCCATGTATATTCATCGCGATAGTAACCCCAAGAACCCGAAAAAGTCTGGCAGGTTTCCCATGGAATTTTCTTACCGTTTATTTCAGGCCATTTATCAACTTTATATTGTTCGGGCGTCATAAAATCCCAACCTCCCCAGTAATCCTGCAAATCAGCACGGTCATCAATGAGTATTTCTGGTTGAAGCTGACGAATCATTTTAATTAATTCTACCGAACCCCAATCGTCACGACCTTTACCAAATTCACCCGGGAATGAAAAATCGAGCCAGAGAATATCAATCTTACCATATTTTGTAAGTATTTCCCGAACCTGGTTTTTCAGATATTCCCTGTAAACTGCCATGTCCTTTCCTTTATTTAAGGCATCATATTCCTCTTTGGTATTTGCACGCTGAGGATGTACCCTGTCGATTGTATAATCAGGATGGTGCCAGTCGATTAGTGAATAATAAAAACCTATCCGAAGACCCTCTGCCCGAAAAGCATCCACCCACTCCTTAATAATGTCTTTTCCATAAGGAGTATTTGTCACCTTGTAATCAGTGTATTGAGAATCGAACATATTAAAACCTTCGTGATGTTTTGAAGTAATAACGGCATATTTCATTCCTGCAGCTTTTGCTTTTTTGGCCCATTCAGTGGGATTAAACAAATCGGGATTAAAGATTTCGAAATACTTCTGATAATCTTCGTTGGTCATTCTTTCACGGTTTTTCACCCATTCGTGACGGGCAGCCTGAGCGTATAAACCCCAGTGAATGAACATTCCAAAACGTGCATCAGTCCACCATTCAAGACGTTTTGTTTTCTGAGCTTCTGTTTCGTCCCAGATTTTCTTTTCCTGCGAAAGGCAGATTTGACTGATAATTAAAGTCAAAATTGTAATGCTTACTATTTTTTTCATTGTTAAATGGTTTAGATTTTTAATTATACTAAAATATGAATATTATTTAAGTCTTGAAGTTTCCCTGATTGATTTAAATTCCGAGCCATTATTCCATTCAGGCCATTCTAATGTGTTTGCCAGATGGTACCCCAACCGATAAAACAGTTCTACATCTTCAACGATACCATTTAAATCAGCTGTTTCCTTATGATATTCATCGGTTGGTTTATGGTATGTATTCGTCCAATAATCAGCAATTCGTTTCATTGTTTCTTCTTTTCCATATTTTTCGGCATCGATAAATCCTTTGGCGAAGATTGAGGGAACACCGCGTTTTACAAACGGAAACTGATCGGAACGGAAAAACATTCCATTTTCAGGATTCGGATCGGCTACAATGTATCTTCCCAGTTTAATTGCTTCTGCTTTCAGCAAGTCATCCAGTTCCGACTGGCCAAATCCGGTAATGGTAACATCTTTGTGTTTTCCATCGAACAAAACAACATCGGTGTTGATGCAGGCCACAGTTTTATTCATTGCGAAGAATGGATTTTCGGTATAAAAATCTGAGCCAAGCAAACCCGATTCTTCACCTGTAACTGAAAGAAACAAAACTGACCGGTCGGGTTGTTTTCCTTTTTTAAAAGCTCTTGCAATTTCAAGCAACCATGAAACGCCGGCGGCATTATCGGTTGCACCATTATATATACTGTCGCCGTTAATTGCAGTTCCAACTCCAAGATGATCCCAGTGGGC
>JBBIPU010000204.1:0-3176 GCA_037442685.1 Draconibacterium sp. | reverse complement strand
GAATCAGGCACAAGCCTGGTGGTTTCACCATTATTTCTGACTACTTCCCAGGGATACCCGGCAGGATCGGTTTCGTGAACAATAAAACATGCCTTTGCGCCCTGACGGGCAGCTTCCTCAAACTTGTATGTCCAGCGACCGTAATAAGTCATTGTGTTTCCCTTGAAATAATCATCTGTTTTTCCAAATCCAGGATCGTTCACAAATACAATTATAGTTTTATTTCTTATATCGATCCCTTGAAAATCGTTCCGGTTATATTCCGGTGCAACTATTCCAAAACCTGCGAAAATCACTTCCGATTTGTCAAGAATCATTTCATTCTCAACTTTTTGAGAAAATGCAACATATTCATTCAATTTATTAAATGAAAGAAGGCCTTTCGTTGTTTGAAAATCGAGCGTTGATGAAAGTTTTGAAGTTATTTTAAGAATTGGAACTTCCTGAAAATAACTTCCGTTGTTGGCTCCTTCCAGACCTATTTCTTCCATTTGTCGTGAAATGTAATCAAGTACCAATGGTTCCGCCGCTGTCATTGGCGCCCGGCCCAGATATTTATCTGAAGAAAGTTCCTCAATATGTTTTTCAATATTATTATAAGAAATAATCTGCTGATCCTGAGAGTTTTGCTTTCGGTTACATCCAAACAAAATCATCAGAATCAAAAACAGGTAAGGTGTTTGATTATTCATAAAATCAATTATTGAGTGATAACATCAAATTCTGCAATTCCTGATCTGCCATTTTCTTCGGCTGGCGAAAGGGCACTGAATTTTAAATATCTTCCTTTAACCGCTGAAAACTCTTTTCTTTGAATTTCCGGACTATTTTTAATATTTGCAAATTCACCTTCCGACACTGGTTTTCCCCAGTTTTTCGCATCGCTACTTATAAATAATTCGTACCGGTTTATTATTCCGGGATTCCATCTTCCCTGGTCAGGAAGATAAGTGAAACCCTTCAGATTCAATATCTTTCCCAAATCGATTATGATTTCGGCTGGTAGTTTTTCATTTATTATCCACGCCGTTTCAGGATTTCCATCAAAAATAAAACGTGACTTCTCATCTATTGCATTTTTACCTAAAAGTTTCCAGTTCTCTTTCGAAACATCGAACTGAACTGCAGTAACCGGACTGCTTTTTCCTGATCCGGGATCCACCACCACAGCTTTCACTGTCGATTTGATATTCAGGTTAAAAGGTTCTGAGTATTTTAACGATTGAATAGTTGGATCACTTCCATCTAATGTATAGTATATTTCCAGACCTGTATCAAAGCCGTGTATTGTAACCTGACCATCCTTATTTCTCTGAATTACAGGCTCAACAATTACTTTAGGAGCATTAAAAATTCCGATATTTGAAATGACAGGACATGCCTTTGAATCGGTGATATTCAACCTTACTTTTGTGGCGGTTACTTCCGGAAAACGTAAAATGCGTTTTCTTCCGATAGTGGTTTGAGATGTAATCAGTTGCCATTCATTGTTTACCAATGCTTCAAGTGTGAATCCTTTTACCCTCTGTCCCAAACGGATATCTTCCTGAACAAGAAACCTGTTAAACTTTGTAGTCTGACCCAAATCAACAGTTAATGATGCTGTTTTAACCGAATCGTCGGTTGCCCAGTAAGTATCCGGATTATTATCAACAACATTATTTGCCAGGTATTTTTTCGAGTTGCCCCTGTTATTTGTTGCTGTAACCATTTTTCTTTCAGCAAGATTGACAGCAAAATCAGATTTAATTGCATCGGCCAGTTTGATAATTTGCCCGGCATCTTTTTCATGAATCAAACCACGGGTATCAACTGGAAAATTAATTAATAATGAAGCATTTCTTCCAACCGAATTATAATATATATCAAGAAGTTGCGGTAAAGTTTTTACAAGATGATCTTCTGCCGGATGATAAAACCAGCCGGGACGAATAGAAACATCAACTTCGGCCGGAACCCAGTGAGTTCCATCTTCGTGCCCGGTGCGTAAATCCTTGTAATTTGGAGAACCCGGATAGAATTCATCTCTTCTGATCGGAGCCCAGTTGGTTTCCATTGCCCAGCCTTCCTCATTTCCAACCCAACGAACATCAGGTCCTGCATCACTGAACATACAAGCATTGGGTTGAAGTTCCCTGACAATTTTTCGTGTATTTTCCCAATCGTAATAGGTTTTTCTGTCTATCCGCCTTTCTTCATTAGCGCCACCATAATAACCGGTTCCACCGTTTGCACCATCAAACCACACTTCAAAAATATCTCCGTAATTTGTCATTAGTTCCCTGAGCTGATTCCTGAAATAGGTAATATATTCCGGTTTACCGTAAACAGCGCTGTTGCGGTCCCACGGAGACAGATAAATGCCCATTTTCAAGCCATATTCTTTACAGGCATCAGCCAACTCTTTCACAACATCACCTTTTCCATTTTTCCATGGAGAATTTTTTACCGAATGCTCTGTGTAAGCCGACGGCCACAAACAAAATCCATCATGATGTTTGGCAGTGAGAATTATTCCTTTCATTCCGGCATCTTTGCAGACCCTGGCCCACTGCCGGCAATCCAGATCAGTCGGGTTGAACAATGCAGGGCTTTCGTTGCCAAAACCCCACTCCTTATTCGTAAAGGTGTTCATATTAAAATGAACAAATGCGTAAAATTCCAATTCATGCCAGGCAAGCTGACGGCCGGAAGGTAAAGGTTCCACAGGTTTAGGAGGTTTAACATTTGTACAAGAGAATGTAAAAATAAAAACAATTATTATAATAAACAACTTTGACATAAGCATTAAAAATAAAATTAATCTAACGGAACTAAAAATACCTATTTTATCAGATCAAACAAATTTTTTGAAACTTAAAACTGAGGTTTTTCAACATATACATAATTTGAAAAGCCTGTAATTGTTGAAAAATTTTCCTGATCCGGCTGATGGGAACAGGTGTCCCAATATGAAACCGGAATCAAAACAGAATTAATCACTTAAACAATTGATAATTATGTACTTGTCCACAATGGCATATAAATTGATTTTCAGATTACACGCTTTTTAATAATGAAATAATACAGAAGTTGCCAAAACGTCATAAAGAAAATTTTAATTTGTTTTGTATGAGATGTTATCTGGTTTTATATATTTGAAAATTAAAGATTTATAAACTCTTTCCACTAACCAG
>JBBIPU010000203.1:0-5756 GCA_037442685.1 Draconibacterium sp. | reverse complement strand
ATTGTCATTCAGCCTGAAGATGAAAAAAGTTTTGCCCAGGTGCTTGACCATTCTCAACATTCTTCGGTCAGGTTTATTCATCAGAATAAAAAATCCGGTTACGGACAGGCTATTTTAAGCGCCGGATCATTTTTGAATGATGAACCATTTTTACATCTTGTAGGCGACCATCTGTATGTCAACAAATCGGGGCAGAATGTAGCAAAACAACTGATAGAATTAGCAGAGAAACATAAATGTGCCATTTCCACCGTTCAATCAACACGCGAAAATAATATCGGAAATTATGGTACGGTTAAAGCGGATCGTTTGCAGGGTGAACCCGATCTTTTCCAGATAACACATGTTTACGAAAAACCAACACCTACCTATGCAGAACAACATCTGATGGTTCCCGGGTTGCGCTCGGGTTATTACCTTTGTTTTTACGGAATGCATGTATTCACGCCTCTTTTGCTCGAACTGCTGAAAAAGGAAGCTGTTGATTTCCCCGATAAAAAACTGGGGATCAGCGAATCGCTGGATTTGCTTTCGCGAAGAAGTAAATACCTCGCCTTTCAAAGGTACGATACCCGTTTCGATATCGGTCTTGATTATGGTTTGTTAAAAGCCCAGCTGGCACTGTCGTTATCAGGAAAAGACAGGGATTACCTGCTTTCGGAACTGTTACAGTTTTTTGTGGAAAAGGACATGACAAATAACGGTTGCAACTGATGAGCTCACTGGTCAATATTATAATTTCAGAAAAGCCTGAAATCAGGAATCTTTCGCTTGATTCTGCGCTGAAAGGGAAAAGCAATTCTGAACTCCTGAAAGAATGTGCCGATCTGGAAGTTTTCAGAAATTCAGGCAAAAACCTGTATCATAAAGTACGTGCATTATTCTTTCTTTATGCAATTCACAGGTTTTATATCCCTTTTAATGATAGCATTGGAAATAAAGCAATTACACCTTATAAAGCTTTCGAACATATTATCAACCGCCGGTTTGAGGAAGCTTTAAGAATATTGCTCGATGTTCAGGAAAAAAGTGGCATAAACGAAGGATTATCGAGTGCGCTGGCAGATGCTTATCGGAAACTGGCATTTCAGACACTGGCCAACCAGGTAAAACTCAGCGTACGCACTACTCCGGGAAACAACTGGATTTTTCGGATCGGACATCCTGAAGACCACCCGTTAAGATTCAGGAAAGAACTGATTCAGAAAGATGAAAACACAGGGCTTTTTCCTCTATTAAAAGAAAAAACGCCGGTCAGAATGGATTTATCGCATAGTTGCTGGAGCGACATCTTTTTCCTTGGAATGGATTTTCCCGAAGGTGCGCAGGTGCTTAACATTTCAGTCGATCTTTGTATTTCAGGTGAAAACAACAAGCCTGTTCCTCCTGTTGAAACTTATTTAAGGGTGATCGACGAACCTGTGATCAGGCTGGTCAGCACCGACCTTGAAACCACTTCCGATATTCAGTTTATTCCCGAGATTTTTGATTTTGCAAAAGATTATCTGGGATTGTTGAAGGCCGCACTGATTGCCGCCGGAATTGTTCCGCCCGGAATGGAAGGGGTTGAACTTCCGGTATCGGCTTTATTAGATAAAATGATCGGTCCGGGTCTCGGGCTCGAAATTGTAAGCCAGGTCAATAATATTCCAAAAGGTTCGCGGCTGGCGGTTTCCACAAATTTACTTGCTTCGCTGATTTCACTTTGCATGCGTGCAACGGGGCAAACCCGCCGGATTGACGGTATTCTGGACGAAGAAGAACGCAGATTGGTGGCTGCAAAAGCAATTTTAGGAGAATGGCTTGGCGGATCGGGCGGAGGATGGCAGGATTCGGGTGGAGTGTGGCCGGGAATAAAAATTATAAAAGGTTCCCGTGCGCAGGAAAACGATCCGGAATACAATATCAGTAACGGAAAGTTGCTGCCAAACCATAAAGTTCTTTCATACAAGGATGTAACTGAAGAAACCAGACAAAAACTGCAGGATTCGCTTGTGATGGTTCATGGTGGAATGGCTCAGGATGTGGGCCCTATTCTTGAAATGGTCACCGAAAAATATTTGCTGCGATCGGAAAAAGAATGGAAAGCAAGGGAAATGGCAATTTCATTTTTCGATCAGATTGTTGACCAGTTAAAAGCAGGGAATATTAAAAAAATAGGAGAATTAACACAAACCAATTTCGACGGGCCCATTCAGAACATCATTCCATCGGCAAACACAGCATACACCGAAAAAATCATTGAAAGGACAAAAAAAGAATTCAATGATAAATTTTGGGGATTCTGGATGATGGGTGGCATGTCGGGTGGAGGAATGGGTTTCATTTTCGATCCTGAAATAAAAAAACAGGCGCAGGAATGGTTGCTGAAAACCATGCTCGCGATAAAAAAAGAGATGGAAACTGCAGTTCCGTTTGCAATGGATCCGGTGGTTTATGATTTTAAAATAAATGAAAACGGAACCTTTGCAAGTTTAAATGGAGGTGAAGATGCAATTCTTCCGATAAAATATTACACACTCCTTTTGCCTAAACTTCTAAAAAAGGAGATCAGTGAACTTTCAGGTTGCCGGCACAGTGAATTGCAGATGCTTGCCAGGTCTCAAAAAATAAACGGATCTTACAGTCAGTTCGTTTCGGGTTTATTTGAACGGATGATACCGGATTCCAGATCGGATGAATCAAAAATCCAGAGCCTGAATCAACTGTTGGAAAATCAGGGATTTAATCCGGAATTACACGAAACGATCAAAGCTGCTTTAAAAGCCGGGCAAATCGGACTTGCCCAAAACAGGCTGAAAACCGGGATTAAAATTTCGGACTCAAAAGCTGATTCTATTGAGAATTTAAACCCTGATGAAAAAGAAAAACTGCTTGAAAAAGGTAAAAAAGCCTTGCAAAACGACGAACTTGCCATTGTTACGCTGGCAGGCGGAGTTGGCAGCCGATGGACCAAAGGTGCGGGAGTGGTAAAATCGCTGCATCCGTTTTCAAAATTTTCAGGAAAACACAGGAATTTTATCGAAATCCATCTGGCAAAAAACAGAAAGGCATCGGAAAATTATAAGACGCACATCCCACATATTTTCACCACAAGTTATCTTACACATCAACCCATAAAAGAATACCTCGAAACTAAAGGATTTTTAAATAATAGCGATGTTTATGTTTCAGCTGGACAGTTTATCGGACTGAGGCTTTATCCGACCGAAAGAGACCTTCGTTTTTACTGGGAAGAAATGTCTCAACAAATTCTTGATGAACAGGCGCAAAAAATGCGCGAAAGCTTGCATAATGCATTGATCAATTGGACAAAAAGCAACGGTGAGGGTGAAAACTATACCGACAATATTCCTCAGCAATGTATCCATCCGGTGGGACACTGGTTCGAAATACCAAATCTTCTGATCAACGGAACTCTTGTAAAATTATTGGAGAAAAATCAGAATCTGAAATATCTGCTGGTACATAATATCGACACGTTGGGAGCAAATGCAGATCCGCTTTTACTGGGATATCACATTTCAAACGAAAATTCGCTTTCGGTTGAAGTCATTTCGCGCTGGTTTGAAGATCGCGGGGGCGGACTGGCAAATATTGATGCAAAACCACGAATTGTTGAAGGGCTTTCGCTTCCCGACGAAAAGATCGAATTTGAACTGAGTTATTACAATTCAAATACATTCTGGATTTCAATCGATCCGTTACTGAATGTGTTCAGATTAACACGAAAAGATTTGCTTAATAAAGAAAAGGTAAAAAACAGTGTGATGGAAATTGCCCGGCAGATGCCAACCTATGTAACATTAAAAGAGGTTAAAAAGCGCTGGGGAAAAGGCCAGGAAGATATTTATCCGGTTACACAGTTTGAAAAACTCTGGGGAGATATGACAGCGCTTGCAGAACTAAAAACAGGATTTATTCATGTACCGCGCAGAAGAGGACAGCAACTAAAGGAAGTTTCTCAACTTGACGGATGGTTGCGCGATGGCTCAGCCGCTTACATTAACGGACTTTGTGAATGGAAATAAAAGGCATAATTTTGTGTTTATTGAGACTTTGTTATTTTTGACAAAAACAATTTATGGAAACAGTATTTAAATTAAAAACCAAAGAGTTGGATAATAGTTTTATTGAAACAATAAAACACCTTTTTAAAGGAAAAGAAATTGAAATAACTATCAAAACTGCGCAGGATGAAACAGAATATCTTCTTGGATCACCTGCAAATAAGAAAAAGTTGCTTGAAGCAATCGATGAAGTTAAAAGAAATAAAAATCTCATCCGCTTTTCCGGAAAAGAATTTGGGGAAATGTCCCAAACATTACTTAATTCATGAAACACAATATTACCTTTATACCTGAGGCTTTTGAAACGTAAAAAGAATGGGCGGTTATTGATAAACAAAAATTTAAAAAGATAAATGAGTTAATACAAAGCATCGACTGCACTCCATTTGAAGGAATTGGAAAACCAGAACCATTAAAACATCAATTAAAAGGTTGCTGGTCAAGACAAATTTCAGATGAACACCGGCTTGTATATCAGGTTGTTTCAGAAACTGAAATCATAATTTTGCAATGCAAATACCACTATTAATTCTATGACCAAGAAAGTTTTTGTTTCAGGTTGCTTCGATATGTTGCACAGCGGGCATGTGGCCTTCTTTGAAGAAGCAGCCCAACATGGTGAATTGTATGTTGGAATTGGTTCAGATAAAACAATTCAACAATTAAAAGGGCGACCGACCATTAACACGGACAAGGAAAGGTTATACATGGTAAAAGCCATAAAACATGTTAAAGATGCCTGGGTAAACACCGGCAGCGGATTACTTGATTTCAGCAATGAGATCAGGGATTTGAAACCCGACATCTTTTTTGTAAATGAAGATGGTTTCACACCTGATAAAATCAGAATATGCGAGGAAGTCGGCGCTCAACTTGTTGTCAGTAAGCGTATTCCGCATGGAACTTTACCGGCACGATCGACTACTTCGCTCCGAAAAGTCTGCAATATCCCTTTCCGTCTCGATCTGGCAGGAGGATGGCTCGATCAGCCATTTGTTTCGAAATACCATCCCGGACCAGTAATCACAATCAGTATTCACCCTGATTATGATTTTAACGATCGCAGCGGTATGTCGAGCAGTACCCGAAAGAAGGCGATTCAACTCTGGCAGACTGACATTCCGGAAGGGAATAAGGAAATCCTGGCAAGAACATTGTTCAGCTTTGAAAATCCTCCCGGGACCAAAGTCATCTCAGGATCACAGGACTCAATTGGAATTGTTTATCCTGGTGTTAACAAATTAAATTACACCAGGGATAATTACTGGCCCGATTCAATTGAATCTGAAACAAATACTGAAATACTTGAATTTATTGAAAAACACTTGTGGTTTATTACTCTTGGGCCACGTACCGGCGATTTTGATGTACTTGCCGATACAGTTATCAATACTGAAAATGCCGGAAAACTTGCCGATGCCGCTAATAAATGCTGGGATGCAATATTGAATCAAAATCTGAAAGATTTCGGAACAGCTTTCCGCGAAAGTTTTGAAGCACAGATAGCAATGTTCCCCAATATGATCAATTCTGATATTTGGGAAACAATTGAGAATTACAAAAATGGGGCACTGGGTTGGAAATTAAGTGGCGCCGGAGGAGGAGGCTACTTGGTTCTGGTTTCTGAAAAACCGGTGCAAAATGCGATAAAAATAAGGATTGTACGACCTTAAATCATTAAAAATC
>JBBIPU010000202.1:1535-5764 GCA_037442685.1 Draconibacterium sp. | reverse complement strand
GGAATTGTGGATAAGCTGACCGGCGCAGTAAACATCAGGGCATCGTTTTTAAATCCTGAAGGCGATCTGCGTTCGGGAGGAAGTGGAAGTGTGCGCCTGCCCCAATACCTGAAAAATGTACTGACCATTCCGCAGAAAGCCAGCTATGAAATTCAGGGAAAACATTTTGTGTATTTGGTGAACAACGAAAACAAAGTTGTAAATACAGCAATCGAAGTCCTGACAGGCAACCTGAAAGAAAATTATGTGGTAACATCGGGCCTAAAGACAGAGGATAAAATAGTAATCGAAGGACTTACCGGTTTGCGTGACGGAATGGAAATTAAACCGAAAATTGCACCTGCTGATACAACAAATACCGGCATTCAGTAACAGAAAATACAAACAGCTATGTTTAGAATATTTATAGAAAGACCGGTATTATCGACAGTGATTTCGATCATTCTGGTTATTTTGGGAGTTTTGGGAATAGCCACTTTGCCCATTGAACAATATCCCGACATTGCACCGCCAACCATCCGTGTTTCGGCTAACTACACCGGCGCCGATGCACAAACTGTTCTCAACAGCGTGATTATTCCGCTTGAAGAACAAATCAACGGGGTTGAAAACATGATTTATATGAATTCAACAGCAAGTAATACAGGAGCCGGTACAATTGAAGTTTATTTCAAACAGGGAACCAATCCCGACATGGCAGCGGTAAATGTGCAAAACCGTGTGGCAAGGGCCAACGCCCTGCTCCCGGCTGAAGTTACCCGATCGGGGGTAATCACGGCGAAACGGCAGAATAACATGCTGATGATTTTTTCATTGTACAGCAAGGATGGAAAATACGATGAAACCTTTTTGCAGAATTACGCAAAAATCAATCTCCTGCCACAGATCCAGCGGGTTAACGGTGTTGGCGAAGCAATGGTTTTCGGGTCAAAAGATTACTCGATGCGCATTTGGCTGAAGCCGGATGTCATGTCGGGCTACAACCTGGTACCTAACGATGTGATTGCAGCTTTGAATGCCCAAAACCTGGAGGCGGCGCCCGGACGGTTCGGAAGCGAGAATAATCAAAGCTATGAATATGTAATCCGTTACAGGGGAAAACTTACACTACCAGAAGAATTTGAAAATATAGTAATTAAATCGGATGCAGATGGAAATGTATTGCGCCTGCGCGATGTTGCCCGCGTGGAAATGGGATCGATGAGTTACAACAGGATCACCCAGACACAGGGCGAACCGGGGATTTCGGTTGCTTTGTTCCAGGCAGCAGGTTCCAATGCACGCGAGGTCATTCTCGAAGCACAGGACGTTATTAAGCAAGCATCGAAATCTTTCCCTCCTGAAGTGAACGTGGTGGAACTAATGAACACCAACCAGTTTCTCGATGCCTCTATTGAAAAAGTAATCCACACACTGCTCGAGGCTTTTGTGCTGGTGTTTATCGTGGTTTTTGTGTTTCTGCAAAACTTCAGGGCAACCCTGATTCCGGCTATTGCGGTTCCGGTTTCGATTATTGGAACATTTTTCTTCCTGAACCTTTTTGGCTTTACAATCAACCTGCTGACGCTTTTCGCATTGGTACTGGCAATCGGAATTGTGGTTGACGATGCTATTGTGGTGGTTGAAGCTGTTCATGCCAAACTCGATGCAGGGGCACAGAATGCCAAAACCGCTTCTATTTCGGCCATGAGCGAAATCTCCACTGCCATCATTTCGATTACCCTTGTAATGGCAGCCGTATTTGTCCCGGTTACGTTTATTACCGGAACTACCGGCGTGTTTTACAAACAATTCGGAATCACGCTGACAGTTTCAATCATTCTTTCGGCAATCAATGCATTAACATTGAGCCCGTCGCTTTGCGCGCTGTTTTTGAAACCGCACAGCGAAGAAGTGAAAGGCAGCAACAAATTCATGCGGCGTTTTTACATGGCTTTCGATGTTGCTTTCGATACGATGACGGATAAGTACAAAAGAATTACTCATTTTTTTATCGACAGAAAATGGATGGCTGCCGGAGTGATTGTCACTTTTATTGCAATACTGGTGATTCTAATGAAAACAACATCTACCGGATTTGTACCGACCGAGGATACAGGCCGCATGTTTGTTGACATTGCAATGCCACCAGCAACTTCGGCTGAAAAAACCATTGAAGTGGCACAGCAAATCGACAGGATTATTAAAGATGTCCCCGAAATTGATTCACGCTCCATTATTTCTGGCTTTTCTTTTATGGGAGGAACGGGCAGTCCGTACGCTATGGTAATTACCAACCTGAAACCTTTTAATGAAAGAAAAGGGAAAGGTCAGGATATGAACAGCATTATGCAGAAACTGTACATGCTCACGGCACAAATCAAGGATGCTCGAATTATTGTTTTTTCACCACCGATGGTTCCCGGATTCAGTATTACCGGCGGGTTCGAATTAAAACTCGAAGATAAAACCGGCGGCGATATTCATGATTTTGAAAGAGTGGCCAACGATTTTCTGGCCACATTGAACCAGCGTCCTGAAATTCAATATGCCCGGACACCTTTTAACACGGGGTTCCCGCAATACAGGATTGATGTGGACGCTGCGCGGTGTTTGCGGTCGGGACTGCAGGTAAGTTCCATACTTTCGGCCATGCAGGGATACATCGGAGGTTATTATGCATCCGATTTTAACCGCTTTGGAAAACAGTACCGTGTTATGATTCAATCGGAAGCCAAATACCGCGGAAACCCGGAAGACCTGAATAATATAAAAGTCAGAACCGCCAGCGGGGAAATGGCTCCGATTAGTGAATTCATCACATTAACAAGAATTTACGGACCGGAAACCGTCAACCGTTTCAATATGTACACGGCCATTTCGGTAAACGGATCGCCAAAACCCGGGTTCAGTTCGGGCGACGCAATAAAAGCTGTCCGCGAAGTGGCAGCGCAAAAACTGCCCACAGGTTACGATTACGAATTCTCGGGAATCACCCGTGAAGAAATCAGTTCAGGAAAACAAACCATCCTGATTTTCATTCTAAGCGTGATTTTTGTCTATTTCTTTCTTGCAGCTCAATACGAAAGTTACATCCTGCCACTTTCCATTATCGTTTCTTTGCCGGTCGGAATTGCGGGATCGTTCATTTTTGCCAAAATTTTAGGGATCGAAAACAACATTTATCTGCAGATTTCCCTGATCATGTTGATCGGACTTCTTGCTAAAAATGCAATTCTGATCGTAGAGTTTGCGCGGCAGCGAAGAGAAAGGGGAATGTCTATCATGCAAGCAGCTGTTGAAGGAGCCACAGCACGTTTGCGTCCCATTTTAATGACTTCGTTTGCATTTATCGTCGGATTGATGCCGCTCGTGGTTGGCGGAGGTGTTGGTGCAAACGGCAACCGATCGATCGGAACAGGCGCCGTGGGTGGCATGTTAATCGGTACCATGATCGGGATTCTTGTCATTCCTGCCATGTTTGTTGTGTTCCAGATTTTAGAGGAAAAAGTAAAGAAACCAGTTCAGCAGGAAATTTCGGAAATGAACAGCCTGGAATAAAAACACGAAGAGATGAAGATTATGAAGATATTTCAGATAAATAAAATAGTTAGCACTGCAGGTTTAATCGTGTTGTTGATTTCGTGCAGCATCGGGAAACATTACCAGCGGGATGAACAAAGTACCGACGGTATTTATGGTACAGCGCAAACCAGCGATCAGAACCTGGCCAACGAGAAATGGCAGAACCTGTTTAACGATCCTGTTTTAGACAGTCTGATTGCTGAAGGACTCAGAAATAATGCCGATTTGCAAATTGCCGTTCAACGGGTGATTGCTGCCGAAGCAAGTTTTTACCAGAGTAAAGCTGCGCTTGCCCCAACATTATCCGGACAGGCCGGAGGTACTTATGTTCGGAATTCACAAAATACTTACCCGAATGCTGCAAAAGAATACACAGCCTCTCAAATCAGACTTCAAAGCAGTTGGGAAATCGATTTCTGGGGAAAACTGAACAGTGCTAAAAAAGCTGCTTATACCGATTATCTGGCTACTGACGCAGCTCAAAAAGCAGTTCAAACCAGGTTGATCGCCAATATTGCAACCATGTATTATAGTCTGCTTGCACTCGACAGCAAACTGCAGATTACAAAAGAAACGGTCCAGAACAACATTGTGCTGGTTGAAACCATGAAAATCCTGAAAGATCATGGCAATGTTACCGGAGCTGCAGTTGTTCAGAGCGAAGC
>JBBIPU010000202.1:0-1435 GCA_037442685.1 Draconibacterium sp. | reverse complement strand
GTTCAGCCAATATTCAACAAAAGGGTCAACAAAACCCGGTACGAAATTGCAAAAACGCAACAGGAATCGGCTTTGATCAACTTCCGGAATTCTTTGCTGAATGCGGGCGCTGAAGTAAACGATGCTTTGGGCATGTATGAAGCATCGGTACAAAAAATGCAACTACGTGAAAAACAGCTCGATGCACTTATAAAATCAGTGGATTATACAAAAGAATTGCTTGTTTACGGATCGGCAACCTACACCGAAGTGCTCATTGCACAGCAAAGTCTGCTTAACGCTCAGCTAAACAATATCAACGATCACACGCAGCAACTTTACGCGGTCGTTTCGTTGTACAGAGCTTTGGGAGGCGGTTGGAAATAACAGGTTTGTTTTATTTTAACAGAATTCACAGGTATTTAAACACATAAAAAATGTATTTTCGTTACAATATTAAACAACTGTTATGGCATCGAAAAACCTTGTAATCATCCCAACCTACAACGAAAAGGAAAACGTGGAAAAGATGATCAGAAAAGTCTTTTCATTGACTACTCCTTTTGATTTACTCATTGTTGAAGATAATTCGCCCGACGGAACTGCTGCGATTGTGAAAAAACTGCAGAACGAATTCCCGGAAAAATTGTTCATCCTTGAAAGAAAGGGAAAACTTGGACTGGGAACAGCTTACATTGCCGGGTTCAAATGGGCGATTGAACACAATTACGAAGTGGTGCTTGAAATGGACTGCGACTTTTCGCACAATCCTGATGATCTGGAAAGATTATACGACGCTGTTTTAAAAGGAGCTGATGTTGCTATAGGATCACGTTACATTTCCGGGATCAACGTTGTAAATTGGCCACTGGGCAGGGTTTTGATGTCGTATTTTGCCTCATTGTACGTACGGCTTGTTACCGGGATGAAAATTATGGACACCACTGCCGGTTTTAAATGCTATCGACGTAAAGTATTGAAAACCATCGATTTTGAAAAAATAAAACTGATCGGTTATGGATTTCAGATTGAAATGAAATTCACCGCCTGGAAATTTGGATTTAACATAGTTGAGGTACCGATTGTATTTACCGACAGAAAAGAAGGAACCTCTAAAATGAGCGGCGGCATTTTTAACGAAGCGCTGTGGGGTGTACTTAAAATGAAGGTAAGAAGCTGGTTCAGAAAATACGATGTTCAGTCTGAATAATTTCCATAGAATGTACTTTTTTGATCTTTTTAAGAATGCCAACTTTTGGTTGTAGAAACCGTAAACGGGGATAAATTTTTGAAATGAAAATCGGATGAAAACACTTATCAAAGATGCTTTAATCATTAATGAAGGGCTGAAATACAAGGGTTCTGTATTAATTGAAGACGAAAAAATTTCGAGAGTTTTTCCTCACGTTATTCCTTCAAATTTCGATTTTTCAGGTGTTACAGTGATCGATGCCAC
>JBBIPU010000201.1:0-5861 GCA_037442685.1 Draconibacterium sp. | reverse complement strand
CCCCTGTCTTCTTTGCTTTTCAATCAAATCATTCCGGAGAACAGTTGCAAATTGCTGCTCAAAACCATCCAAAGGCGCCTTAACAGAAGTGATCTTTACTTTGTGATTCTGATCGAACAAAAAGCATTGAGGGAAGGATTTGATTTTATATTGATTAATAAACTCGCCGTTTTCATCAACCAGTTTTGCTCCGGGAACTTCGGTTTCCGTAAAAAACTTTTTCATTTGAACAGGGTCGGTTTTTCTCAAAACAACATAAATCTCAAGGTTTTTCGCAAACTTTTCCTGAATGGCGGAAAGGTATTTCAAATGTTCGCGGCAAACAATCATTTCGGTGTCGGCAAAAATGATGTATTTGTATTTGCCGTTGTTTTCGGATGTGCAGGACTTCGTTCCGTTCAGGTTATTCAGGCAAATTGCAGGGGCAGGACTTCCTGGTTGCAGAAAGGTGATTTTTTCAGATATCCTGAGCGCAGACTCCCGGATAATATTGTTTTTATTTTTTGAAAATATTTCCGATTTAACCATCTGTACAATTGATTTTTTTGAAAAATCGCCTGAATAAAAACCATCGTGAAGCATTTTTAACAATGCAAGCTGTGCCATTTCTTCATTGAGCTTGTACCTGGTTTTTGTGTATTGAATTAAAAATGAAACATTTGCCTGGTTCGCTGCCTTGCGGACTTCATCTCCTTTTACCGATTTTGCCTCGAAACTTAACTGTCCGGAAAAGGTTTTGTCGAAAAGAGCGGTAAAAGCAGGGTAAAGCCAGTATTCTTGTTTAATTGCTGAAAAAAGCGATGAATAATCTTCCGGTTTTTGCCTGAATGCTTCTGCTTCAACCATTTTCAGCGATAATTTTTCATGAAGTTCAAAAGATTCGGATTTTATTGATCCAAATTCTTTTTCGATAAAAAAAACCAGTGAATCGTAAGCCTGTTTTGACTGACGGAAATAGAGCTGATCGAAATATTTTTCAGTCAGTTGATTTAACCTGTTTGTGAAATTGGCGAGGTAATTATTCAACTGCTGTTTATTTTCAGTTTCGAACCAGAAAGATACAGGTTCAAAATATGGATTTTTCTGGTCGGCAAACGATTTTTCGCGTACAGGTGGCAGTTTCAAAATAATTTTCTGGTCCGGTTCGAGAAGAAGCATTCCCCGGTAAATCCCGAAATCGCAAAATACAAATTGTGTGCTCTGAAGTTCAATCGTTTTTACTGATTTCCCTGTTTGATCGGTTTCGAGTGAAAAAACAAACTGGCTTTCAGATGAAATCGGATCTGTAAAACAGTAAAAGTCAAGCTTTTTACCCGCATAATTCTTATTGTCGCATTGAATTGTTACCGAAGCAAAACTTGCAGAAGAAAGGAGAAATGCCAGAAAAAAACCGGAAAAAAACCGCATTTTACCTGTCTTATTTTTTGCTGTTTTCATGAAATTCTTTCATGTCAAGGCCTTTTGGAAGAAAAATGCTTGCATCGCCACCATGAAAAACGATATCGCGGATAATTGTGGCATTTACAGGTGTATGCTCAGGCAACGTCAGAATAAAAACTGTTTCAATTTCGGGGTGCATTTTTTTATTCACTTGTGCAATAGCGCGTTCGTATTCAAAATCGGCCGAAGTACGCAAGCCACGGAGGATGTAACTTGCACCAACCTCTTTGCAAAAATCAACAGTCAGTCCATCATGTAATCTGACCTCCACTTTTTCAACATCCTTAAAAACCTGGTTGATCCATTTCATTCTTTTTTCGATCGAGAAAAACGATTTTTTATTTGCATTGAACCCGATCATGATTATAATTTTGTCGAAAAGCGGGAGTGAACGGCGGACAATCGATTCGTGACCGACGTGAAAGGGATCGAAAGATCCCGGGAAAATGGCAATTTTTTGCATAATTTTCAATTTGTTGCAATCGATTTGCTTTCGTTATAAAGAATTTCCGGATCCAAATCTGCTTCGTTTGGCCACTCAACAGTATCAAAACTTTTCCTAACCGATTTGAAAAGTTTTAAATCTTTCAATTCTTTAAAGATTCCAAGATTTAGATATGGTTTCATATCAAAAACTTTAATCTCTCCATTATTAAAGGTTAAAATAAGTGTATAATCAGATTTTGCTTTTACATCTTTTAATTCAGTTTCCATACTTTTTTATTTTAACGGTTCAACTTTAAATGGTTTTTCGCCGTTTTGACAAAGTTCCCAGTTTGCAAAAAGTTCATCTTTATGAATTTCAATCCAGGCTAAAACAAATTTTAATTGTCGTGAAGGTAATGTTCCGTTTAATATTTCGCCATCCAAAATCTTTATGGATGCTTTGTATTCTTCAAAATAGGCATGAATGTGAGCCGGTTGATGTTCTTTCGGAGCATAATACATTCGAATAATTATTCCAAAAAACATTGATAATGTTGGCATCTTTCAGAGTATTTTATGCAAAAATAAAGAAATATAAGTTATAATTTAAAATTGTAATTTAAATAGCTATTTCAAAAGCGATAATTCAATTTTGTCTATTACCCTGCTGGCTTTGGGTTCAATAGCAGATCGTTCGGTAAAACCTTAAAGAATATTGAATTGGAAATAATGATAATCTGCCGCTAAAGAAATGATTTTACACATTAATCGTTTATTTTGTTGATTATTCAATTTGAAACAACATTGAAAAAGATTCTTGAAAAATTTTGGTGGATATTTGCTTTTTTGCTGGTAACGTTGGCTTACTTTTTCGGTTTATTTATCGATTTAACAGGCGATTCGGGTCTGTACGGAGCAATTGTGCGGCAAATGGTGGAATCGGGCGACTGGTTCAATCTGAAAATAAACGGAGTTCCTTACGACCAGAAACCGCATTTGTTCTTCTGGCTGGCAGGACTGGGGATACAACTGTTTGGGAACACCAATTTTGCATTTAAACTGTTTCCGTTTTTGTATGGTTTGTTGGGTATTTATTTTACTTACAGGCTGGGGCGACAGCTTATTTCTGAGGTGGCAGGCAGGTTTGCTGCTTTTGTTGCGGCCACTTCACAAATCTTTTTTCTCTATTTTTTTGATATGCACACCGACCTGGCCCTGCAAACTGGTGTTGTGCTGGCTTTGTGGCAACTGTCTGCTTATTTTCAATCCCAAAAGTCACTGAATTTTGTGCTGGCATTTGTGGGAGTCGGGTTGGCGATGCTTTCGAAAGGCCCGATCGGTGCGGTTTTACCTTTTCTTACTGTGCTGATTTATCTGTTGGCAAAAAGAGATTATCAACAGCTTTTCCATCCAAAATGGTTTCTGGGAATCCTGATTGTTTTGGTTTTGATTGCCCCATCGCTGCTGCATTTGTACACAAATTTCGGATTGAGAGGGTTGAAATTTTATTTCATCAGCAACAATATCGGACGAATTACAGGGGAAGTGGCAGGATCGAACACCGATTACTTTTTTTACCTGCATACTTTTTTGTGGGCCTTTTTACCGTGGACTCCCATTGTAATTTTGGCCATTGTGAAAATGGCCAAAACAAGATTAAAAGGTTTTGATAACAAAGAATTTGTTGCCGGATTGTCGGGCAGTGTGCTGATTTTGTTGCTGGTTCTCAGTATTGCCAAAGGAAAAGCGCCCAATTATTTTCTGATCACAGTCCCGGTTTTTTCGGTTTTTGCCGGTTGGAGGATTACTGAATTTGAAAAGAAAACCATTAACATGCAAAGAAAATTTGCAAAGTTTTACCTGGTTTTTGCCGGACTTTACTGTTTGTTTTTTGCTTTTGCTATGTGGTTTCTGGGTGACCGGCCGGTTATTTTGCTACTGGTTTTTTTAATAGTTTCATGTTTTGTTTTGTTTTACATTATTATGTCGAAAGAAGGCATTTTTATAAAACTGATTCTTTTCCCGGTTATTATTTCAGCTGGGTTAAATCTTTTTCTGAATGTTAAAGTTTATCCCGGACTGGCAGCGTTTCAGGGAGGTCGGCAGGTGCTGGATCTTTTTGAAACGTATAAAAAATCCGGTGACAAACTTTACAATTTCGACCTCGAAGATTACAACCTGTTTTTCTATTCGCGCGAAAAAGTTGAAAACATTGAAACCTGGGACGAATTAAATAAAGTAGCTGCTACCCCTGGGGCGTGGATTTACACACACAAAATCAAAATGAAGGATTTTTTGGATATGAATAACAAAATGGATACAGTTTACCAGGTCAGACAGCGTGGGATGAACAAAGTAACCTTGAAGTTTCTGAATCCGAGAACACGAGATCAGGCTCTGATAACAAATTTCCTGATTGTCTCACCCGGAAATAATGGAATTAATGACAGATAAAATGGATAGTTTTTTCAGTAATTATATCTTTGACGAAAATTAAGAAAATCACCCTGATTTAATGGAAAACCAAAAGAAATTATCGATAGTGATTCCGGTTTATAACGAGGCAAAAACCATTCACGAAATCCTGAACCGAATCATTGAAGTTGAACTGAATTACGGGTTTACTAAAGAAATTATTCTTGTAAACGACTGCTCGAAAGACAATTCGGGTGAGGTGATTGACGCTTACATTAAAAATCATCCGCAGGCTGATATGAAACTTTTTCACCAGCCAGTGAATATGGGAAAAGGTGCCGCCCTGCACCGCGGAATTGCTGAGGCCACCGGCGAATGTATCATCATCCAGGATGCCGACCTTGAATACGACCCGCGCGAATACAACCATTTGCTCAAACCCATCGCCGAAGGAAACGCCGATATTGTGTACGGTTCGCGGTTTCTGGGAGGCAACCCCCACCGTATCCTGTTTTTCTGGCATTCCATCGGTAACAAGCTGCTTACCACTGCTTCCAATATGTTTACCAACCTCAACCTCACCGACATGGAAACCTGCTACAAACTTTTTAAAGCCGATATCATTAAAAACATCAGGCTGAAAGAAAACCGTTTTGGTTTTGAACCCGAAGTGACTGCTAAAATTGCACGGATTCCGAAAGTGCGAATTTACGAAGTGGGAATTTCGTATTATGGCCGAACCTACGAAGACGGCAAAAAAATTGGCTGGCGCGATGGGTTGAGGGCGTTTTACTGTATCGTAAAATACAATGTTTTCAGCCGTTAAAAGGCGTTTCAAGCAATATGAATAATATAATAACCTATTTGCAATCATCACCCCTTTATCCCCTCAAGGGGAGAATCACTTTGAACCTGAGCTGGGAGAAGCTTGGAATAATTTCTCCGCCAGCTGGCGGACAGAGGGTGAGTAGATGCGACAAAATATTGTTCTCATAATATAATAAAACCCCGATGAAAAACTTAACCGAGAAAAAATTTGTAATAGCCGTGTTGGTTTTAACCGGCTTTGTTCTTGTATTTCTTGCGTTTCTTACCCCGATTCCCGAAGGTGGCGCCGACAATTACGCTCATTTTAACATTGCCCGCTGGGCTTTTCGCTACCCGCACCTTTTTCTCGACCACTGGGGAAAACCGGTTTACACGCTTGTTGCAGCGCCGTTTGCGCTATTTGGTTTTGTGGCGGTCAGAATCCTGAATTCTGTTCTGGGGTTACTTACCGGTTGGTTTGTGTGGAAACTTGCGGGCAAACTGAAACTCAGAAATGGTTGGTTTGCAGTGGTTGTGGCGATTTTTACACCCATTTATTTTGCGCTGATGTCAACAGGAATGACTGAAATCGTTTTCAGTCTGGTGCTGGTTTTATCGGTTTACTTGTTTTTCAGCGAAAAATACGTGACATCGGCTGTGCTCATTTCGTTTTTGTTCCTGGCACGCACCGAGGGGCTGGCTTTCGAGCTACTTTTTCTATTGGCACTGCTCATAAAAAAACAATACAAAGCGATTCCTTTTCTTACCACAGG
>JBBIPU010000200.1:0-5908 GCA_037442685.1 Draconibacterium sp. | reverse complement strand
CTACTTCACCTTATACGCCATCAATACCTCGCCATGCCTGATGTACAGCACACCGTTGGCAATTACCGGGTGGGCAAAATGTTCCTTGCTACCTTTGGTAACTTTAAAGGTGCCGCCGGGCACAAGTTTACCGCCGGTGAGGTTAAAAAGGCTTACATCGCCGTTGTTGCCATAAACTATGAATTTGTTATCGGCAAAAATCAGTCCTCCGTAAGGTGCTTTTACTTTTTCAGCTACAGTTCCGGTTTTGGGATCGAGCACATTCAGGTTTTTATTTTCGGTGGTGACAAACAGTTTCCCATTAAGTACAACAAAGCCTCCAAAACTGTTGCGCACCTGCGGATTGTGCCAGATTTCCTTTATACTTTTTCCATCGGCGGCCATTTCAAGTTTCACAGCGCCACAACTGTTTTCATCGCCTGAAACCCAGTAAATGTAAGGAGCTTCGTAAACAGGTGAGTTTACATGGTCGCCGTCGTATTTAAACGCGATCGGGTATTTCCAGAGCAGATCGCCGTTTTTACAGTCCACCGCAAATATCCAGTGCCGCGAAACTGAAACATAAATTTGCCGGTCAGCCAGTTTAACAAGTATTGGTGAGCAGAAATGGGTGGTGTCGCCTAGCGCTTTGCTGGTCCAGAGGATTTTGCCGGTCATCCGGTCGAGTGCTGCAATGTTGCTGGTTTTTCCTCCGGGCATACAATAAAGGTTTTTGTCGTCGGTGGCAAACGATTCGGCGTATCCAAATTCATTCTGAAATCCATTTAAATCTTTTACCATGTCAACCGCCCACACTTCTTTTCCGGTGGTGGCATCGAAACAGCCGATTCTTCCCAAACCCGACGAAGTGTAAACCATGTTTCCTACAACAGTGGGCGAGGGGCGTGCTCCCGGAAAATTAGCTGAATATCCTTCGCCCGTGAACTCTTTGCCATTTGGCGATTTCCACAGCAGTTTCCCTTTCAGGTCGAAACAGAACAGTGTGCTGTTGCCGCCTGACACTCCGTTAACATAAATTTTGTCGGGTGTAACCACCGGAGCCGAAAATCCGGCGCCAAGGTCGCTGAACGACCAGAGCAGTTGCAGCCCGGTTTCAGGCCACTGGCTGAGCAGGCCGGTTTCGTTGTATTTGCCGTCGCGGTTGGACCCGCGCCACTGATAAATTTGTTGGGCAATTGCCTGTGAGAACTGTGATAATACAAGGATAGTCGCGGTGATGGTAATCAGTTTTTTCATATTAAGGTTATTTTGATTTTCCGTAAAAATAAGAAAATTCGGATGAAGAAAATAACACCTGAATTTGACGGAAGCAGAAATTCATTTGGAAATCATTCCCGGGTGCAGCGGTTTTAAACCGCTGCATTTCTTAGGTTCGAAACCACAACTGTTTTTTCCATTATCGAATTCAAAATGCAAAAATCGGAAGTTGAAAACTTCCGCACCCGGGTAAATCAGGCTTCCAGTTCAAAAATACACTCCACCTCTACGGCAATATTTGCAGGTAAAGTCATGCCAATAGCACTACGTGCGCCTTTTCCATTTTCTACACCCAGCAAATCGACCATTAACTGGCTGAATCCGTTGATGGTTTGCGGGTGCTGCTCAAAATCGGGGTAACAGTTCACCATTCCCAGCGTTTTCACCAGTCGTTTGATGCGGTTTAAATCGCCAATTTGCGCCCTGATGGTGGCAAGCATGGCCAGTCCCACCTGTCGCGCTGCGATTTGTCCTTCTTCAAGAGAGAGGTCTTTTCCTACTTTGCCTTTTATCAGTTTTCCCTCGCCTAAGTAAGGTCCCTGCCCTGAAACATACAACAGGCGATCAACGATGACTACCGGATGGTATATTCCACCGGGTGGGGGAGACGGCGGCAATTCAAGCCCCAGTTCCCTGATTCTTTCTTCGATTTGACTCATTGTGTGATTTATTTTTTACCATTTAATGTTGTTGAATTAAGAAATTCCTGTCATCAATTTACCCCTAAATCCCCTAAAGGGGACTTTCCCTACTCCCCTTCAGGGGTCGGGGGTAAAAATGATTGGTTACTTAACTAAACCATCTTGATATCCCATTTACTATTTCATTTATATGCGATTAATAATGCCGGGTGTCGCGGTTTCTAACCGCGATTGGATCTTTTTAAACGGAGTTATAAACCTCCGCACCCAAAATTGCATCACCGTTTTTATTCAAACTCCCTTACCGCTTCAAACATAGCGACTACATTTTCAGGCGGAACATCGGGCATGATGTTGTGCACTTGGTTAAACACAAATCCACCCTCTTTAAAAAACACTTCGAGATTACGTTTTACATGGTCCTTTACCTGTTGCGGAGTGGCACTGTTCAGAATGGTTTTGGTGTCGCAGCCGCCTCCCCAGAAAGTGAGGTCTTTCCCAAACTCACGTTTCAGCCGTTCGGGTTCCATGTTTACCGCGCTGATCTGCACAGGGTTGATAATTTCGAATCCCGCTTCAATCAAACCCGGAATAAGTTCATATATCCCGCCGCATACATGCAGCATGGTATGGGCAGTTGAATTTTTCCTTACAAAATCACAAAGCTGTTTATGTCGTGGAAGGAAAAACTCATTATAAGTTTCCGCCGCGAAAAACGGACCGGTGTTTGTGCCAAGATCGTCGCCAAATTTCAGAATATCAACAATATCACCAACCTTTTCACACACTGTGGAAAGGTAATCCAGATGGCGTTCCATAAGGGCATCCAGCAACCGATGAACATTTTCGGGCTCGAGATAAAGGTCAACCAGGAAATTATCAATACGGCGCAAAAATGTTCCCCACTCAAAAAGGTTGCAGCCGACACCCAAAAGCAATGCTTTGTCGGTTTTCGAACGCAGATCAAGGATCTTTTCCCGCAATACTTCCCAGTAATTTTCCTTATCGATGCCATCGTATGATGGATATCCGAAACCTCCCCAGACCACGCGCAACATATCTTCGCCCATATTTTCAAAACTATCCGGGTATCCGTCGATATAAGGAAAAACCATCTGGTCGAAAAAAGTGGCGCCGGAGGGCATTTTGCCAATATATTCGCCATTGACATTGGGTGCTAACCATGAACCGTCAGTTTGCCTATCGGGTTTAAACCAGTACGGATAAAGCGCAGGATTGCCTTTTACAAGTTCAAGCTGATGCCAGTAACTTTCCGGGGTGTTTAAATGCTGTTTTACATCCAGCACATCCACGTTAAAATAATCGATGAGTTCCATTCCCGGTTGTGCCAGTTCCTGCACCACATCGTAAATCTTTGTTGACAAATGTTCCATTTTCAGGTGCTTTATCAGTTTCTGATAAGCCACAAACGAAAGTCCGGAGCTGCCGTGGGCGCCAAGGTCAACGGGTACCCGGTCGGGTTGCCGGTGATTGATTGCTGATAAAATACGTTCGCGTGAGTTCATATTGATTTATTTTAGATCTTTAGATAAAAGCCCCTCTAAATCTCCCCAAGGGGAGACTTTTAAGCAAAAATACAAGATATTTGATAAGAGACATAATGCAATTTATTACAACAATTTTCTACTATACGATTCCCTCACCCTTTTGGGGAGGAAAGGAGGGGGCTATTCTCCCCACTTTTCGTTTGGCTGGTTTCCCAACACAAAATGAAGGTTTCCGCCATTCACAATATCGGTAAAATAAATCCACGATTTTTTCAGTGGTTTACCGTTCAGGGTGGCACTCTGAATGTAAATATTTTCAGGCGTGTTGTTTTCAGTGGTGATGACAAATTCTTTTCCCTTGTAATATTTAGGGTTCAGACTGATGGTGATTTTGTCGAAAAGCGGCGCGGTAAGGTCCACTTTGGAACTGTCGGTCACACCGCCATTCATTTCAAAAATCCCCATCGATGTAATCGTAAACCAGCCTCCCATTTGGCCTTCGTCCTCATCGCCTTCCCAGCCGTGGTAAGGTTCGTCGCCATAATAGCTGTTCAGGATAGCGCGGGTGTATTTCTGTGTGAGCCAGGGTTTGCCTGAGTAGTTAAAAAGCCACGAAGCCTGCATATTCACTTCGTTCCCCTGGTTGATGTAATATTCGTAAACCGTGGATTGTACGCGGTCGAGCGCATGGGCGGCATACATAAATTTTGCCGACTTTTCAAAGCCTTCCTCCAGTCGCTGGTTAAACAAATCTTTGCCCATCAGGCTGACAACAGCGGGAATATCATGTGGCACATAAAAGCTGTACTGCCAGGCGTTTCCTTCGCTCCAGAGTTCGCCTGAAAACAGATTGTTGTCGGTTTTCCAGTTTCCTTTCGAGTCGCGCGGCATCTGCCATTTCACTTCCTGGTTAAACTGGTTTTTCCAGTTGTCCGAACGCTTCAGCAGAAATTTGCATTCGGCAGTTTTCCCCAGCGATTTGGCAAGTTGCGCCACACAAAAATCGGTGTACGAATAGTCGAGTGTGCGCGATGAGCGGTGTGAAATATCCCACGGAACATATCCCAGCGAATCAAACGCATTCAGCCATTCCTCGCCCACATTTCCCGTCTTTTCAAGCGCTTTTCCCTGTTCTGAAACTTCATGATGTACTGCATCCCAAAGCAGGTTTGTGTCATAATTGCGGATTCCCTTTTTGTATGCCGAAACCATCAGTGCAACCTGGTGAGCAACGCCCATTACCCGGGTGTGTTCCAGTCCGGTGGGGCCGTTGTTGGTCCAGCCGGTATATTTGTACAGTTCGAGTTGCGTGTTCACCCAGTTGTTCATGATATCGGGTGCAATCAGCGACAAAATCGTATTGTAGTTCCAGTAGCTGTTCCAGAAAGCGTCGCCCCCGTAAATACTTGTTCCTTCGGGCAGCTTTCTGATTACTTCAAACGGGTCACAGTAACGACCATCGACATCGTTCCAGGTTTGTTTGGCAAAACTGCGGTAAAAGTTGGTGTAAAACTTTTTCATATCGTTTTCCCGTCCTTCCACTTTTATGGTTGAAAGAAGGTCGTTCCATTGTTTGCGTGCCGAAGCAGCCACCTGTTCAAAGTTCCAGCCCGCCGGGCCAAGTTCGGCAGCGAGATTTTGGCGTGCACCTTCCATATCCACCAGAGAAAGCCCGACTTTCAGCATTACCGGTTCGCCGGCTTTTGTGTCGTAATTCACAAAGGCTGCCACATCTCCCTTTCCGGCAATTTTATTAGTCTGTGCAATAATGGAATCGTTCACCCAACCGCCCATGTTTTTAAAAGGTTCGCTGAACTGAATGGAAAAGTAAAGCAAATATTCCATGTTGTTGGTAGTCGGCACAATCGTGTTAGCATATCCTTCAACCAGTGTGTCGTTCACCATTCTGATTTCGGCATCCCGAATTTCAGCCTGGTCTTCTGCCGGAAACAGCAAATCGAGAATAATCCGCGCATTTCCTTCTTTGTCGAAAGTATATTTATGAAAGCCGCAGCGGGTGGTGGCTGTCATTTCTGCCTTGCAATTTGCATCGTACAGGTAACAGGTGTAGTAACCCGGCGAAGCTTTTTCGGTGGTTTTGTCAATTCGCGAATGATAACCTGCACTTCCTCCACGGTAAGGGCGGTCAACTGCCCCATCGGATTTGGTAAAATCCTGCATGTGCGGCATAATGCGTAAACCTGACATGGTCCAGGCGTGAATGTGGCTGAACCCGGAAACATTCATCACCGAATATTCATAGCCGCCCATCCAGCCGGCAGTCTGATTGTCAGGCCCAAGCTGCACCATTCCATAGGGTACCGAAGCATACGGACCCAGCATCCAGCGGGAGTTGGAGGTTCCTGTAAACAAATCGACATAATCGACCGGTTCTGTTAAGTGCTTTTTACTACAGGCAGTTAAGAGTGCCAGCAAAAGGAGAAAAACTGTGATTCTTCTGATATTCATGGTTTTCGATTACTCTTGTGCATTTTCAACTCC
>JBBIPU010000199.1:1665-5967 GCA_037442685.1 Draconibacterium sp. | reverse complement strand
TGGGTCAGTAAAATTCAGAAAAGACTCGAAAAAGAAGGTCTGCCGGCAAGCGATGAAAAAATGAAAATGTTTGAAAATGCTTCTGAACTGCTTTTAAAAAGTGGTTACCATGCTATCGGATTCGACCATTTTGCACTCGAAAACGACGAGCTGACTCAGGCCTACCGCAACAAAGAACTCCACCGGAATTTCCAGGGTTACTGCACACGCCGCACCACCGGCCAGGTTTATGCCATCGGCGTAACTTCCATCAGCCAGTTAAATACGGTTTATGCACAAAACACCAAATCGATTGATGATTATATTGCAAAGGCTGGAAAAGGTGAAATTCCTACCACAAAGGGATACAAACTGAACGACGATCACATTGTTATCCGCGAAGTAATTACCGAATTGATGTGCAATGAGCAGATTGTGTGGGACGAGATTGGAAACCACTTTGGTAAATCAGGAAAAGAAATAAGAAATATTGTAAATTACGATACGGAAAAATTAAAAGAATTCGAAACTGACGGAATCATCCATCTTTCAGACGAAAAAATTGAGGTAACCGAAGAAGGTTTGATCCTCATCCGCAATGTTGCAGCGTCTTTCGATCCGCTTTTAATTTCGACCACAAAAACTTTTTCAAAATCAGTGTAAAATGAGCGAACCACTTGAAAAAGACATTGTAATTATCGGCGCCGGACTTACAGGGCTGACCATGGCTTTTTACCTGAAAAAACAGGGGAAAGATGTGCTGATAGTTGAAAAATCGGCAAAAACCGGGGGGGTGATACAAACCGTGAAAGACGATGAATTTGTTTACGAAAAAGGGCCCAACACCGGGGTTGTCGGAAATCCCGAAGTTGCAGAATTATTTGAAGACCTTGAAGGGCTTTGTTCGCTCGAGGTGGCCGATCCCAATGCAAAACGCCGTTTGATCTGGAAAGGAAGAAAATGGCACGCCATCCCGTCGGGCCCACTTTCGGCAGTTACAACGCCTTTGTTTACGTTTAGTGATAAATTCAGGGTTTTGGGCGAACCTTTCCGCAAAAAAGGAACAAATCCTGAGGAAAATCTTGCTGATTTTGTAAAACGCAGACTGGGTAAAAGTTTTCTGAATTATGCTGTAGATCCTTTTATTTCAGGTGTTTATGCCGGCGATCCGAAATACCTGATCCCGAAATATGCCCTTCCGAAATTGTATGCACTCGAGCAGAATTACGGCAGTTTTATCAAAGGTTCCATGCAAAAGGCAAAAGAGCGGAAAAACAATCCACGCCTTCAAAAAGCAACCCGCGAGGTTTTTTCTGCAAAAGGCGGATTGAAAAACCTGATTGCTGCACTCACTGAAAAAGTGGGCTCTGAAAATATTCTGCTCAACGCTAAAAACACTACTGTCAATACTTCCGAAAACGGATTCGTAATTCAAACTGAAATCAACAACGAACCTGTTCTGATTCATGCAAAAAGAGTGGTAACGACTACCGGAGGATACGAACTGACAAATCTTTTGCCTTTTCTATCAGCCGAAGAAAAAGCGCCTTTCGAAGAGCTGAAATACGCGTCGGTGGTACAGGCTATTGCAGGGTACCGGAACTGGAAAGGAATCGATTTGAAGGCTTTTGGCGGCCTTGTACCCACTATTGAACAGCGGGATATTTTAGGAGTTTTGTTTACCTCTTCGTTCTTTTCAGGACGGGCACCCAAAAATGGAGCGTTGCTTTCGGTTTTTTTAGGTGGAACCAAACGACCAGAAATTTTTGAGATGGAAGACGAAGAACTTGAAGATGTTATTTCACACGAACTTTGTCAAATGATGGGAATGCCCGTTTTCAGACCCGATTTGTTTGAGATTTTCAGGTATAAATATGCCATTCCGCAATATGGATTGAGTTCGGGGAAACGGTTCGAAACCATCCACCAGATTCAGCTAAAATACCCGGGTTTGGTTTTAGCCGGAAATATCCGCGACGGAATCGGGATGGCCGACCGCATAAAACAGGCACGTACAATTGCTGAAGAACTTGCCTGAATTTCAGAATAATTTAATTATGAACGAAATAGCCAGAATAGCTAAAAAATACAAATCTGTTCAGTCAGATATTTGCAGAATTCTTGAAACTGCCGACGGAAAAGGAAAGTTTGAATTTAACCACTGGCAGAAAGAAATTGGCAGCGGAATAAGTTGTGTGCTTCAAAAAGGAAATATCATCGAAAAAGGAGCCGTCAATTTTTCATTTGTAAAGGGGGAATTTTCGCCTCAAATGGAAAAACTGCTGGGAGAGAAAGCCGATGAATATGCTGCAACAGGCATTTCATCGATACTTCACCCGATAAATCCATGGATGCCCATCATTCACATGAATGTCCGTTACTTTGCATTGAACAACGGCGTTTCGTGGTTTGGCGGCGGTATTGATCTTACACCACACATCATTCTCGACGAAGATGCCATTTCATTTCATCGTTCATTAAAAGAAATCTGCGACAGGTTCAACCCTGAATTTTACCCGTTTTATAAAAAATGGGCCGACGATTATTATTTTCTTCCTCACCGGAACGAAACCCGTGGTGTCGGCGGAATTTTCTTCGACCGTCTGAAACCGGGACAGGAACATGATCTGGAAACGCTTTTTCATTTTACGTGCGATTTGGCAGAGGCCTATCCGAAAATATATGCCGGATTTATGCAAAAAAACGGGCAAAGACCATTTTCCGAACGCGAAAAGAATTGGCAAAACCTGCGCCGTGGAAGATATGTGGAGTTTAACCTGATTCATGATCGTGGTACTAAATTCGGACTGGAATCGGACGGAAACACGGAATCCATTTTGCTCAGTTTGCCTGCAACTGCTTCGTGGGAATACAATTACACGCCTGAACCCGGCGGATTTGAGGAAAAAACATTGAAACAACTGAAAAAGGGAATTGACTGGCTGAATTTAAATCATTGATTGAACGATTGCCTGACTTTATTGTTTTAGTTTGAAAAATATTATTTAAACAGAATGAGTCAGAAAACGGCTGTAATTATAGCAAATGTTGGCACACCCGATGCACCAGACGTGCCAGCGGTCAGAAAATACCTGTTCGAATTTCTGAACGACCGCCGGGTGATTGATTTGCCCTGGCTGTTGCAGAAAATACTTGTCAATCTTATCATTGTTCCTTTTCGGGCACCAAAATCAACAAAACTTTACCAAAGACTGTGGACCAAAAAAGGTTCACCATTACTGGCCATTTCGAACGAAACACGCGACAAATTGCATGAAAAACTGGGTGAAGGTTTCACTGTTTTTGTGGGAATGCGTTACCGGAATCCTTCATTGAAAGCGATCCTGAAAACCATCAAATCCCAGAAATTTGACAGAATTGTGGTTTTGCCGATGTTTCCGCAGTACGCCTCTTCCACTACCGGAACCATCGTTCAGCTTGCCAATTCTGAAACGGCAAAGTGGAATGTGATCCCTGAAATCATCACCATCAGCCAGTTTTACAACAATCCGGGTTTTATCAAAGCTTTTGCAGCACAAATCAAAAAATACAATCCTGAAACGTTTGACCATATTGTTTTTTCATACCACGGACTGCCATTCAGTCAAACAGACCGTGTTCATCCCGAAGTAAAAACGGCCGTTTGCCAGTGTGAAACCGGTTTGCCTGCTCACGGAAAATTCTGTTACAAAGCCACCTGTTATGAAACCACCCGACTGCTTGCAAAAGAACTGGGATTACCCAAATCAGCATATTCTGTGGCTTTTCAGAGCCGGCTTACCAAAAACTGGCTGAAACCATTTGCAGATGAAGAAGTTATCAGGCTTGCAAAAGAAGGGAAAAAACGTGTTATTTTCGCTGCACCATCATTTATTGCCGATTGCCTTGAAACCATTGTGGAAATTGGGTTGGAATACCAGGAACTTTTTGAAAAGAATGGCGGGGAAAAAATTCAGCTTGTTGAAAGCCTGAACTCGAATGATGATTGGGTGAAAACATTGGCAGACTTGGTCAGAAATAGCTCTGCATTGAAAAATTAATTTGAATAAATGATTTTTAACACTACAACGGTTTGGGCGGTTTTTTATACGTGTGTCGCTACGTTTATTGTCAACCTGCCATTTGGATATTTGCGCGGAATGTTCCGCAAACTATCGTTTTGGTGGTTCTTCTTTATTCATCTGCCAGTGCCGTTGATTATTTATATCCGCAAATTCAACGGGCTGAGACTGACTTGGGGTTTGGCTCCTTTCCTCATTGGTTCGTTTTTTTTAGGACAATTTATCGGACGAAAAATTTATTCCTGGAAACCTTACAGAAAGG
>JBBIPU010000199.1:0-1565 GCA_037442685.1 Draconibacterium sp. | reverse complement strand
GTAAAGACAACGCATGCGTTGTCTCTATGTCACCAAAACAACAATCAAAAATTTCAAATTTCCCCTGACGTCAATCCATCAGATTTTGCAGAAACCTTTATTTCGCTACCAGTTTCATCTTTTCTGACAATCAACTGGCATTTCCCTCGATAAGAATTAATCCGTGGTTGCTGAAAACTATGCATTTCTGCCGGGTTTTCGTTGCCAACCGCCTGCAGTTTTCCTCCACCCGAAATTTCAAATTCAACCGGTAAGGCTGCATCCGGAACCAAAAACCCATTCTCGTCCAGCACTTCAATGTTAAAATAAACCAGTTCGTTTTGGATGCCCGTGTAATTATTTTCTTCGGCCGTAATTTTCAGTTGTGCCGGTTTACCGGTGGTATTCAACGACTGCCGAGCAATCTCCTTCCCATCTTTTAACCCGATTGCAGTTAGTTCCCCGGGTTGGTAAGCAACTTCGAATGTTGCTGTTAAAGCCATTTTTTTCTGCGGCTGATTGTAGTTGTCCATAATTGCTCCTGACGAGCCAGATTTGAAAACCGGTTTGGTGGCGATTACTTTCCCGTTGAGTTCAAGCCGCACCGAATCACAGCGCGAATAAACCGAAACTTGCAGTGGTTTTCCTTCGCTGCCTGCCCAATTCCACGATTTCCATTCTTCGGGCCAGCCCCACATACTTATGATTTCTTTTCTCCCTTCAGCGACAGGTGCATGAACCAGCAATTCGAGTTCACTATTACGCCAAACCACATCGCGATAAAACATCTGCGGTTTTTTGTAGCCCAGAATGCTGATGTCGCCACAATTGGCATTGTACCAGGGCCAGGGTGGCAAGAACCCGATTTTGCTTGTGTCTGATTTTGTATGGCCGATTCCTGATTCGCCCAGGTAGTCCATACCTGTCCAAACAAAATCGCCGATTACATAAGGGTTTTTTTCAACCAGTTCCCAATTCTCGAAAGCTTCCATCGGGAATGACTCGGTGCCGATAATAATCCGTTCAGGGAAATTTGCATGATCTGTTTCATATTGTTTCCACTGGTAGTTGTAACCGTGAACATCCAATTGGGCAAATGCAGGAGCGGTGCGTTCCCAGCCCCAGCCCGGGTGATCCCAGAAATGGCAAATCGCCTGAGTTACTGGTCGGGTTTTATCGTATTCCTGTATCTTTTCCTTCAGGTTGCGGGCAATTGCAAGACCCGATGAATCGGCGCGCTCAGGTATTTCGTTTCCAATACTCCAGATAATAATCGACGGGTGATTCCGGTCGCGTTTCACCATCGATTCAATATCTTTTCCCCACCACTGGTCGAAATACAGATTGTAATCCTGCGGATTTTTAGGCCGCTGCCACTGGTCAAACGACTCGTCCATCACAAGCATTCCAAGTTTGTCGCAGGCATCGAGGAAATGTTTTGATGGCGGATTGTGAGAAGTGCGAATGGCGTTAAAACCGTTTTCTTTCATTGTTTTCACCCGGCGGTATTCGGCGGTTTCAAAAGTTGCCGAACCCAGCGGACCGTTATCGTGGTGCAGACATCCACCTTTCAGTTCAACCGGCTG
>JBBIPU010000198.1:0-5982 GCA_037442685.1 Draconibacterium sp. | reverse complement strand
GATTTACAATTTACCATTTCCTCCTTCCTGCTTTTGTCATTCAAGCACTATTGCATTATCGCACCTTCCAGCCGTCAGGTAGGTTCATGCATTTTTCTTCCCCATTTACTCAATCACCCAATCACTCATTTACTCCTCCTCCCGGCAATCCCTTGGTCGTTTTTGCCCCTAACTTTTTCAGGTTTTCAACACGGCTGACGAGGTTGCCACTGCCGGTCTGGAGTTTATTCATAGCATCGGTGTAACTGTTTTGGGTAGCCGAAATATTTTTTCCGATTTTTTCAAGATCGGCTACAAAACCTACAAATTTATCGTACAACGCCCCACCCTGCCTGGCAATTTCGATGGCGTTGCGGGTCTGGTTTTCCTGCTGCCACACCGAAGCGATGGTGCGCAAAGTGGCCAGCAAAGTTGAAGGACTTACGAGTACCACTTTCTGGTCCCATGCGAACGAAAACAGTTCGTGGTCTTCCTGCACTGCCAGTCCGAACGAGGCTTCCACCGGGATAAACAGCAACACAAAATCAGGAGAATTGAGTTGCCGCGCGGTCTGGTAATGTTTTTCGCTCAGTCCTTTGATGTGCGTTTTCAAACTCAGCAGGTGTTCTTTCACAGCCTGCAACCGTTCTTTTTCATCGGCTGCATTTACAGCTTTTTCGTAAGCCACCAGCGACACTTTTGAGTCGATGATGATGTGTTTGTTGTCGGGAAGGTCGATTACAATATCTGGCTGAATGCGTTTGCCATCGTCGGTTACATCGCTGAACTGGCGGCGAAAACCCTGCGGGCCTTCGTTCAATCCAGAGCGTTCGAGAATGCGTTCCAGTACCACTTCGCCCCAGTTGCCCTGTTTTTTCACATCGCCTTTCAGCGCTTTGGTCAGGTTGCCGGCTTCCTCGCTGATACGGGCGTTCAGTTCGTAAAGCTTTTTCAATTCGGCGCGCAAGTCAGTCTGGTCTTTCAGTCCCTGCCTGTAGGTATCTTCCACCTTCTTTTCAAAAAGCTCAATTTTTTCGCGGAGCGGATTCAGCACTTCGCCAATGTTTTTGCGGTTTACGGTGGTGATTTTCTCACTGTTGGTTTCCAGAATTTTGTTGGCAATATTTTCAAATTCGAGCGTGAATTTTTTGTGAAGTTCGTCGATGTCGCGTTTTTGGGTTTGCAGTTTATCGAGTAGCGAATTGTTTTCAGCTTCGGCAAGCGTTGCCTGTCGTTGCAGTTGTTCCCTCTGTCTGATCATCTCGGTCAGTTGAACAGCCAGTTTTGTGTTTTCATCTTCCAGAGTTCTTAATCTTTCTTCCGCCTGAATTATGGTTTTCAGCTTTTCTTTTTCCCTGTTTTGCTGAATGATTCTGAATACAAGAAATCCAAGCAGCAATCCGGCTGCCAGCCCGGTGATTATTGAAATAATATCCATTTTTTAATGATTTGGTTGGTTAAAAGTACCAAATTTTATTTGGTAAGAAGAAAGAAAATATTCATGTTGCCGGACTCCCGCCTCCATATTAAAATAATAAACATCTAAGTGCCTTGAGGCAGATTTCAAAATCAGAAAAGCCAACTCCGGCTTCTTATAAAATTTTGTAATTTCCATAATAAAATTAGGGGATTGTATTGTTGTGAAAAGTAATCCTTTACTTTTATGTGCCGGATTATTGACTGCCGGCCCAAATTAAACCTACATTATGAAATTGATATTTGATGCTTTGTCGTGTGAATCAGAATCTGATCTGCTTAAGAAATTCGAAATAATTTATGAAAACGGATTTCCTGACAGGAATGAGAGAGAATTATTTCAGGATATCATTAAAAGGGTTACAGGAAACAAAAAACCAGTTGAGCCTCATTCAGTTATTGTGATAAAAACTGATGACACCAACCAGGATGAAGTTTGCGGTGGCCTGATTGCCGACTGGTACGAAAGAAGCAGATGCATCCATTTGACATATCTTATAATTGACAACAGATACAGGGGTAACGGAATCGCAAAAACATTAATCAATGAGGGCATTAGTATAATTAAGGATTGGATAAAGGACAACAGGCAAATAGAAATCAGGAATGTATTTTTCGAGTCGAATAACCCGGAGCTGACTAAAAAAGACAACTTCGATCCGTATAAAAGATTGGAAATATTTTCAAAACTTGGCGCTAAATGGATCAATATTCCGTACATACAGCCTGCTTTGGATCCTAAAAAAAAGGATGTTGAGAATCTTTTCCTGTTTACATTTCCCCAATTTAACGCCGAAGAATCCAGAATTTCGACCCTTGAAATAACTGACTTCCTTACTGAGTTTTATAGAGGATTGGGGGGCAATGAAGAAAATCTTGCAAAAATGGTTGCTTCCTTAAAACAAACGGAAGACAGAGAGGGCTATATAGAACCGGAAACTATTTTAGAATCAAATAATTTTGAGTTTCCCAATACTTCTGTAACCTGGCATTTTATTGAAGAAAAATCAGTACCGGGAAAAATTGCAGAAGATAAAGGGAACAATTACATTGCTTCATTCGAGGCAGATTTGCTCAATTTCAGAAATCAGAGAAAATCAGAAAAAGATTTTATAAGCACATTTATAGAAAACAGACAAGCTACGCTGTATTTTCCAAATGCCTATAATTATAGATCTGAAGGGATCAGGCATTATAAAATTACCGGATCCAAAAGGCTGTCAATACCCGTTAATCTGGCGATCAGCAAAACCTTTGTCGCAAAAACCGGCATTACTCTCTGGCATTTGGCAATAGCTCCGGCGGCCAATTGTACCTTCACCGAGAATGATTTAATAAAACTGGCACAAAATTTCGGAAGTAATCAGGAAAAAACAGTCTTTAGTCATCCCTGCGAACTTCAGATAAATAACGATAAGGAAAAGAATGACCTTCTTTCAAGTGTTAAAAAGCTGTTTCATACGCAGGTAAGCCTTGTTCAATCCGGAATCATCCAAATCGATCCGGTTCATATTTTTAAGAACAGAAAGGAATGGATTGACTTTTCAACTTCAGTTCTAAAGGAAAGAAAAACACTTGAGGACAGTGATTTAAAAAAGGTTTCGAAAACACTATGTGGCATCATTCTCGGAATTTTCGATTTTGAACGGATGAATGAGGACGAAATATTTGATACCATTCAACCTGCTGTAACTAAAAGTGATTCGTTTATTATTTCATGCAGGGGAACATTATTAAAAATGACTTACAATGAAGAAATCTGCAGTGCAGTCACAAATCATCTGATAGTTGATCCCTACTTACTTATTCCGAACATGGTGCTGATACATAACGCATACGTTTTAAATAAAACGCTGGAGAAAATAAATGATACACTGAGCGCCGATAAAAAATACAAACTTGATTTCCTTGAAAAAAGTCAGAGAGAGATCAGAAATACATTAAGTTTTGAAATTATTTACGATGCCTTTCATTATCCAAGTGAAAGGGAAATAATAAAGGCTGGCGAAATTCAGAGAGGAATTGAAAGCCTGAACTACGAAATAGCCCAACGTTTAAACGATCTTTCTGAACTGATTTTGGTAAAAAGGGGAAATAAAACCATCAATTCCGATGCAACAGTTACTGCTTTCCTTGCATTTATTTCATTGTTTCAGTTAACCGGGGCATTGACCGATTTCCAATCCATCTCATTATTCGAGATTATTCTTTTTGCTTCTGAGTTGTTACTTGCAATCGGAATATATTTGAAACTAAGTTCAAAAAGAATCAAAAACGAGAAAATATAATATGTATATCCGATAAAATTCCTAAACCGCCTATTGATTCTCCCTGATTACCCCGGCCCTAAAGGGTGCAGGGAAAATCAATTCGCTCCCTTTAGGGTCGGGGTGAACGAATTGATTATCAGGCAACAATACTTGAAATAGGTAAATCATCGGATATTCATAAAATATAATTACCCATTCAATTGTCCGGGTTTTCAACTATTTTAACTCTAACAATTAAGATGTCTTGCGGCGCAGGATATTCACCAGCTATGGTTGGATTTTTTTATCCTTAAATGTAAATATTTTCACAAACATTCAGGTATTTGTAACACAAATCTTAGTTTAACGTCTGATTAAATTAAAAATCAACTAAAAACAAGAAAAATGAAGCAACTAATTTTATTGGCCTTTATTATTGGCCTCTCAACAATCACAGGATTTTCACAAAATTTCGACAAAGTAAAACTCGATGCTTATTTCGATAAACTGGAACAAAACAACAAATTTATGGGAAGCGTTGCCTTGTCACGAAACGGCGAAATCATTTACACACGGTCGGTTGGTTATGCCGATGTTGAAAACAAACTAAAGGCCAATGAAAACTCGAAATACAGAATTGGTTCGATTTCAAAAACCTTCACCACGGTTGTGGTGATGAAAGCGGTTGAAGAAAATAAACTGGATCTGAATCAGACCATCGACAAGTATTTTCCGGAGATAAAAAATGCAGATAAAATTACGGTTGCCAACCTGCTTTACCACCGCAGCGGCATCCACAGTTTTACCGACGACAAGGAATACCTCGACTGGAATACACAGCCAAAAACCGGGAAAGAACTGCTCGAAATCATTGTAAAAGGTGGCAGTGATTTTGAACCCGACACCAAATCAGCTTACAGCAACTCCAATTTTGTGCTGCTTACTTTTATTGTTGAAAAGAGTTTTGGCAAATCGTACAAAGTTTTGGTTGACGAACTGATTGCAAAACCTGCAGGACTAAAAAACACGGCATTTGGAGGAAAAATCAACACGGGTAAAAATGAATGCAAATCGTACAAATATGTAGGTCAGTGGAATGTTGAACCCGAAACCGATATTTCAGTTCCGCTGGGTGCCGGTGGCATTGTTTCAACTCCATCCGATCTGGTAAAATTCAGCGATGCTTTGTTTGGCGGAAAACTGGTTTCAAAAGAGAGTCTTGAAAAGATGCAAACCATTAACGGACAATATGGGATGGGTTTGTTTAAAATACCTTTTTACGACAAAACAGGTTTTGGACACACTGGTGGCATCGATGGTTTTTCTTCGGTTTTCAGTCATTTTGCGGATGGAAATGTTTCGTACGCGCTCACATCAAACGGAACAAATTTTAACAACAACAATATTTCGATAGCCGTTTTAAGCGCGGTTTTCGGAAAAGATTTTGAAATTCCCGACTTCAAAACTTTTAAAGTGGATGCTGAAACGCTTGAAAAATATGTAGGCGTTTATGCTTCGACCCAAATTCCGCTGAAAATTACAATTACCCGGGATAATGAAACCCTTGTTGCGCAGGCTACCGGACAACCGGCATTCCCGCTCGAGGCCACCGCAGCCGACAAATTCAAATTTGAGCAGGCCGGCGTGGTGATGGAATTTAATGCAACCGATAATTCGATGGTCTTGAAGCAGGGTGGTGGCGTTTTTAACTATAAAAAAGAATGAACCGGAAACGAACTCGATCATAATCCATATTGTCTATCAAATTAAAAAAGGGTTATGAATATCTACATCGCTTTATTACGGGGCATTAATGTCAGCGGGGCAAAACAAATCAAAATGGATCAGCTTCGTGAAACATTCAAGAGTTCCGGATTCGACAACATTACCACGTACATTCAAAGTGGGAACATGGTTTTCACTGCCAATGAAATAAATACCCGATTTCTGGCTGAGAAAATTGTTGCAAAAATCAGAACTGATTACGGGTTTGAGGTTCCTGTAATAGTTCTTTCTGCCGAAGAAGTGCAAAAAATCAACGAAAATAATCCGTTAAATGACGGCACAAAAGACCCTGGTTTTCTGCACATCACGTTTCTTGCAGAAAATCCGGCCGGTTTCGACCTGAAAGAAATCGAATCAAAAAAGCAGGGTGACGAAGAAATCGTTGTTTCAGGAAAGGCAGTTTACCTGTATTGTCCGCACGGTTACGGGAGAACGAAGCTTACAAACACTTTCCTTGAATCGAAACTGAAAGTGACCGCCACTACACGAAACT
>JBBIPU010000197.1:0-6041 GCA_037442685.1 Draconibacterium sp. | reverse complement strand
ATTTAATAGCTGATCCTCATGAAGCCTGGGTATTTGAAGTAACTTACAGCAAACACTGGATTGCAAAACGAGTTCCGGATAACGAAGTTGCCATCATCCCCAACTATTATGTTATTAATGACTTTGATTTATCAGATACATTGAATTACCTTTCTTCTCCTGACATTATTGAATATGCAATAAAAAATGGATGGTACGATCCGAAGAAAGATCAAAGTTTTAATTTCAGAAAAGTATATGGTCGTACCGACCGACAGGAAGCGACTTTTAACATCGCACGCAAATGGGTTATTTTAAATAAATTATCCGAAAAACAATATCAACCTGGCGATGATTTTCCCTTTTCGTTTAAACCAAAACAAAAAGTGAATATTCAGGATTTGATGGAAATTGTGCAGAATCATTATGAAGGAACTCAGTTTTGCAATAAACCTTCAGCGGGCGGGAGTCCGCACAGTACCCGGATCGACACTCTGACAGTGTGCAATGGACTTAACGATTACAGCTGCATCACCCAGTTGCGAAGCTGGTTGCCTCCTGATGTCGGGAATATTATGTGGATTGCTCCGAGATATCCCTGTATTCAGCCTTTCATTCCGTGGTATTACGGAATAACTGAAATTTCAACCGATTTTGAAAAAATAGCTTATCCTGATGCATTGCAGAACTACAACATTAAAATTGCAGGTTATAAAAAAAGGTACCCCGGCCATGCCTGCTGGGTATTTGACGAGTTTGCCGTCAAAGTTGACAGTTGTTATAATAACGAGATTAAACAGGTAAGAAAGTGGAAAGCTGACTTTGAAACGGATATTTTTAAAACTTTAACAAGTAAAGAAACTGAGATTGTAAATGAGTACAAATCAAATCCCGGTGAAGCAAGGCAAATGTTAACCGTTTTATCGGATTATTTTGCTGAAAAAGCTTTAAATGATACCAAAAAGATGTTGATGAATTTGAAGAATACCAGCCGCTGATCAATCCGGGATCTCATTTTCATTAAAGAACCGGAGCTTTTCTGTCTTTTTCATCTTTTCCGGGGAGGCAGGGAAAGGCTACTTTTAAAACCTTACAGAGAGTTTCAGATTAATTTTCCGGCCGGTGAGATAGTTTGGAACCGCAAACTGATCGCCGTAATTGCTCGAAACCCAGTAATATGAAATGGTATTGTTGGTGTCGAGCAAATTAAACACTTCGAGGCTGATCCACAAATCAGTGATATTCCTGAGGATGTTGCGGTTTACACGGTTGGCCTCGCTGATCAGTACTTTTGAAAAACCGAGATCGATACGGCGGTAAGGCGGCATCCTGAATGTAGCCTGCCACCGTTCTCCGTTTGGCGGACCAGTGGGTAAACCAGCTCCGTAAAATCCAGAGAGTTGCAGTTTGTACGAAGGATTTCCCGGCAGATAATCCTGGAAAAACAAGCTGAAATTCATCCATTGGTCAGTCGGTCGTGGAATATATCCATGACCATCCATGAAAATATCTTCTTTCGTGCTTAAAAACGAAAGACTTGCCCAGGATTGGACCCCACTGACAAATTCACCGTTAATTTTCATATCGATTCCGGTAGCGTATCCGATCGCTTCCTGTTCGGGCAGGTAACGAATTCGGACATTATTAACCTGGTATGGGATCAGCCGGTTCATGTATTTGTAGTATGCTTCGGTTGTAAACCTGAAAGGGCGGTCCCAAGCGTTAAAGATCAGGTCTGACCCAGCCACCACCTGGTACGAGCGCTGTGCACGGTTATTATAATTCAGTGTTCCATCGGTATTCAGCAGTTCCTTAAAAAATGCCGACTGGTAATAAATTCCACCTGCCAAACGGAATGAAATCTTGTTCTTCCAGTCGGGAAAATAACTGAGAGAAGCACGCGGACTTAACAGCCATTCGTTATTGAAATCCCAGAAATTGAACCTTCCACCGCCAGTAATATACAAATCACCCTTGTTAATCGGTACATTCCATGTATCCTGAATAAAACCGGTAAACCTGTTCGAATTTATCGAGTTTCTGCTGTTCAGCGTGTAATACAACAAAACCTGAGTATCAGAATAGGGCAGGGAATAACCTGTGGAATCGCGGTAAATCCATTCATTTATTTTGCTGTCGATTGCTTCGTGCTGGTATTTTACACCCCAGTTGATCAGATGATTTTCGGAATTGTACGCACCCCTGTGAGCAAGACTGTAAACCGTGGAATTCAGATAATTCCTTGCATGCTCAATAAACGAACCTACTCCAAGATTCAGTATGCTGTCGCCAAATTCTTCTGATGACATGTTGCGCTCCAGTTCGTTCAGGTAATAGTCTCCCAGAATGTCGTAAGTTTCCTTCTCAGTTGCGTAATAGGCTGATGCAATTAATTTTAAATTCAGATTGACATTCGGATGGTAATTGCCGGAAAGTGCCCCAAGATAAGTTTGAAAATCATCAACTTCCTGGCCATTGAAATAAATGGTTGTATTGAGCGGTGCATCCCAGGTTCCGAATGAAGTTTGACGGGTTTCGGGTACAAATTTGTACTTGTTTTGAGCTATGTTTCCCAATACAGATATATCAAACTGATTGGAAACCTGGTAAGTAACATAAGTTTGAAAATCGACGAAATTGGGATCGTATTCACCCTGTTCGTCGAGACTTCCCAGCAAGTACCTGTTCGTTTTATAACGGATTCCTGTAATATGAGCCAGTTTCCCCTTCAACGCCACATCTTCAATATGTGCCGAAGCACCGAGCAGACTCATTGTTGCCGATCCGCTGAAATCGTTGGGTTTACGGTATTTTATATCGAGCACCGACGACATTTTATCGTCGTATTTTGCATCAAATCCCCCAGCAGAAAACTCGATTGTGGAAACCATATCGCTGTTGATAAAACTCATCCCTTCCTGCTGACCTGCCCTGATCAGCATCGGCCTGTACACTTCAATATCGTTTACATAAACCATGTTTTCGTCGAAATTTCCACCGCGGACAGTGTATTGTGAACTGAGTTCGTTATTTGATGAAACACCAGGCAGGGTTTTGATCAGCGATTCGACTGCTCCCGATGATGAACCAACAACAACATCGAGCATTTTCGGATCAATTCTTGTTACATTGCCACCTTCACGGCGGTTTTGGGAAACTGTTACTTCACCAATTTTCACGTTCGATTCCTCCATCGTAATTTTCAGCGTGATTAATTCCTCTGCTTTGGCATGAATGGTATCGCTTACAGAATTGTACCCAACCGATGTAAAAATGACAATGATGTTTTTTTGCGCAGGAATACGAAGCAGAAAAGTACCGTCGCGTTTTGAAGTCGTACCAAGAGCATAATCCTTCAGTGCAATGTTAACCATATCCATTGGTTTACCGTTTTGATCGGTAATAATACCTTTCAGCGTGGCATTGCTGCTTTGCCCAAATGTGCTCAGGTGCAATGCAAGTAAAATGATGGATATTAAAAACCTGAATTTCATTGACGGCACAAATCTAACAAACTGGATTTATTAAAAAACAGGCAATTGTTAAATAAATTGTGGGAGAGAGGATTTTTTGTTGAAGGGAGTCTGGTTTTCCAAAGCCAGACAGTTCTTCGACTTGGAAAAGTCGCAGGCCCAGTTTTCTACTTAAGAAAGCCGCAGTCCTTAACCCATCACAACATTAACCTTGCACTCTTTTTTCGCCTGTACCGGAATTTTGTTACCAGTTGTTTTTTCACCATCAATCCATAATTCTTTTACTCCTTTTGAAATGTTTTCGGGATTCACAACCTCAATCTGGTAGGTTGTTCCCCTGAATTTTCGCTGAATTGAAAAACTTTTCCAATCAGCAGGAATACAAGGATTTATAATCAATCCGTCATAATCCGGCTGAACGCCTAAAATGAATTGAGAAATTGCAAAAAAATTCCAGGCAGCAGTTCCGGTCAGCCACGAATTTTTGGCTTCTCCGGGTTTGAAGGCGTCTTTTCCGGCAATCATCTGCGAATAAACGTAAGGTTCAGTTTTATGCAAATCGCTGATTTCTTCGAGATACGAAGGGCAAATCTTTTTGTAATAATCCCATGCTCTTTCGCCATTTCCAACCACTGTTTCGGCAATTATTATCCACGGGTTATTGTGACAGAAAATTCCTGCATTTTCTTTATAACCAGCAGGATAACTCGATATTTCCCCGTATTCGATATAATATTTTGTAAATGCCGGGTTGTTGAGTACAATTCCATGTTCACAGTCAAGCCGCTCTTTTACAGCGTCGAGCGCTTTTGTAACAAAACCCTGTTCTTTGCCGATTCCGGCCATTCCGCACCAGCCATTTGATTCAATAAAAATCTTTCCTTCTTCGTTTTCGTTTGAACCGATTTTGTTCCCGTAAAAATCGTATGCACGTAAAAACCATTCACCATCCCAGCCATGTTTTTTTATGGCTTCCACCATTTCATCAATGTGTTGCTGAGCCCGTTCAGCTTCGGCTTTATTACCCAAAAAGCTGCATAAATTGGCATATTCGCGGCCATAGTAAACAAATAATCCGGCAATCATCAGCGATTCAGCTTTTGAACCTTCTGTTTTGTTTTCTGTAGTTTGAAATGATTCGTTGGGGTCGTTGGAAAAACAGTTCAGGTTGAGACAGTCGTTCCAGTCGGCACGGCCAATTAATGGCAGACCGTGTGGCCCTAAATTGTTGATTACATGGTCAAAGGAGACGGTGAGGTGATCAAAAAGAGTGCGTGCCACGCTCCAGTCGTTATCAAACGGAACCATTTCATCCAGAATAGCAAAATCTCCGGTTTCCCTGATGTAGCTTGCAGTTCCGGCAATCAGCCACATCGGATCGTCGTTAAAACCACCACCAATGTCATTATTCCCTCGTTTGGTAAGAGGCTGATACTGGTGGTAACATCCGCCGTCGGCAAATTGTGTCGAAGCAATATCAATGATTCTTTCACGCGCTCTTTCCGGAATCTGGTGTACAAATCCAAGCAAATCCTGGTTCGAATCGCGGAAACCCATTCCGCGACCAATTCCGCTTTCGAAAAACGAAGCAGAACGCGAGAAATTAAATGTAATCATGCACTGGTACTGGTTCCAGATATTCACCATCCGGTCCAGTTTTTCATCGCCCGATTTTACGCTGTAAATACTAAGTAAATCATCCCAGTATTTTTTCAGTTCGAGCCAGGATGTATCCACTTTTTCTCCGGTATCGAATTTTGAAATGGTAATTTTTGCTTTGGTTTTGCTGATGATATTTTTCGCTTCCCATTTTTCTTCCTGCGCATTTTCCACATAACCGAGAACAAATACAAAATCCTTCTTTTCACCCGGTTTCAGTTCAACTTCGATGTAATGCGACGCTACCGGCGACCAGCCGTGTGCTTCACTCATTCGCGGCTTTCCGTCGGCAACAACCTGTGGATCTTCAAAACCATTGTACAATCCAAAAAACGATTCACGGTCGGTATCAAAACCATTCACGGGTGCGTTTACTGAATAATAAGCAAAATGGTCACGTCGCTCTTTGTACTCGGTTTTATGATAAATAACTGAACCATCAATTTCAACTTCTCCGGTTGAAAAGTTACGTTGGAAGTTTTCCATGTCGGTGGCTGCATTCCAAAGCGCCCATTCAACAAGCGAAAAAAGTTTGATGCTTTTCTTTTCCGGCGACAGGTTTCTGAGAGTAAGTTTCTGAATTTCAGCATAGGTTTTCAGCGGAACAAAAAACAAAACTTCAGCCAACAAACCGTTTTTTACACCCTTGATTTTGGTGTAATTCATTCCATGGCGACATTCATAAATATCGAGAGGGGTTTTCACCGGTTTCCATCCCGGCGACCAGGTGGTTCCGTCATCTTTGATATAAAAATAACGGCCACCGCTGTCCATGGGTACATTGTTGTAACGGTAACGTGTAATGCGTCGGAATTTAGCATCTTTGTAAAAACAATAACCACCTGCTGTGTTCGAAATCAACGAGAAAAAATCTTCGTTTCCGAGGTAATTGATCCAGGGCCAGGGAGTTTGAGGATTGGTGATAACATA
>JBBIPU010000196.1:2466-6070 GCA_037442685.1 Draconibacterium sp. | reverse complement strand
ACCGGTAACAAAGAGAAATTGGCTGAATTTGAACACCGGCAAAAAATAACGAGGGAGTCGCTCACCCAACTGATGACACCTGCCGGATATTTTGTGAAGTCGCTTGAACCCGGCGGCACAAAACACGGTGTATTGGGACAAAAACAATTTGGCTATCTGGAAGGCACAGTGAATGCCGATGCGGTTGCGTTGCGGGTTGTTGATAAAACAACTTCTGAAAAAATATACAGTCAGATTGCAGGTTTTCCTGAAATTCGTCCTTTCGATTTTCTGCTAACCAATGCGCCAGGATTGGATGATACCTATCGTGCCTGGGGGAGAAATAAAGGCAGAGGACTTGATGGTTTCTGGACTTTTGGCGACTGGGTGAATGGCGGAGTCTGGGGAACCGTGGAAGGCCGCACTATCCTGATGTATTACCGGCTGGGCAAATTTGAAGATATCCGGCGTTCGGCAAACCGCGCGATGAAATGGGCAAAGGATTTCAGGATGGACGCCCCCTGGTCGCAGCGAGGCGAAAATACAAGAAATCCGTGGTCCGACTCAGGCAAATTCAGGGTTGGCGGAGTGGCTGTAATGGTGGACAACTTTGCCATTCCGGCAGCCACCGTTCGCGGTTTATTCGATTATGATTATAAATCTGACAGGTTGATCATTCGCCCAAGAATTCCTGGTTCGATTACAGAGTTGTTGCAAAAGGAACCTGTCCGTTTCGGGGATAAGAAAATCTATCTTTCATGCCGAAATGGCGGACCAAAAATTAAGTCGTTGAAAATAAACGGGAAAGCCATAAAAATAGATTCAAATAAGGAAATATCGCTTATATACAACGAATTACCGCTGGAAGCTCAGATAGAAATTATCACTGACGGCGGCTGGCCAGAAGAAACGCCAACTTCTGAATACCCTGAAATGCCTGCATTGATGGCAAATTACCAGACTGTAAGCGAAATACCGGACTCACTGGCAAAGCCCCATACAATTTTGGTGGAGATGAAAAAGCAACTCTCCGGATTTCAGGGAAATGAAGTTGAAATTGTTTACCTTGATGAGGCTATTCAATCGTTTGAGAATTGCCTTGTCAGGCAGGAAATGGATCCCGGTCAGGGGTATTACCGTCCGATTACAGAAGAACGGAAACAGGGGATCAACCAGTTTTATGTTCAGTCAGCAATGACAATGTACCAGGGCTATGTAAAACGGATGGAAAAATATGCTGCAGGTTCCGATAAGCATCAGCAACAGGTGGCGACAATTTTTAAAGGCATTCAGAAATAAACGATGATAGATAAAAATCATAAATGTCGTGACAAATCATAACAAGCTATAATAAAACCATTTAAGTGACTCAGGCTGATGAAAAGAAAAACTAAAAACCGACTGAACCTATTGATAATTTTCTGTGTATGGTTTTTTGCACAATCATTTTTAATCATTAATAATAATCCGGAAGATCGTGCAAAAAATGAAAAAACTGCCTTCCAGACTGCTGGTCCCTGGAAACCCACGACGGATGTCAGGGCCGATGTGGCTATCGTTTATGGGACAAAGGATTATCAGGATTTGACGTTTGAACAGCGGGTGAATTCGTGGCGCGAACATGGGTACATCACTCATTTCATGACAGGGATTGCATGGGGCGAATACCAGGATTATTTCACCGGGAAATGGGATGGAAAAGAACATTTCGACGAAGGTCAGGTACAGGCCAACGGCGACACAATCTGGCACGGGAAATCGGTGCCTTACATTGTCCCGACTGCCAACTACCTGAAGTATATGAAAGAAAGGCACATCAAAAAGGTGATCGATGCAGGGATTGACGCAATATTCCTCGAAGAGCCTGAATTCTGGGCACGCGCCGGTTACAGCGAGGCATTCAAAAATGAATGGCGCAAATATTATGGAACAGCGTGGCAGCCTCAGCACGAATCGCCTGAAAATACCTACCTGTCGAACAAACTGAAATACCAGATGTATTACAATGCGCTGAACGAGGTTTGCACTTTTGCCAAGGAATACGGGAAAAGCAAAGGGATGAATGTCCGTTGCTATGTACCAACACACTCGCTGGTGAACTACGCAGCGTGGCGGATTGTCAGCCCCGAAGCCAGTCTTGCCTCGCTTCCGTGCATCGACGGATACATTGCACAGGTGTGGACGGGCACTTCACGCGAACCCGTTATTTTCAACGGGGTAAAAAAAGAGCGTGTTTTTGAAAATGCGTTTCTGGAATATGGTTCAATGGAATCGATGACCGCGCCAACCGGACGTAAAATGTTTTTCCTGACCGACCCGATTGAAGACAGGCCGCGCGATTGGGGCGATTACAAAAAGAACTACCAGGCCACTTTCACTGCAAAAATACTCTATCCGGAAATTGCCAGTTACGAAGTGATGCCCTGGCCTGACCGGATTTATGAAGGTTTGTACCGGAAGCCTGACAGCGAAGAAAAGGAAAGGATTCCACGTTATTATTCAACGCAGATGCAGGTGATGATCAACTCGCTGAACCAGATGCCTGTTTCTGACAATCGTGTTAACGGATCTTCAGGAATTACAGTGTTGATGGCCAATTCGCTGATGTTTCAGCGCTTCCCGACGCATCAGGGGTATGAAGATCCGCAGTTATCGAATTTTTACGGACTTGCGCTGCCGCTGCTCAAACGGGGAATTCCGGTAAAAACAGCCCACATTGAAAATGTTGCTTATCGTGAAACCTGGAAGGAAATCAAAATCCTGCTGATGACCTATTCAAACATGAAACCTCTTGACCCGGAAGCGCACAAACACGTTGCCGATTGGGTAAAAAACGGGGGAGTTCTTATTTATTCAGGTCGCGACAACGATCCGTTTCAGAAGGTGAAGGAATGGTGGAATACAGGCACCAATAAATTTGCCTCACCATCGGAACATTTGTTTGAGTTGCTTGGACTGGCAAAGGATGCGGGAGAAGGAGAATACCGGTGCGGAAAAGGAATTGTTACCATTTTGCGCCACGATCCTAAGGAATATGTATTGCAGGCTGACGCCGACAAGGATTTTGTGGCTTTGGTAAAACGATTGTATGAAACCAGATGTCACGCAGGGGAACTTGTTTTTAAAAACTTCTTTTACCTCGAACGGGGCCCGTTTGATATTGTATCTGTTATGGATGAGGGAGTTTCTGATCAGCCGTTTACGCTGAAAGGCTGCCTGATTGACCTTTTCGATCCTGAACTTCCGGTGTTAAGTGAAAAGGTAGTCAATCCGGGAGAACAGGCTTATCTTTTCGATGTCCGTCGGGTGAAAGATCTGATGAAACCACAGGTTTTGGCTTCCGCGGCAAGAGTGTACGACGAATCGGCAGGTAAAAATGAATATTCATTTACCGTCAAAAGCCCGGTCAATACCACAAATGCTATGCGGGTTTTATTGCCTGAAGAACCAAAGACAATCATTGTGACCGGGAAACAACAGGCAGTATCGTTTAAATCAGATTGGGATAAAACCGGCAAAACATGTCTGTTACAGTTTGAAAACGATCCGGAAGGAATAAATGTAACAATCAAATGGTAATTTTATATTCTGTATTAAATTCTTCTTGTTCAATGAAATAACATGA
>JBBIPU010000196.1:0-2366 GCA_037442685.1 Draconibacterium sp. | reverse complement strand
AAATGGTAATTTTATATTCTGTATTAAATTCTTCTTGTTCAATGAAATAACATGATGGGAACTATTTATTGTCGTTATTCTTTTAAGAAATTGACCTCCCCCATCCCCTCCATAGGAGGGGTGAAACTCCAGTATATTGTTTGCTGGAAGCTCCTGAAGTCTCCCCTTAGGGGAGATTTAGAGGGGTCAAGTAATAGTTAAATGCGATATTATTTTATTCGGATTAGTTAACATGAAAAAGTCGTTTAAATTTCTTGCTTTGTCCTTGTTGATAATACTCATTTCCTGCCGGAAAGAAGATGTAACAAAATATGTCGATCCCAATATCGGGAGTGTGGCTACCTTGCTGACCACTAAAAATCCCACAGTCCACCGCCCGCACAGCATGGTCAGGGTTTTCCCGGTCACCAAGCCGGGTTTGAACGACCGCTACCTGAGCGATAAAATTTATGGTTTTGCGCTGAATATGCCTGCTTACCGCATGGGCCACGTCACAGAGTTAATGCCAACATGCGGAAAATTATCGGTTAACCGGAATAATTATGCAGCGCTTTACGACCATGCCAACGAAGAAGTCCATCCCTGGTATCATAAAGTCTGGCTCGAGGATTCTGATATTGATGCTGATTGGACGACCACCGAAAGGGCTGTTGTTTACCGTTTTAAATTTAATAGTAAAGATTCTGCCAATATCATTTTCCGGGCAAATGGCAAAGCTTCATTAAAAATTACAGGAAAAACCGTCATTCAGGGTTGGGAGGAATTTGAAAAAACAAAGCAGTATTTCTATGCTGAATTCAGTCAGCCAACAGATTTTTCAGGCTCTTTCGAATCAGGAAAGACCAAAAATGAGACTGAAATTGATGGCAGCGGTGTAGGAGTTTTTGTTGGTTTCAACAAAACAGAAAAACCGGTTGAAGTCAGGATCGGTATTTCATATATCGATGAAAAACAGGCTGCTGCAAACCTTCACTATGAGATGGGCAACAAAAGCTTTGAGTCCGTTAAAGATGAAAGTAAACGTATCTGGGAAAAAGCGCTTGGCAAAATTCAGGTACAAGGCGGAACCGAACGCGAAAAACGGATTTTCTACACTTCGCTTTACCGGTGTATGGAACGCATGGTCAATATTTCGGAAGATGGCCGCTATTTCAGCGGTTACGACGGTAAAATCCACAACGATGAAGGCCGTCCGTTTTATGTTGATGATTGGCTTTGGGACACTTACCGTGGCCTGCATCCTTTGATGCTGATCCTCGATCCTGACAGGCAGGCCGACATGGTGGAATCGTACACGCGAATGTATGAACAAAGTGGCTGGATGCCGGGATTCCCGCAATTTTACGGCGATTTTCCTGCAATGATCGGTTTTCATTCGGCAGCGCTTGTTTGGGACACTTACCAAAAAGGAGTCACCAACTTTGATGTTGAGAAAGCTTATGAAGGTTTGAGGAAAAATGCTGTTTCGGGAACGATGCTGCCCTGGAAAGCCGGGCCGATGTGTCCGCTCGACAGTTTTTACATCGCAAATGGCTGGTACCCGGCACTTCCGGAAGATAGCGCTGAAACAGTTCCCGGAGTTAACGATTTCGAGAAAAGGCAGGCTGTGGCTGTTACCCTCGAACACAGTTACGACGATTGGTGTCTTGCACAACTGGCAAAGTCGTTGGGAAAAGAAGCTGATTATGAATATTTCCTGAAACGATCGAAGAATTACCGCAATGTATTTAATCCTGCAAACGGATTTTTCGCTCCCAAAATGGCTAACGGAAAATGGATTGAACCTTTTGATCCGCAACTGTCAGGAGGCATTGGCAGCCGCTCTTTTTATGCCGAAAACAATGCCTGGACCTGGAATTTTTCTGTTCAGCAGGATATCCCTGATTTGATTGAATTACTTGGAGGGAATGAAGCATTTATCAAACGGCTGGATGCCCTTTTCAACGAACCGACACACATTTCGAAATGGCAGTTTATGGGAAAATTTCCCGATGCAACTGGCCTGAACGGGATGTTTGTTGCGGGAAATGAACCTTCAATGCATATTCCTTACCTTTATGATTATGCCGGACAGCCGTGGAAAACACAACGCCGCATCCGCGAAATCATGGATATGTGGTTCGACGATAAACCGCTTGGAATCCCCGGTGACGAAGATGGCGGCGGACTTTGTTCGTGGTATGTTTTTTCAGCAATGGGCTTTTTCCCGGTTACCCCCGGAAGTGGACAGTATGCAATCGGTACGCCATTTTTTGACAAGGTTGAAATCGGGCTTCCAAACGGTAAAACATTCAGGATCACTGCCCGGAATTGTTCCAAAAAGAACAAGTACATTCAATCGGCAAAGCTGAATGGGAAAGAATTAA
>JBBIPU010000195.1:0-6126 GCA_037442685.1 Draconibacterium sp. | reverse complement strand
AACTCGACGAAATTATGCAGTTGCTGAAACAATAATTCTGCTGCTTACTGAGCTGGTGACTCCCGGTCATCTGCTCAGTAACCTGCCAATCGAACAAACCGACTAACCATGAAACAGCTATTTTTTACTGCATTTTTCACATATGTATTTCTGTTATCAAATGCGCAAAAAGCTTCTTTTTCAGGTAAAATTGAGGGAATTAGCAACGCTGAAATCAGTGTTTTGGTTTTGCCGCTGAAACTGGGCGAAACCCCAATTTCGAAAAACATTCAATTGATAAACGAAAAGTTTGAATGTGAGTTTGATTACAACCTGAACATGTGGCATTTGGTCAGGCTAAACAGCAAAGTGTTTCACACGGTTTTTGGCGACGAAAAAGAGCTGGTTGAAGGATTAAAAAACCTTGAAATCCTGTTTTTTATTTACCCTGGCGAAAAGCTGACAATTAAATCCAAAATTGGCAGGTATGGAATTGATTACAAGGTTTTTGGTAACGAAATCGGGAACCAGTGCAACAATTTTTCTGAAAAGCTTTTTCCACTGGAAGAAGAATGGAACAGACTTGTTATTTTGAAAGCAAACTTGCCGGCCGACGACGTTGGGAAGGCTGATTTGTTGAACAAGATTAATAAAATCAACCGACAGATTGAAGACACAAAACTGAAACTGATTGCTGCTCATCCCGACTGGATTTATTCTGCGGAAATTGTTGCAGAATTTTCAAACGATACAATTGCCAGGTATTACAAAACATTGACTTCCGATGTGCAGAACTCTTTTTTCGGGATTCATCTTTCAAAAATCCTCAATGCTGCTGCGGTGGGATCCACAGCTCCCAATTTTACTTTAAAAAATGATAAAGGCAACGATATTTCACTGAATAATTTTGCCGGAAAGTACGTGGTTCTTGAATTTTGGGGTACTTGGTGTGGCTACTGTATCAAGGAATTACCACGTCTGAAAACCAGTTATTCCAAATATGGGGACAAAGTTGAGTTTATTGGAATCAATTACAAAGATAACCGTCAGTCGTGGCTGCAAGCCATTTCGAAATACGATTTGAACTGGACCAACCTGATTGCCGAAAGCGATGAGGTTCGGGATAAATACGGAGTTGAAGGATTTCCAACAAAAATCATCATTGACAAAGAGGGTAAAATTGTGCTGAAAACCACCGGTGAAAGCGATGAATTTTATCAGAAGATGGATGGGTTGTTTGGGAAAAATCGTTAGTTAAAGATTTTCCAGCTAGCAAAATTGTAATCCTGAAAAATCAAAAATACCTTCTCACTTTACGACAATAATCGGAATATTCTTCATCATAAACCTTTTGAAGAAATTTTTCTTCTCTTAAAATTGAAAAATGAATACCGGCAAAAGCCGAAACTGCAAATACAAGAAAGAAAGCATTGGGAAAGATCAGCGCAGTTCCGGTAAAAAACAGCAAAAGCGAAAGGAAAAACGGGTTGCGTGAAAGGGCAAAAATTCCAGTTGTTACAAGCTTTCCGGTATTTTTTTCATTCAGCCCAAAACGCAGTGAGATTCCAAAATGCAGCAATGTGGTTTTCATTAGAATTAATGATAAAAAAATCGCAATTATTCCGGTTATTCTGAAAAATACAGAATCGATGAGAAAATCGGTAAAAATTTTTGGAAGCAGCGAAAAGCCGAAAATTGGCAGGGTAATTTCGGTAATAAACAGCAAAAGGGAAACTGCAAAAAATGGATAAATCCATTTTATTTTTCCTGATTTCATGGCTCCGCGAAAAGTTGTTTTCACACCTTTATTTTTCAGCAAAACCGAATTTTCAATAATGAAAAAAATAAGCAGGAAAAATCCTGTTGCCGGAGTGAGATCTGCTATGTTGTTCAAAATATTCACAGTCATAAAAATAAACTTGAAAAATGATAAATAAAAATCCCCGGTTTCCGCAAAAACCAGGGACTTTTCTGTTTTTCTGTATTTTTCACTCCCCTTGCGGAGGTAGGGGAAGGGCTTAAATATTCGGGAACGATATTCCCACCTGAACCGGGAAGATTTGAGGACCCTTGTTTTGTTTGAATATCGAAGTCATCGAGTAATTTACAAAAACGCATAAATCACCGAATCCTATCCGGCCGGTAATATCATATTTCCACTGGTTGATGTGAAAATTGCTTTGTTTTTTTTCCTTATCGCCATCGTAAAACTTATATTTTGTGTGCGATCCAAGATACAAGCTGCCAATCACACCAGCTGCCAATGATAAATGCGATCCTCCCAATCGCAGAGGTGTCTTTACTTCAAGGAACAAAGGAGCTGTTAAATAATTTATATGAAGCTTTGATTTTTTAAGGCCACTGTTCGTTTCTTCAATCGGTACAGGGATGATCATTTCCGAGCCATTTAACTTTTCGATGGTGTATGCATCGCTTAACGCGTAATCGTTAAAACTGAATCCCAGCCCGGTAACAACACCAAAAGTCTTTTTTTCATTTTTGAAGGCAAACTCAAGCAGATTGAGATCCCACGATAAAGATTTCCCCGGGTTGAGATCGAAAAAATCTCCATATTGAGTGTACTCGGTTCCATCGTAAATCGAATAGTCCGATTTGTAAATCATGTTCATGGCGACCTCAAGTCCCATCCAGTGCGGATTAAAGCTGCCGTGCCAGGTTCTCGATTTATCTTCTTTTTCATATTTAACATACGTCCCATTGTCACCCTCAATTACCTTAAAATTTCTGCGGCCAATCCTGATATGGGTAGTATCGCCCCAATCATCTGTAATTACTTCAACGCCTTTCATATTATCCTTATCTCCGACAACAACATGCACATTGTCGCCATCTTCATCAACAGTCACCACATTTTTCTTACCCACTTTAACTTCTGTAACATCTTTGGAATCCTTGGTTTTTTTAACATTCTTATCCTTTGTGCCTTCAATAACTTTATATGTTTGGTCACCAATTTTAATATGTGTTGTGTCGCCCCATTCATCGGTAACAACTTCAACATCTTTTATTTTTTCTTTATCTGGCTTAACCATGGTTGTATCGGTTTGTGCCCATGAGTTTAACGTAAAAGCGCTGCTTAAAATAAGTGTAATCAATCGTTTCATATTTTCTGTTTTTTAAGTTCTGAACCTGTGACGGGCACCCAACCTGAAAAGTTACAGGAGTTTAAAAAATGCAGGAATGTGAATAATTGCAGAATTTTATTTTCTGCTGGTTTCGTTTTTGGTTGGAATGGAGAATGCAAGAATCCGCGAATCATATTTTAACTCGGTGACTTTGCCTTCTGTGTTTGTTTGGTAAGTGAATTTTTCGCCCGACAAACTTGCCACAAGCGAAAGTCCGGCTTTGGCGATTTTTTTAAACGATAATTTATCAACTCCGGTTTTTTCCTTAACGATATCGACTAAAAGTCTTTCGTCATCGACTAATTGATCTGTTTCTTGTACTGAAATATTTACAGGAGCAAGGCCAGTTTTCGGGGTCTGGGTGTAAAAAGAAGGAGTTACACTTTTCAAAGTTTCCGGGGTTTCTTCGCGAGAACTTGCTAAAACCAGATTCTCTATTCCGGAACTGCCCTCTGGATTTTCGCTTAAATTTTTTCCGGGTTCAGATTTCGGTTTTTCTTTTTTTGTATCAACCTTTCTGATTTCTTTGTTGGCTGCAAGCTGAATTTCTTTTTTCTCAGCGGTTTTGTTTAAGGCAGGAGTACTTTCCTTTTTTTCAGGTTCGTTTTCCACTTTTGCAACCTGGTTTTCAGTGAATATTTTAAACGAAGATCTTTCAATAAATAAATAAACCGAAAGTGCCACCACCAAAACAGCAGCAATCCGCATCGGCCACAGTAAAACAACTTTTCCGGACAGCTTGTGATATAATTTGTCCTTTTTGCTGAAAATAACCGATTCGTCGGGATAAAGTCTGGTCAAACTGAAAAGATAAGCTTCTTTTTGTTTTTCAGGATGAGTTGAAAGATATTTTTCAAATTCTGCCTTTTCCGTGATTGAAATATCATCTTCCAGATTCGCAACTGCAGCCTGGTTGAACTCATTTTCAATATCATATTTTTCCCTGAACAAGGATTCCTTTTTACTAAAGTTAATCTCTTCCTGGATTATCGAAACCGGTTCGAACAGCGATAACTCCTCTTTCAGGTCGGGATTTTGCTGAAGGAATTCAATAAAATCGTCAACCAGCTTTTCATCAAGCTTACCTTCAAGGTAGTCGATAAAAAATGATTCGTAGTTATCTCTGTTAATATTCATCTCTTCTCTTTTTCTTTATTCACCTCCTCCTTCGGGGGAGGACGGGAGGGGGCCATCTTTTACACCACCGTCTCCATTTTTCCAATATATTTTTTCAAAAACACACGGGCCCTGTAAATATAAACTTTAACCTGCGATTCGTTTAAATTGGCCATTTCCCCGATTTCTTCGTACGAATAACCTTCGTAATCGCGCAGCAATAAAACCATTCTTTGTACTTCGGGCAATTTATCAACGGCTGCTTTCAAAATCTCACCCAAATCGCTGTAATTGTTTTCATGGCTTTGTTCAGGAAGTTGAGGTTCATCTGAATAAGACGACCGTTTTTCTTTGCGGATAATATCGATCATCGTGTGGTAAGCTGTTGCAAACAAATACGATTTCACTTTTTCAAAACTCACATTTTCAAAGTTTTTCCAAAGTTTCTCGTAACTGTCCTGCACAATATCCTCGGCTTTGTGAATATCCCTGATACTCTTCAATATGAACCGGTAAACCCGGTCAGAGAAAAGTTCAACCGATTTATTGTATTCGTTTACTGTCATCCGTTTCCTGAGCTCATTCCAAAAATATGACGATTTAACCACAAAGAAGTTACAGCATTAATAAAAAAAGCCCCGGAATTTTCCAGAGCTTTATAAATATCCTTTAAAAATCCACTCATTTGGAGAGGTTGGTCCGACGAATCGGTAAACCGGAAGTGGCTTTTACAGAACAGTTACCCAGCCATATTTATCGGGTTCGTCGCCGTACTGGATTGCCTGCAGTTTATTGTACAATTTTTCGCTGATCGGTCCTGGTTTGCCGTCTTTCGAGAAGATGTACGATTTGTTTTCATCGTAATCGTCAATCCGCTGAATCGGGCTGATAACGGCTGCAGTTCCGCAGGCGCCGGTTTCTTCAAAGGTTGAAAGTTCTTCAACCGGAACCTGCCTGACTTCCACTTTCAACCCCAATTCTTCGGCAAGAACCATCAGGCTTTTATTGGTGATCGATGGCAGAATCGATTGCGATTTTGGCGTAACATAAGTATTGTTTTTTATCCCGAAGAAGTTGGCAGCGCCACATTCGTCGATATATTTTTTCTCCTTGGCATCGAGATAAAAAATATTGGAATAACCCAATTCGTGTGCTTTTTTGCCGGCAACCAAACTGGCAGCGTAATTTCCACCTACTTTATATTTTCCCATACCAAGCGGTGCTGAACGGTCGAATTCGCGCATAATCACAAAAGGTGTTGTCTGGAAACCGCCTTTAAAATATGGGCCAACCGGAGTTACAAACAAAATAAACATGTATTCTTTCGCAGGTTTAACACCCACTTCGGCGCCGGTTCCAAACAAAACCGGACGAATATACAGCGATGCTCCCGACTCGTAAGGCGGAACAAACCTTTCGTTCATCTTAACCACCTTTTTAACGGCTTCCAAAAATTTTTCTTTCGGAAGACGAGCCATTAAAGTACCATCTGCAGAGTCTTGCATTCTCTGTGCATTCTCATTCATGCGGAAAATCCGGATTTTGCCGTCTTGTCCCCTGAAAGCTTTTAATCCTTCGAACGATTCCTGTCCGTAATGAATGGCAGTTGCGGCAATGTGCATGGTAAAGAATTCGCTTTCACTTACTTCAAGTTCGCCCCAAACGCCATCTTTATAATTGCATCTGATGTTGTAATCTGTTTTTATATAACCAAATCCCAGGTTGTTCCAGTCTATATTTTCCATTTTAAAGTCTTTTTAACTGTTTATTCAGTTTAAACTGAATCTGGGGCAAAATAGCGATTTTTTCTCTCATTGAAATAAGAGAAATATCAGGATGGGGTGGGAATAGAGATATTTTACATCAGCTTAATAATCAGGGGTAA
>JBBIPU010000194.1:0-6212 GCA_037442685.1 Draconibacterium sp. | reverse complement strand
AAAACGATACAGTCATGATAAAGGAAAAAATGTTAAACGCTTTGAACGAGCAGATCAATGCAGAACAATATTCAGCTCTGCTTTATTTATCGATGTCCGCTTATTTTTATAACAAAGGTTTACCGGGTTTTGCAAACTGGATGTACATTCAGTACCAGGAAGAAATGACCCATGCAAATAAGTTTTTTAATTACGTGAACGAAAGGGGCGGAAAAGTTCAGCTCAGGGCGATTGCACAAATGCCTGTCGAATTTGAAAACATAATAGATGTGTTTGAACGTACACAGGTACACGAACAGCATGTTACCAGCCTGATCAACAACCTGGTTGATGTCGCTGTTGAGGAACGCGACCATGCCACTCAGAGTTTCCTGAAATGGTTTGTCGATGAACAGGTGGAAGAAGAGGCAAATGTGCAGGAAATACTTGATACATTGAAGCTTATCAATGGTCAGGGTAATGGTATTTTTATGCTCGACCGTGAATTGCGCCAGCGGGTATTTGTGGATTCAACACAAACAGCAGCGCAATAATTACAAAAATCAGATTTTATAATTGTAAGAAAGGCTGCTGATTTTGGCAGCCTTTTTTGCTATGAATTATTCTGCAAAGTTTTAATATTGACAAAACTCTGACCCCTCCCAACCTCCCCAAAGGGGAGGAGCAGGAGCAGAGAAAATGATTTCAATACAGTAAAGTCCTCTTTGGGGGTTTGGGGGCAGAGATAAAAAATACATTACGAAACGAGAATGATACAAACTTTGACCTCACCCAAAATCTCCAGAGGAGAGGATTAAAAACTATCAAATTGTTTAAGGTAGTTCTTAAAGTCCCCTTTGGGGATTTAGGGGTCAAATAGAGAAACAAAATGGAAGAAGACAACAATTATAAAAAGCCACGATGGTTAACCGCAAATAAAGAGTTTTATAAGAACTACAAAAATGTGAGGGAAAAACTTAAAGAAAATATGACTTTGGCTGAAGTTAAACTGTGGGAACATTTAAAAAATAAAAAGTTGGGTGTAAAATTCAGAAGGCAGCATGTCATTGAGAATTACATTCCTGATTTTGTAGCTCTTTCTATAAAATTAATTATTGAAGTTGACGGTGGAATACATTTAAAACTCAAAAAGAAAGATGAAGCAAGAACAGAGTGGCTTGAATACTTAGGTTATTCCGTCATTCGATTTAAAAATGAAGAAGTTGAAAATGATATAGAAAAAGTGGTGAAAATTATTAAAAAAAGAATAGAACAACTGACCCCACCCGGCCACTCCGAAGAGGAGGAGTTAGAACTTCTAAAGTAGTATGTGTTTTAAGTTCCCCTTTTGGAGACTGAGATTTACAGGTAGTGGATTAAAGAAATGATGGAAAGACAAAAATTCCAACTTGTGCGGGAGTTATTAGGGGTAGAAAAAATAAATATTTTTCAAAATGGATATTCAGGAACTCATAGCAACGAGGTACGAAACTTTAAAATCGGTTTGCAGGTTTAACCTTGAATCGGATGATGTCGGGAAAATTGAGAAGGCATTTCTTTTTGCCTTCGAAATTGTTGGTGAAAATAAATTTAAACATGGCGAAGTAATTATTTGTCACTCGATTGAAGTAGCCACAATTATTGCTCACGAAATTGGTCTGGGCACCGACTCGGTAATTGCCGGATTGCTGCACAATGTTATGTATGCAGGACTTGAAAGAAAAGCCACACAAAAGGAAATTGAAACCGGATTCGGCAAACACATTTATTCGATTCTTGAGGGGATGGCAAAAATCAATGCCCTGGGTACCGACACGGTCGATATTCATTCAGAAAATTACAGAAAACTGCTTCTTGCGCTTGCAGGCGATGTCCGCGTTATTATCCTGAAAATTGCCGACAGGCTGCAGGTAATGCGGAACCTCGATATTTATGATATCGAAAGCAGAAATCGTCTTGTAACCGAAACAGCATATCTGTATGCCCCGCTTGCACATCGTTTGGGTTTATATACAGTGAATTCGGAAATGCTCGATTTGTGTCTGAAATATCAGAAACCCGAAGCTTACAATTACGTGGTGAACCGGTTAAAGGAAACCGAAACCGAACGCGCCAATTTTGTGGCCGAGTTTGTAAAACCCATCGAAGCAAAACTGAAAAACAAGGGTTTGGAGTTTTCGATGAAAGCCCGCACAAAATCCATATCGTCGATTTTTAATAAAATGAATAAACAGGGTGTATCGTTCGACGAAGTGATGGATTTGTTTGCGATCCGTATCATTCTCGATTCAAAACCCGAAAACGAAAAATCTGACTGCTGGCTTGCATATTCGTTTGTAACCGAGGAATACCAGGCTAATCCAAACCGTTTGCGCGATTGGATCACCATTCCGAAATCGAATGGTTACGAATCGCTGCATACCACGGTTCTGGGACCGATGGGAAAATGGGTCGAAATACAGATCCGTACCAAAAGAATGGACGAAATTGCTGAAAAAGGACTTGCTGCGCACTGGAAATACAAAGGCGGGAAAAGCAGTTCGGGTTACGACACCTGGCTGGCAGAAATAAGAAATATCCTTGAAAATCCGGAATTGAATTTAATTGATTTTATCGACCGGTTCAGAACTGATATTTACAGCGACGAGATTTTTGTATTCACACCAAAAGGCGATCTGAAAAAATTGCCGAAAGGAGCCACAATGCTCGATTTTGCTTACGAAATTCATTCGAAACTGGGCGATACCTGTGTTGGTGGCAAAGTCAATGGTGTTAAAGTAACCCTGAAACACAAACTTAAAAATGGCGATCAGGTTATAATTGATACTTCTAACAATCAAAAACCCAAACTTGACTGGCTTGAGTTTTTAGTAACCTCGAAAGCTAAAAACCGGGTCAGGGCCAGTTTGAATGAAGAAAGGAAAATCATGGCCGAACAGGGTCGCGAAATGCTTTTGCGAAAGTTTAAAAACTGGAAAATTGAGCTGACCGACGATGGAATCCGTAAAATGTTAAAAAAGTACGGGTTCAAAATTGCACAAGATCTTTATTTCGAACTGGCAACCGGTAAAATCGATCCGCTGGATATCAAATCGATTTTTACTGAAAAAGAAGAGATATCAACAAAATCGAGACTGGAAGAATTACTTCCGGTGAAAGAAATAAAAGACCTGACTTTCGACAGCGATGAAGATTTTCTTGTTATCGACAATTACCTGAAAAACGTAAATTATAAACTGGCGCAGTGCTGTAATCCTGTTTTCGGCGACTCAATTTTCGGATTTGTGACCATAAAAGAGGGGATTAAAATTCATCGAAACAGTTGTCCGAATGCTCCTCAGATGAAGGAAAGGTTTCCGTACAGGATTATTAAGGCCAAATGGCGCGACACAACAAGCAAGAGTTCATTTCTGACAACCCTTCATATTTCAGGTGTCGATGAAACAGGAATTGTAAACGAAATCACACATGTGATTTCAAAAGATATCGGTGTGCAAATGCGTTCGATCAATATTGAATCGGACAAGGGAAAATTCGAAGGCGTTCTGAAAGTTCTTGTGTATAATATTGAACATCTTGATTTTCTGATACATAAGTTGAAAAAGGTAAAAGGTGTGGTTTCGGTGACAAGGGGAGAACAATGAAAATTTTAGTTGCACCAAATTCGATGAAAGGTAGCCTGAGCGCTTTCGACTTTGCTGAAATTGTCGAAAAAGCCCTGCTTGATCATTCTTCCGATTTCCTCGTGCGTAAAGTGCCGGTTGCTGATGGCGGCGATTTTACAGGCGAAATTCTGGGAAGAGCAATCAATGCTGAAAGAATAAAACTCATGGTTCATGGCCCGCTGGGCAATCTGACAGGTTCAGGGTATTTTATTTCGGGAAAAACTGCAATCATCGAAATGGCAGACGCATCGGGAATGAAACTGATTGACAGCAAAGATCTGAATCCCATGAAAACATCGTCATTCGGGACAGGGGAATTAATTTCCGATGCTGTATTGAGGGGATGTACGGAGATTTTACTTGCTGTGGGAGGAAGTGCTACAGTTGACGGTGGAACGGGCATGTTAACTGCTCTTGGATTTACCATTACCGACGGGAAAGGTGATAAAATACCCGGAACCGGTGCTGGTTTGACAGAAGCAGCTGATGTTTTGCTGCCCGAAAAAATTCCTGAAGTGTCGGTAAAAATTATATGCGATGTAAACAATCCGCTTTTAGGAATCAGTGGAGCAGCAAACGTGTTTGGACCTCAAAAAGGTGCCACACCTGAAATGGCTGTCAGTCTGGAAAACGGATTGAAAAACTGGGCAGGAATTCTGGAAAAGAAATCGGGAAAGGCGCTTTCTGAACTGCCCGGAACAGGCGCCGCCGGCGGAATTGCCGTTCCTCTGCTTTCGTTTTTCAATGCTGAAATTGTACCAGGCGCCGAATTTATCTTATCGTTACTGAATTTTGAGGAACACGTAAAATGGGCCGATCTGGTGATTACCGGTGAAGGAAAAATCGATTCGCAAACATTGAATAATAAAGCTCCGTTTGCCGTGGCTCAATGGGCAAAAAAACAGAATAAACCGGTGATTGCGGTCGGGGGATTGGCTGAAAACCTGAACAGTGATGTTTTCGACAGGATTTACAGTATTTCTGATGAATACATGAGTCTTGAATACGCATTGAAAAATGCCGGAAAGCTGCTTTACAGCCGGATATTGGAAATAGCAGATCGAATCGGGAAATTAATCTGAAAATGTGATTATGCACAGCACAAAACTGGACGATGTGATAAAGCTGATTGAGGCTCAGAAAGTAACCGAAGCGATGAATTTGTTTACTGAAACCGAAGCCGAAGAATCGGTTAAATATTACCTTGTCAAGGGAATTCTGGAACAAAAGTTTCAAAACTGGGGCAATGCAATGAATGCTTTTCTGAAGGTTCTTGAGTTTGATCCTGAAAATACTGAAGCTGAACATCGTTTGCACATCATTCAGAATATTATCAACTTTTGGAACCGGGAAATGTTTAATCCTTAAATCCAAAAATTCTGCAATTACTTTTCGAATATTATTAAATCAAAATGTTTAAATCAGAAACATTTAATATTTTGTCAGTCAGATTGTTAAAGTTTTATAAATAGTTTTAGGTTTTTAATTCAGAATTATTATTTTTGAAACCTGAACAAAAAAAGGATTTTAAAACATATTTATTAAAGAAAAAGGATAAAAAAATGAAACAGGTATTTTTATTATTGGCGACAATTTTCTTTTCAGTATTAACTTATGCACAGGATGCAGCAGAGAAAATTAACCAGGCAAATGAGGCGTTAAAAGCTAAAGATTATGCAAAAGCTTTTACTTTGTACGATGAAGCAATGAATAATATTGGCGATGTTCAGGTTGATGCATCCATAAATTTTAATATCGGGTATGCTGCCTGCAAAACCGGAAATGTTGAAGGGGCTGAAAAATACATGGCAAAAGCAATTGAAGCCAAGGTAAATATTTCGAAATGTTATGAAAACCTGGCTGATATGTATGTCGAAAAAAAGGACTTCTCAAAAGCCATTTCGAATTTAGAAAAAGCAATTGCCACTGCAACGGAAGGAGCAGATGCACTTACCTTTAAAGCTGGAAGCGTTGCATACAACGGTAAAGACTTCGGCAAAGCAGTTGAAATGTTTGATAAATGCATTCAGAATAATTACAAAGCTGAAACCGCTTATTACTATAAATCGGTTATTCTGAAAGGTCAGAATAAAAATGATGAATCGAAAGCTGCTCTCGAAGAAGGTTTGACCAAATTTCCGGGCGATGCCAAAATGGCTCCGGCTTTGGCCAAAGTTTATGTAAACGACGGGAATGAGCTTTATAAAAAAGGTGCGGCTATTATTAGCGAAGCCAACAAAAAAGTAACAGCCGGTACCTTAAAAACAAGTGATCCGGCATATCAGGCTGAACTGGACAAGGCTAAAGTTGAATTTAAAGCAGCTATTGAAGTTTTGAACAAAGCAAAAGCTCTTGATGCTTCCAATCCGAATATTCAGAAATTATTGGATGCCTGTGATGCTGCAATGAAATAATTGTGATCAGACACCATGAAAAAACCGCAACGGATTCCGCTGCGGTTTTTTTATGGTTTTCAACTTGCAGATTATACCAAATTTAATAATAATGTAGTCCAAAGTTCATCTGGTATAATGCCGATGGATAGTAATGTTAAGTGCAATCGAGTGT
>JBBIPU010000193.1:0-6261 GCA_037442685.1 Draconibacterium sp. | reverse complement strand
AAATGTCGATTTGATTCGACAAAATAATATAAAAATTGTCGATTGCAAACTGCAATCCAGACAAAAAGGAAGTTTCAGGTCTTAAATGTCCTTTCAGGATTATTAATTTCAAATACCTTCCAGATTGTTGACAGATTGTTAAAAAACGATCTGCAATATTTCCTTTTTTATGGTTGAAAACTGATAATTTTCCATGACTAAAATCAAATAAAAACCAAAAAAATGAGTGGATTTTTCGGTTGTATTTCAAAAGGTGATTGCGTTTCTTCAGTTTTTTACGGGACAGATTATCATTCGCATCCTGGCACAAAACGGGCCGGAATGGCTTTTTACAATTCTGAAGAAGGTTTTCAGCGGGCAATCCATAGTCTTGAAGATGGTTATTTCAGAACCAAATTCGAAGGAGATATTATTAATTTCAGGGGGAATCAGGGAATAGGAATAATCAGCGACACCGAAGCACAACCCATTGTGGCCAATTCTCATCTGGGTAAATTTGCCATTTGCACCGTGAGTAAAATTGCTAATGCAGAAGAATTGGAAGAGGAAATGCTGAAAAATCACCGCACCTTTTCAGAAACAAGCCAGGGAAGCGTGAATCCGACCGAACTGGTTTCGATGTTAATTGCCGATGGCAGCGATTTTATTTCGGGAATAGAAAATGTTTACGACAAAATAAAAGGATCGTGCTCAATAATCATTCTCACCGAAAAAAGGATCATTGCGGCACGCGATAAATTAGGCCGGACACCTGTGATCATTGGTAAAAACACCCATGGTTTTGCGGTAGCCTCCGAAACCTGTTCGTTTGCCAATCTTGATTTTTCAACAGAGAAATTTCTTGGTCCCGGAGAGATTGTCAGCATTACTGCCGATGGTTACGAACAGATAAGAAAACCCAATGAGAAAATGCAGATTTGCTCCTTTCTTTGGGTGTATTACGGCTATCCTCCATCGTATTACGAAAGGATTAATGTAGAGGAAACACGTTACCGCTGCGGTGCTGCACTGGCAAAAAACGACGATGTTAAAGCAGATTTTGTGGCGGGGATTCCTGATTCAGGAATTGGTCATGCAATTGGCTACAGCAATGAAGCCAAAATACCATACATGAGGCCGTATGCGAAATATACACCCACTTGGCCCCGTAGTTTTATGCCACAAAACCAGGTCACGCGCGACCTTGTGGCAAAAATGAAATTAATCCCCAATCCTGCGCTGATCAATAAAAAGAAAGGAGTTTTTCTCGACGATTCCATTGTCAGGGGAACGCAGCTGAAAGATAATACCCGCGATTTGTACAACGAGGGAATTGAAGAAGTGCACATGCGTATTGCCTGTCCGCCACTGACTTACCCGTGCGAGTTTTTAAATTTCTCGCGTTCGCGGAAAACACTTGAACTTGCCACCCGCACAGCGATCAGCCAGTTGAATGGAACAGAAGAAGTGGATTTCAGGAAATACTCCGATCCAGACTCTGAAGAATATAAAAAAATGGTGGAAAGAATCAGGAAAAACCTTGGTCTTACTTCCCTGAAATACCAGAAATTGAACGATCTGGTAGAAGCAATCGGTTTGCCAAAGGAAAAATTATGCACTCATTGTTGGGACGGATCAAGTTATTTTTGAATAAAAGGAAAAGAAATGCTTGAGATTTGTGCTATTGCATCGGGGAGCAACGGGAATTGTTATTACATCGGCAACGAAACAGATGCTGTTTTGATTGATGCAGGAATTTCGTTTAAACAGATAATTCTTCGTTTGTACGAAAGAAAACTGAATCCATCGAAAATAAAAGCCGTGTTTATTTCGCACGAACACAACGACCACATCAGCGGTGCCCGGGTTTTAGGAAAGCGCCTGCGTGTTCCGGTTTACATGACAGCCCGCACCTGGTACGGCGCTTACAAAAACCAGCGGCCCGACAATCCTTCTTTTTTCGAACCAGGTGATTCGGTTTATGCAGGTAGTTTTCAGGTTCACAGTTTCCTGAAAAATCACGACGCTTCCGAACCTTGTTCATTCAGGGTTCAGCACAACAACAAAAATGTGGGCGTTTTTACCGATATTGGCGAACCTTGCGAAAACCTGAAATCTCATCTACAACAGTGCCAGTGTGTTTTTCTTGAAACCAATTACGACGAATCGATGCTTTGGAACGGAGGTTATCCGTGGTTTCTGAAAAAACGGATTGCCTCAGCAAACGGACATTTATCAAACGATCAGGCTTTCCACCTTTTAAACCTGCATGCTGGGGAAGATCTGGAGTGCGTATTTCTGAGCCATCTTTCGAAAGAAAACAATACCCCGGAAATTGCCTTGCAGACAATGCAGCCGTTGTACTCGAAATTCAAAATCAGGCTTACTTCGCGTTACGAAGCCAGTGAGGTTTATTCGTTTTGATGAAGTCAAATTATTCTACACCATACTCATCCCAGCTTTTTATCGAAATATCTTCGATATTGTATTTGCAGATTGCGTAAATAAACGCGCTTGCAACTCTTGAATTGGTAATCAGCGGGATATTGTAATCGATAGAACTTCTCCTGATACGGTAGTCATTTTTCAGCTCCCTCGGAGTGTAGTTTTTTGGAATGTTGATTACAAGATCGATTTTCTTTTCTTTGATATATTCAATTGTGTTAGGCGACTGGTTTTCTTCGTCTGGCCAGTAGAGCAACGTATTCTCAATTCCATTTTCTGCAAAAAAACGGTGTGTGCCTTCGGTGGCAAAAATATGGATTCCTCTGTCGCGAAGCATTCTGGCGCTGTTCAGCAACTCGATTTTAGCTCGTGAAGGTCCTGATGAAATAAGCACATTTTTAACCGGCAAACGATAACCTACCGAAAGCATTGCTTTCAGGATTGCTTCGTAATAATTTTCGCCGATGCAACCAACTTCTCCTGTCGAAGCCATATCAACTCCGAGTACCGGATCGGCATTCAACAACCTGGCAAACGAAAACTGTGGTGCTTTAACACCAACGTAATCAAGCTCAAACAGCGATTTGTCAGGCTTCGGAACATCGATTCCGAGCATCACTTTGGTGGCAATCTCAATTAAATTCAGCTTCATTACTTTCGACACAAACGGGAAACTGCGCGATGCCCTGAGATTACATTCAATTACTTTGATATCATTGTCTTTAGCGAGGAACTGTATGTTGAAAGGTCCTGTGATTTCAAGACCTTTGGCAATTTCACGGGCTATTTTTTTAATTCTTCGGATAGTTTCTATATAAAGTTTCTGTGGTGGAAAAACGATAGTGGCATCACCCGAGTGAACGCCGGCGAATTCAACATGTTCCGAAATGGCGTAAGCAATGATCTCACCTTTATTAGCAACAGCATCGATCTCAATTTCCTTGGCTTCTTCAATAAATTCGCTGACAACGACCGGATGTTCTTTCGATACATTTGCCGCCATTTCGAGGAAGTACCCGAGCTGATCGGGATTGGAAACCACATTCATAGCAGCACCCGATAAAACATACGAAGGACGGATAAGTACCGGGTACCCAACAACATTTACAAATTTGTGGATTTCGTCAATGGTCGAAAGTCGTGCCCAGCGGGGTTGGTCAATATTCAATTTGTCGAGCAGCGATGAAAATTTTTCACGGTCTTCTGCATTGTCAATTTTTACAGGCGAAGTACCTAAAATCGGAACTTTCTGCCTGTAAAGTCTCATGGCAAGGTTGTTTGGGATCTGGCCCCCCATCGAAACCACTACGCCGTGCGGATTTTCGAGATCGATGATGTCCATCACCCGTTCAAAAGACAGCTCATCAAAATAGAGCTTGTCGCAGGTATCGTAGTCGGTACTTACGGTTTCGGGGTTGTAGTTTATCATAATCGAACGGTAGCCCTGTTCATGAATGGTGTTCACCGAGTTCACGCTACACCAGTCAAATTCCACTGAACTGCCAATTCTGTATGCCCCCGAGCCAAGCACAATCACCGATTTGTCGTCGTTGTTGAAATCGATATCGTGTTCAGAGCCGTTGTAAGTGAGGTACAGGTAATTGGTTTGTGCCGGATATTCGCCTGCCAGCGTGTCGATTTGTTTTACCGATGGCAGAATCCCCAAGGCTTTCCGATAGTTTCTCACCTTAATCAAATCGTTGCTGATGTTTATATTCGGGCTTTTCAAAACCAGGCGTGCAATCTGGAAATCGGAAAAACCAGACTGTTTTATCATCGTTAAAAGTTCAGGTTTGAGCTCTTCCAGCGAGTTCAGGTTTTCGAGTTCCAGTTTAAGGTTGAAAATATTTTTGAGCTTCTGCAAAAACCAGCGGTCGATTTTTGTTTTGCTGTAAATTTCGTCAATCGAATAGTTTTTGTTGAAGGCTTCGGTGAGGGCAAAAATTCGGCGGTCGGTAGGGTTGGTCAGCTCCTCGTCAATCGCTTCGATACTGATTTCTTCCTTATTTCCCACAAAACCATGCATACCAAGGCCCACCATACGGATTCCCTTTTGAATGGCTTCCTCGAAACTGCGGCCGATGGCCATAATTTCGCCCACACTTTTCATCGAGCTTCCGAGGTTTTTCGAAACACCCACAAATTTGCTCAAATCCCAGCGCGGAATTTTTACCACACAGTAATCGAGTGCCGGTTCAAAAGCGGCTGTGGTAACTTTGGTAACTGAATTTTTCAGTTCGTGCAAACCGTATCCCAAACCGAGTTTGGCTGCAACAAAAGCCAGCGGGTAGCCGGTTGCTTTTGATGCCAGCGCCGAAGAACGCGACAAACGGGCGTTTACTTCGATAACACGATAATCTTCTGAATTCGGGTCGAGCGCAAACTGAACGTTGCATTCGCCAACCACGCCCACGCGGCGGATAATTTTTATTGAAATTGACCTGAGTTTGTGGTATTCCGAGTTGGAAAGCGTTTGCGATGGCGCCACCACGATACTTTCGCCGGTATGAATTCCCAGCGGGTCGAAGTTTTCCATGTTACAAACCGTGATGCAGTTGTCGAACCTGTCGCGCACCACTTCGTATTCCACTTCTTTCCAGCCTTTTATCGATTCTTCCACCAGAATTTGTGGCGAGTACGAAAAAGCTTTTTGTGCCAGCACTTCGAGTTCTTCCTCGTTTTCGCAGAACCCCGAACCCAGTCCGCCCAGTGTGTAAGCGGCGCGGATGATAATCGGGAAGCCCACTTTTTTGGCTGCTGCACGCGCTTCGTCCATGTTAACGGCAGCAATGCTTTTGGGTGTTTTTACATCAATTTCGGCCAGCATGTTGGCGAAAATCTCGCGGTCTTCGGTGTCGATAATCGACTGAACCGGGGTTCCCACCACTTTGATGTTGTATTTTTCGAGCACCCCGCTTCTGAAAAGCGCCACCCCGCAGTTGAGTGCGGTTTGTCCGCCAAACGCCAGCAGAATTCCCTGTGGTTTTTCTTTTTTGATAACCTCTTCCACAAAAAACGGTGTCACCGGCAAAAAGTAAATTTTGTCGGCAATGTTTTCCGAAGTTTGAATGGTGGCAATATTCGGGTTGATAAGAATGGTTTCAACACCCTCTTCTTTCAACGCTTTCAGCGCCTGCGAACCGGAATAGTCGAACTCGCCGGCCTCGCCGATTTTCAGTGCCCCCGAACCGAGGATAATTGCCTTTTTGATGTCTGTCTGTATCATAGTTGTATGTTTTGACCTCTCTCCCGGCCTCTCTCCCAGGGAGAGCGGTGAGTCCCTCCCCTTTGGGGAGGTTAGGAGGGGTCTTATTTTATATTATTAATAAAATCGTCAAACAAAAATTCCGTGTCGGTTGGCCCGCTCGAAGCTTCGGGATGAAACTGCGTCGAAAAGAATGGCTTTGTTTTGTGCCTGATTCCTTCGTTGGTATTGTCGTTTACATTGGTGAACAGCGGTTCCCAGTCGTCGGGCAGTGTTTCGGTGGCCACGGCAAAACCGTGGTTTTGCGAAGTGATGTAGCAGCGGTTGGTTCCGGTTAACAAAACCGGTTGGTTGTGGCTGCGGTGACCATATTTCAGTTTGTAGGTTTCTGCGCCGGCCGCACGGGCAAGCAACTGGTTTCCGAGGCAAATTCCCATAATCGGTTTTTCAGCATCGATGGCGGATTTGATGTATTTTACCGTGGCGTCGCACATGGCAGGGTCGCCGGGACCGTTGGAAATAAACAGCCCGTCGTATTGTTCTCCGGTGAAATCGTAATCCCACGGAACGCGAATCACCGTGGCGTCGCGGTCGAGCAGACAGCGGATAATGTTGTTTTTTACTCCGCAATC
>JBBIPU010000192.1:0-6293 GCA_037442685.1 Draconibacterium sp. | reverse complement strand
TTCAGCTGAAAATAACTGGCTTTTTTAGGTGAGGGCTGCAATGTGGGTTAAAATTCTTTTAAGTATCAATTACATAAGAAAAAAAGGAGACCGTTAACAGTCTCCTTTTTCTTACGTACCACCTGATTTTTATCAGGGCATATCTGGTAACGACCATCCCTCTCTGTAGTTGTGCTTTATCAGATCTGCGGCAAATGCTTTGGCGTTCACCGGTTCGGTATATTTGCGGTTGAAGCTCGGGTTGCCATCGGTAATTTTCAAACCTGTGTCAAGACAGAATTTTAGTTCTTCGTTGTCACGGATGTTGGTGAATTCCATTTTCGGGCCATCCCAAAGCAATTCTTTTTCAAGACCCTGCAAACGAACTGCAAGTACACCCATTACAACCATTTCGTTGAACGGGCCGGCCTGTGAGAACGGAGAAGCAGTCTCCCGGCGGTTTTCAGGCGACTCTTTACAGGCGCGGATCCAGTCCTGTTCGTGGCTTGTTTCAATACGCGGAATGGTTTTCGGAACATTTGGTTTCCTTCCCGACAACAACCACGGATTGACCCCGTAACAGCCGCATATGATTTTATCTTTTGTCCCATGGAAAATAACACCGCCACCTTCGTCGTTCAGCGATTTGCCTTCGGGCCAGCCCAGTGGTTTCATGGGCTGCATTCCACCATCCATCCAGGTTACCTGCACTTCAGGGAATTTAATTTTCGAATCTTTGTAGTCGGGTCTTGCCGGGAATACCATTTGCACCATTTCGGTATTTGGTGGCGAATCGGTCATTACTTCGGTTGAGCTTCCCTGTACACGGGTTGGATAGCCCAATTTCAATCCCATAAACACCGGGTGTAAGATGTGGCAGGCCATATCGCCCAGTGCGCCGGTGCCAAAATCCCACCATCCACGGAAATTCCACGGTGTGTACATCCGGTGGTACGGACGGAATTTTGCAGGCCCGATAAATAAATCCCAGGCCATTGTTTCCGGAACCGGCATTCCTTCAGCCGGACGGGCAAGTCCCTGCGGCCAGAGCGGACGGTCGGTAAATGCTTCCACTTTTGTTACTTCGCCGATTTCGTTGTTCCAGAGCCATTCCTGGATAAACCGAACTCCTTCGCCCGACGAACCCTGGTTTCCCATCGATGTGGCCACTTTGTATTTTTTTGCCAGGTTTGTAAGCAAACGTGATTCATAAACCGAGTGGGTAAGTGGTTTTTGTACATAAACATGCTTTCCCAAAGTCATTGCATGAGCGCCAATAATTGCGTGAGAATGATCGGCTGTGGCAACCAGAACGGCGTCGATAGATTTACCCATTTCGTCGAACATCTTTCTCCAATCCCAGTATTTTTTAGCTTCGGGATAATCTTCGAAACATTTTTTTGAGTGGTCCCAGTCAACATCGCACAATGCCACGATGTTTTCGGTTTTCATGTTTCTCAGGTTTCCGCGGCCCATTCCGCCAATCCCGACACCGGCAATGTTAAGCTTGTCGCTTGGCGCCTTGTGCCCCAATCCTGCAATCACATTCGACGGAACAATCGAAAATCCGGCGGCTGCAGTTGCAGTGGTGGCAATGAAACTTCTTCTTGTAAAACTGTTGTTTTTCTTCATAATTCTGAATGATAAAAGTTGATCCGGTAATATTGATAACAAACTCTCTTTTTGTTGCTAAATGGAGTTAGCAATGTAATTTTAATTCTTTAAAACTGAATAGTAAATCTTCACTGTTTTACATGGAATTTTTTCCTGTATAAAACCGAAGCATTAAAAGGTCGCCTCAAATTCTTATCGTAAGTTAACTTTATCTAAAAAAGCTTAATCAGTAAAATTTTTAACAGATTTGATTGTTGTATTGCTGTATTAATATTAAACAGTTTTATATGAAAACAGGTAAATGGTTTTTTGTTTTTTTAGCTATTGGGGCAGGTTTTGCATCGTGTAAAAATCAGGGAACAGATACAAGCATGCTTTATATTCCCACTCCTTCCGATGTCACATCAACAGCCACACTCGACGATCTTAATCAGGGAAGGTCATTGTACATAGATAACTGCGAGAGGTGTCATGGTTTGTACGCACCCGAAAGTTTCAGCAGTTCGCAGTGGAAATCAATCATGAACCAGATGGCACCAAAAACGAGATTGACAACTTCGGAGGCGACACTTGTTACAAAATACGTTACCAAAGGGAAATAATCTGAAAATGTTGTAAGAGCAAAACAAAAGTTCTTAAAATCTTTCTCCCCACCATTTTTTTAAGCGTTCAAGGATTTTCAGTTCCGACTGGTTATTCTGAGGGAAATAAAATCTTTCTTTTTTAATTTTTTCGGGAAGGAAATCCTGCTCCACAAAATTGCCATCAAAGGCATGCGCATATTTGTAGTCCTTTCCATAACCGATTTCTTTCATCAGTTTGGTGGGCGCGTTTCTGATGTGCAGTGGTACAGAAAGATCTCCTGTATTTCTCACCATCGCAATTGCAGCGTCGATGGCTTCGTAGGCTGAGTTGCTTTTAGGTGAAGTAGCCAGGTAAATGGCGCATTCCGATAAAATAATCCGCCCCTCGGGCATCCCGATTTTATGAACGGCCTCAAACGTACTTTGCGCAAGCAGCAAAGCGTTTGGGTTTGCCAGTCCAACATCTTCAGCCGATAAAATCAGCATCCGTCGGGCAATAAATTTTATGTCTTCGCCACCCTCAAGCATTCTTGCTAGCCAGTAAACCGCTGCATCCGGGTCGCTTCCGCGGATACTTTTGATAAACGCTGAAATAATATCGTAATGCATTTCGCCCTGCTTGTCGTACATGGCAAGGTTTTTCTGCAAACGGTTCAGCACTTTATCGTTGGTGATTTCAATTACGTCGCCTTCTTCGGCCTGAACCACCAGCTCAAGCACATTCAGCAATTTTCGCGCATCGCCGCCTGAAAAACGCAACATCGCTTCGTCTTCAGTTATGGTGATTTTCTTGTTTTTAAGTTCTGTGTCTTTTTCAAGGGCTGTGTCAATCAGTTTCAGCAACCCGGCTTTGTCAAGCGTTTCGAGAATATAAACCTGGCAACGCGAGAGCAGGGGAGTGATGACTTCAAACGACGGGTTTTCTGTGGTGGCGCCAATCAGTGTGATGGTTCCATCCTCCACGGCACCCAGCAGCGAATCCTGCTGCGATTTGCTGAACCGGTGAATTTCGTCGATAAAAAGAATTGGATTGGGTTTGCTGAAAAACTGCTGTTTTTTGGCTTTGTCAATCACCTCGCGGATGTCTTTTACTCCCGAGTTGATGGCGCTCAGCGTATAAAACGGACGGTTCAGCGTGTTGGCGATAATTTTTGCCAGCGTTGTTTTTCCCACGCCGGGCGGTCCCCACAAAATAATGGATGAAATATTACCCGATTCAATCATTTTCCGCAACACGGCATTTTTACCCACCAGATGTTCCTGCCCGATGAAATCATCGAGCGTTTTGGGTCGAAGTCGTTCTGCCAGCGGCTGGTTGCTCATTTTATTTTTTACAGAGAAGATAAAAATAGCGCAAAAACCACAAAGATTATTTATTTTGATTCAGACTTTTCTCCAAACCAAAGCAGTGCATTGATAATCATCTGGTTTTGCTCTTTGTTTTTAAACGTGTACGATAATTCTTTATTTGTTCTGTTTTCATAATCGATGTCGTTGTGGCCCATGTTAATGTAAATCATCCGGTAATTTACATTTGTCCAAACCACCGGGTAATAACCTTCATGCCATATCTCGTTCGGTTTCGGACCGGTTCCCAGCGGAAAACTTTGCTGATCGATGGAAGCCAGTATTTTGATGTCCGGATTTTTTCGCAAATCATTTTCCCACCTGTACCACTCGTTTGGCGAAGCTTTGAAAGTGGCCGGCAGTTTTTTCATTGCCGGATGATTACGATCTTCCACTTTTAAAATTGCTGAAGTAGGACGCCAGGTATTGCTTTTATATCCTCCTGCCCCTAAAAACTCGTCGTGGTACCAGTTCCAGTTTTGAGGAAAAGCGGATGGAGTGAGGGCAAAAGCACAAAAATGGAATCCCATCCACGCACCGCCATTTTTCATGTATTTTTCAAATGCCTGTCGTTGAGGCAGCGAATCGGGACGGGAATCAAGAAATATAACCACATCGTATTTTGATAAGATTTCATCACTCATCCTGCTCCAGTCGTTTGTAGCTTCGTAAACAAAATGATTCTTCTTACTCATCTTCGAAAACCACAGGTTGGCTTCGTTTACAAAACTGATATGAGCTTTATCGCTTTTGCCGGAGTAAAATGCAATGACCTTAAAATCTGCCTTTTTTTGGGTGAAAGCGAAATTTGTAAAAAGTACGAGAGCCGAAATTACTGTCAACAAAAATCTTTGAATAAGCATTTTAAAAATTGGATTACTGAATAATTTATAACAGGCTTTTACAAGTTAAATCAATCATCCGCCCGGGCAAAATAATACATTCAATCTACAATTTGAACAGGTAAATAAAACTTTGCTAAAAATACAATTTGTTACCGTAAAGAGATATTCAGATTAATATTTTGTATTTTATTTAAATACTGATTTTTCAGGTTTTATTATTCAATAAAAAAGATGAAATTAAGATTATTTATCTAAAAAATTGAAACTTATACTGCGAAATCATTTCTTTTTTTCTTTAAAATTTTGTACATTTCATTGTGCAGAATTACTTAATCTGGATTACTACTTCTTTTGAATTCTTTCAGAACTAATCGGATTAAAAATTTTTAAAAAACCAAAATTCAAGCTATGAAATCACTCGTTTTCATGTTAATGTTTCTGCTGTGTAATTCGTACCTGCTTTTTCCACAAGTAAACCCTCTCAAAGTCAATTTACAAATTAACGGTGTTAAAATCGATGCGAGATTCTATCCGGTAACTAAAACGGATAAGGTACCAACGGTCATCCTTCTGCACGGTTTCCCCGGCAACCAGTCCAGTCCGTTGGGATTGGCCGAAAAGCTTAGTACCGCTGGGTTTAATATTCTTGTTTTCAATTATCAGGGCTCTTATCTGAGTGAAGGCACTTTCAGTTTTGATAATTGTATAGATAATGTGGGAGTGGCAATTAATTTTCTCCTTGAGCCCGGGAACCAGGCAAAGTATAATATTGACACTTCCAGAATAGTGGTTTGCGGTTACAGTTTTGGGGGTACAATTGCAATTGAAAGCGCGATGTATAATGACAAAGTCAAAAATATTATATCCATAGCAAATGACGACCACTCCGTTTCCATAAAAAAGGCCGCATCCGATTCGGTTTTCAGGGAAAGGTACGGGCAATTTGTCGGAAAATCATTTGAACCGTCAGGTCCGTTCAGAGGGGATATGAAAAGCCAGATGGACTTTTATATTCAAAATGTCGATCGGTACGATCTGGTTAAAAATGCGGATAAACTTAACGGAAAGAGGGTATTATTTATCGTTGGCTGGCAGGACAAAACCAGTCTGATAGAGACAAATACACTGCCACTGTATAGAGAACTGTTGCAGCAAAATGCCGGAAATATTTCAATCAAAGGTTTTGAAACTGACCACCGTTTTGGAAATGTAACAGATGAAATGACAAAAACAATAGTTAGTTGGATAAAGAAACTTTAAAATCAACGGATTATGAAAACAAATTATTTAACTTTTTTGCTCATTTTTTCCTTTTTCGGAATTACCACACATTTAACTGCACAAATGACAGCACAGGAACAGAAAACCGCGAAAAAGGAAATTGCAGAAGTTGTTGAAGATATTTTCAGGGACCTTCAAAACATGGATGCAGGGGCGCTTTATCAATCCTATGCCGAATCCCCTGATTTCATGCAAATTACAACCGCAGGTGAGATGGCCGACTTTCAAACCGCTAAAAAAGAACACGCAAATTGGTTTTCGACTCTCTCTTCCCTGAAAGTCACACGCACAAGCGAAGCTTTCAGATTTTTGCCGGGCAACACAGTAATTTATTATTGGTTTGGCAAATTTGAAATGATGACAAAACAAGGTGTGAAAGTAAAAATGGATAAGTTTGGGACTACATTCATTTTCAGTAAGAAAGGCAACCAATGGAAAGTCATCTTCCAACAGGCATCTTCGCTGCCACCAGTGCCTGTTAATGAATGATAGGTGACTGAAACAGGCAAAACCATTACTATCAATGCCTCAGTTTCCCTATTTGCTATCAGACTCAAGTGTTTTGACAGAAAAACCAGGTAAATAATCTACTCCACCCTCAAATCAGCCACAAGGTTTTTCTTTTGTAACATGGCTTTTGTTA
>JBBIPU010000191.1:0-6323 GCA_037442685.1 Draconibacterium sp. | reverse complement strand
CAGGAATCGCACCGCGAACATGTCGATAATTTCCTGGCTTGCATCAAATCACGCGAAACACCTTCGTGTCCGCCTGAAGTTGGAAGGGCAGCTGCAGTGCATGTGCACATTGCCAATATTTCGGCACGGCTGGGGCAGCCATTGCTGGAGTGGGACGACAAAAACAACCACTTCACCAATTGCGAAAAAGCCAACGAAATGATTACCCCGGTGTACCGCGCCCCCTGGAAACTGCCGGAAGTGTAAAAATTGATATGAATTTGACCGATGAATTTTAAAATCAGTTATGAAGCTAAAAATTTTGCTGACTGCCCCGGTGTTATTTTGGTTCATACATATCAATGCATCGACTATAACTATAAATAAATCAAGTTATGCACCCGGGGAAATCATTAAGGTCACATTCGATTCTGCAAACTATAAAACCGATTGGGTAGGGATGTACAAATCTACCGTATCACCCGGTCCCCAAAACAGTATTTCGTGGCTTTATTTGAATGGCGAACAAAAAGCTCCTTCAGAAACAGTGAAAAGTGGAACTTTAACTTTTACGACTCCTGTCGCTGAAGGAAATTATAAAATGTGTTTTCATCCCAATAATGGATATACTGTTTTATCAACTGCTAATTTTAATGTCACAACATCTGGCCTGGCTCCCGTTGCAGGTTTTTACGGTTCTCCTTACCACATTTTGCCCGGTGGGACGGTTCGATTTATAGACCAGTCGCTTTATTTACCCGATTCCTGGTCCTGGTCTTTCCCCGGTGGAAACCCGGCAAGCAGTACTGAGCAAAATCCATCAGTGCAATACAGCACACCCGGAACATACACAGTAAGTTTAAATGTTTCAAATTATGCAGGAAACGATCAATTAATAAGAACCGATTATATTACAGTTTCTGATTCGGCAAAAAAATCTACCAATGTATCATTTATGCATTTAAACATCTGGCTTGATGGAACTTCGGTACCAAACGGAAATACTTATATCAGGGACATCATTGCATCTGTCAAACCGGATATTGTTTGCTTTGTAGAAGTTGAAAATTATTCTGGCGATTGGACAACAAAAATGGCTAACGAACTTGCCTCACTTGGGCTTGATTATTACACAGGCCATATTAATGGTTCTGACGCTTCAATTCTAAGTAAATTTCCGGTAATATCATCAGGTCCGTTATTAAAATCCGCAATTTCAATTTTTCATATTGATATCAATGGAAATCCTGTCATTGTAGCTGCTTCTCATCTCGATTATTTGTATTATGCATGTTATCTGCCAAGAGGTTACAAATGCGGCGGTTCACCACCTTACAACGGGTGGTCACAGATCGGAAGCCCTGACCCCCAGCCCGTTACTGATCTGACTGTTATTTCAAAGCAGAATCTGGGTTCTCAAAGAGATGAGCAAATTGGTGAGTTTTTAAATTATGTAAAAAATGAAACCTGCCCCATTGTAATTCTCGGTGATTTTAATGAACCTTCAAGCCAGGATTGGACCTCAAACCAGGCTGATCTGTTCGATCACCATGGCGTGGTTTATGAATGGAACACTACCCGTTCGTTGATAAGTAATAGTTTTACCGATGCATTCCGGCAGGTTTATCCTGATGAAGTTCTGAACCCCGGTTTTACCTGGCCTTCGTATGCCACAGGTGTCGGAAGTACAAGCTGGACACCTAAAAGCGATGAAAGGGACCGGATTGACTACATTTTTTACAGGGGAACAGGCGTTAAAGCCCTTGATGCAGCAATTGCAGGGCCTAAAAGCTATTATGTGAAAAATACTTTAAGCACATCTGGTACTGAAATGGATAATTTTGTGGCAGATACCTTGCCCTGGCCTTCAGACCATAAAGGTATTATTTCAACAATAACGATTCCGGCAATTTCAGATACAACTTCCGTTTCAGCGATTGGTCATCCATACATTTTACCCTTTCAAATGAAGGTACTTCCGAATCCGGGTTCCGGCGTTTTTAATCTGCTGACTTCCACGAATGTTTCGGCCCTGATATACATTGCAGACATCACCGGGAAGCTGGTTTTCAGCAAACAAATTGATCTGATTTCAAACAATTTGAATTCAATCGATATTAATAATGTTCCGCCCGGAGTTTATTTTTTAAGCGTTGATATGGGAAAGTATTCTCAGACTATAAAGATCATTAAACAATAATAAATGCTTTTTTTAAAATAAAAACTATGTTTTTTATATTTGTATAATAAGATTAGATTTATTAAAACTGTGATTACTATTGTTTTTCAAAGTACTATTAACGTATCTGCTCATTTCTGAGAAAAATTTTAGTTGTCCTTTATCCTGATTTTTTCTTTAACATCATTAAATTACAGAATCATGAAAAAATTTTACATTTTTATTTTTGGATTGACTTTGAATCTTGTTTTTTCTTCAAGCACTAAAAGTCAGACTGTTACTGTATCAGAAACAGTTTTTCTGCCGCAGGATTCGATAGAAATTACCTACAATGACCCGGCGTTTGTTTCGACCGACTGGATCGGGATTTACCCGGCAGACAAACTTCCCGGTGAGGGCAATTCAATTTCGTGGTCTTATGTTAAAAGCAAAAGCGGAAAATTGAAATTAAAAGCTCCTGCTGATGCAGGCCAATTTAAAGCATTTTTATGCTGCTGTGACGGTTATAACGTAATTGCGGTTTCCGAAGAATTCAGCGTTGAAATTCCTGTACTTTCTACTGCGTTTCCTGTTTATGTTCAGGGAGATTCAGTTGTATTTTCATACTACAGCCCAAAATTTTCAGCTACTGACAAAATAGCTATTTATCCCGAGTATAGTGTACCTGGTACAGATCAGCCGGTAGCATGGAAATATATAACTTCAGAAAAAGGAACTCTGACGATTAACGACTATCTGGAACCAGATTATTATAATGCTTACCTGCTTTGTTGCGATGGATATGACAGTATTTCATCATGCAGTTTTCAGGTCATTGATTCGACCGTTGCATTTATCACGCCAAAAAAACCTGAATTTGAATCTGGTGTCGGCATGGATTTTACTTATAACGACCCAGATTTTGCTGCCGGAGACTGGATTGGAATTTATTTGTGGGATGAAGGCACCAGTGGGACACCTATCTCATGGAGCTATATTGTATCCAAATCGGGGATTGTTTCATTCCCGGGAGTCCTTTCCGGTGGAATTTACGTTGCTTCCTTACAAAATTCAAGTAAAATTGAATACGCCGTCACCGATGCCTTTACAGTAGCAGAATCGACTTCAGAATCGTATGTAAAGACTGCAGCAAGTATTTATCCTGTAAACAGTGCAATTCTGGTGAACTATAAAGATTTTGATTTCACTGCAACAGATTGGATCGGAATTTATAAAAAGGGAGATACACCGGGTAGTACTGAGTCAATTCTTTGGCAATATGCACCGAAAGATTCCAGCACAATCGAATTTAGCCCCCTACCGGCAGGTGACTATATTGTTTATTTATTGTGCTGTGACGGATATAATGCAAAAGCCAAATACGACTTTAAAGTGGTAAACAAGAATACACCTTCGTTAATATTGTCGGCATTTTCACTTGAAGTCGGAAATCCAATAGAACTCATTTATAACGATCCTTTCTTTACAAGCGGTAATGGAACTGACTGGATAGGAATTTATTACGAAGGAGATATTCCAAGCGATGTGAGGTCAATCATTTGGGATTACCTGCCTGATGCGAATGGAACCATGGCGTTCAGTGTTCCATATCCGTACGGAACACTCCCGGAGGAACATCCAAACCTTTCGCTTCCACCCGGTGAATACTGGGCAGGGCTTTTCTGCTGTGACGCTTATGGTGTTTATGCCTTTACATCTTTTGTAGTTACAGAAGTTGGCACATTTGTTAAACCTGATATTTCTGCTGAAGGTGGTATGATCGTTTACCCCAATCCCACACATGGCCTGATCAACATCGAAATAGCAAACATTAACAAGCTACTGGGAATTACTGTGTACAGTCTTCCCGGTCAGGTTGTATATCAGGAAAAACTTGATGGTTCTGTCTGCAAAAAGTCTCTTGACTTAAGTAACTTAAATAAAGGTGTTTATTTTATTGAAGCTGAAACCGGAATAAATAAAATAACCAAAAAAATAATAATTCATTAGGAGAAATTTTTATTCTGAGGATGGTGGCTGTATCGCTTCTTTGTGGTACAGCCACCTGGTTATTTAAAATACTAATCTAATCCTTTTTTAAAAAACAAATCTTATGAAATTAAAACAGACCATTTCGCGTAAAAACTTTGTAAAGCAAACCGGAATTTTTATTACAGCGATGCTTGTTTCTCCATTGCTGACAAGGAGAAATGAAAATAGCGATCAGCAAAAAAAAATCCGTATCGCAGTGATCGGATGCGGAAGTGTTTCAAATGTTTACCTGCCACATCTGAAGGAATGTCCTTATGCAGAACTGGTCAGCACCTGCGACATTATTTATGAAAGGGCAAAAAAGCAGGCAACCAAATTCAACATTCCCAACAGTTATCCAAATATTGATGAACTGCTATCAGGAGTTCCTTTCGATCTGATGGTGAATCTCACTGATATGCAGGAACATGGGCATCTGAACAAACAGGCATTGAATGCAGGTAAAAATGTCTGGAGTGAAAAACCGCTTGCAAACACTTACAAAGAGGGCCGAGCATTGCTCGACCTTGCCAGCCAGAAAAAGGTCCGGATTTGGGGTGCGCCTGCCGTGGTGAATAGTCCACAATTCGAATTTATGTCGAAAACTATACAAGAAGGGAAACTTGGGAAAGTTTCTGCAGGACATGCACATTACGGGCACCTGGGGCCAACCTGGTCGGCATTTTTTTATGAAAAGGGAGGTGGCAGCATGCCCGATCTTGGAGTTTACAATCTTTCAACTTTAACTGGTCTTTTCGGACCTGCAAAATCAGTTACGGCAATGACCAGTATTGTTACACCCAAACGGTTCACTGACAATAAAGGTGAAATAAAGGTCGATGCTGAAGATAATGCGATGATTCTGATGGAACATGAAAATGGGGTTTTATCGCATGTGCAATGCGGATTCAACTACTTCGATCCTTACGGCCATGAAGGGAAAGGCCAGGACAGGCCTACCATTTCTGTTTGGGGAACAAAAGGAAATATGGCGCTTGTTGGCTACGACTGGGCTCCTTTCGGTGTTGACCTGGCAACGCTCGATCATGAAACACCAGTCCGTTATGTACCTGATGCAGGTTCTTATGTCTGGCAGCAGGGAGCTTCCGTAATAGCTGAAGCTCTTGTTACCGGAAAAGAGCCACTGATTACTGCTGAACATGCATTGCATGTGCTTGAAATAATCGAATCGGCAAGAAAATCACAGGAAACCGGAACGAGAATTAAGTTACAATCCCGGTTTAAATGGCCCGTAGTCTGATCTGATTTGTTCTACTAAAAACCTGACTAAAAATGAATACACGCAGAAATTTTCTCAGAACCAGCGCTTTTGGCGTTGCAGGAATTTTAGCCTCAAGCCCGCTGCTTTCGCTGGCTGCTGAAGGAAAAAACAAACTGAAAAACTTTGGTTTTATCTCCGGAATTGCCGGCGATGCCATGAAAGCCGACTGGAAAGACACGCTGAAAAAGGCTGCTGAATTTGGGTTTACAGAAATTGAAGGCGGCAGCAATTTTGCCTCATCTCCCAAAGAGTTTCTGGATTACTGCAAAAATGTTGGCATCAAAGCCATTGCCAGTGGTACCAGCCTCGAACCGCTTTTAAAAGAACCACAGAAATATTTCGACGAGTACAACGAATTGAAACTGAAATATGTGGTTTGCTACTGGCCCTGGATGGGTGGCGGCCCTTTCAAACTCAACGACTGCAAAAAATCGTGTGAATTGTTAAATGAACTTGGAGCTAAAGCAAAGACCAACGGTCTGCAACTGTTGTGGCATAACCACGACAAAGAGTATCATGCCATGGAAGAAGGCCTGCCTTTTGATTATATTATGAACCACACCGACCCGAAAACCGTGCAGTGTGAGATGGATATTTACTGGGTTAAAAAAGGTGGAGGTGACCCGCTGGAAATGTTGAAAAAATATGCCGGGCGCATTCCGGTATTGCATGTAAAAGACATGGCTGAAGGCGCTTCGCAGGATTTTATTTGTCCCGGCCGAGGAATCATCGACTTCAAACCCATTTTTGCAGAAGCTAAAAAACAGGGAATTGAGCACTATTTTGTGGAACGCGACAATGAACCCGACGGAATTGGTTGCCTGAAATCGAGCGGCGAATTTTTGAAAAATATCAGGTTTTAAGAGAGTCGGA
>JBBIPU010000190.1:0-6437 GCA_037442685.1 Draconibacterium sp. | reverse complement strand
GAACATCAGTTTTTCGTTCTGTACATGAAAAGGTTCGGAGTCAACCAGCACCCCGTCCATATCAAAAATCACCGCCTGTGGTTTATTCATGGTTACAAAATCAAGATTCCATCAAAATAACGACGGAATAATCGATTCAGCAAAACATTTGTTGACTGAATATAATACAATTTTGATGTTGTGATAATCACTGATAATCATAGCTTTTTGAACCAGTAAAAGGCATTAAAAATGCAAAGCAAGAAAAAATAAATTGTGACGTGAGCCGAATAAATTAATTAATCGGCTCATTTTTTTTATATATTTGAGCCGATTAAGGCTAATAATCGGCTCATGGAAATTTATAACTGGCAAAAAAAAGATTGGCCCAACTTTGTTTTTTCTTTTGAGGAAATCGCTGACGGGCTATTTAAAATCTCAGAAAAAATGGGCTATCTGCAGGGTATTATAAAAGCTGTTTCAGACGAAATTCAAACCGAAACATTAATTGACCTGATGGTTTCTGAGGCTTTGAAAACTTCGGAGATTGAAGGCGAGTTTCTGAGCAGACTTGATGTACTTTCTTCGATAAGAAAGAACCTGGGGTTACCTGTGGAAATATCTGCCCGCGACAAACGGGCGCAAGGAATTGGTTCGCTGATGATCCTGGTCAGAAATACGTTTGCTGAACCGCTGACCGAAAAAATATTGTTCGACTGGCATACCTTATTGTTGGGCTACAGAAACGATATCAGAACTGGACGGTGGAGAAGTCAGCAGGAACCAATGCAGGTTATTTCGGGCACATTCGGCAAAATAAAAATCCATTTTGAAGCCCCGTCATCTGAAAAAGTTCCGTTTGAAATGGACAGGTTTATTAACTGGTTCAATAATTCGGCTCCGGGAGGAAATGCAGAAATAAAATCAGCTCCCGTGAGGTCTGCACTTGCACATTTGTATTTTGAATCAATTCATCCGTTTGAAGACGGGAATGGAAGAATTGGAAGGGCTCTGGCTGAAAAAGCGCTTTCTCAAAGTTTTGGTCATCCGGTTTTGCTCAGTTTGTCGAAATCGATAGAAAAGGAAAAAAAGAATTATTATGCTGAACTTGAAAAAGCACAAAAAAGCCTCGAGATCAGTTCATGGATAACATTTTTCACCGGAATTATTTTGGCAGCCCAAAACGAAACAGAAACAGAAATCGGGTTCACACTTCAAAAAGTAAAGTTCTTCGACAAATTTAAGCCTGTGCTGAATGAGCGCCATTTAAAAGTGATCAACCGGATGTTTGAAGAAGGGCCAAAAGGTTTTGAAGGCGGAATGAATGCCGGAAAATATGCCACAATCAGCAAAGTTTCGAAAGCCACAGCAACAAGAGATTTGCAATATTTATCGGAGAAAAAAGTACTGATTTCAACCGGAGCAGGCCGGAGTACAAACTACCAGGTAAATTTACAATGAACAATCTCTTACAACTTTGTTTTCAGCAAATCATCACTTAAAATCCTTCCTGTATTCAGAGGGAGTCTTTTTCATTATTACCTTAAAGTAATAATTGAAATTTGCAAGATTGTTGTAACCACATTCGTAACAAATATGGGTGATGGGTTTATCGGTTTCTGCAAGAAGTTTAGCTGCAATACCGATCCGCACGCTTTTTACATATTCCATAAATGTCTGGTTCGTTTTCTTTTTAAAATAACGGCAAAAAGAACTCGGCTCCATGTAAACCAGTTTCGACGCATCTCTCAGATTGATGCCCTCCTGTATATTCTGAAAAACGTATTCGTAAATTTTATCAATCTGGTCGCGGTCTTTATCGTATGAATTAGGCATTGCAGACGGTAAGGCAAGAAATTCCCTGTCTTCGATTTTTAAAAGCAAATTGAACACTTTCAGAAGTTCAATATATATTTCAAGTCCTTTCAAATCTACCATTCTTCTTAGGGTTGCAGCCACTTTTTCAATTTTAGGGCCTTTAAAAAGAATCCCGCTGTCGGCCATTTTAAGAAGATCCATAACTTCCTCCAGTTCCGGAATATTAAAGAAATCGGAACTGATGATATTTTCGTAAAAATGAGTGACAATACACTCCGGATCTTTATCTTTTTCCACTTCCAGAACTTCCCAGCAATGAGAAATATTTGGTCCGAGAAGAACAAGATCGCCAGTTGTGTAACTGGATATATGATTGCCAACAATTCTTCGTCCTGATCCTGAAGTAATCAGGTTTAACTCGTAGTTTTTATGTGAATGAATCTTTTCTGAATTCGGATCCATTTTCAACTGCCGTGTGATAAACGAATGTTTATTGGGTACAAATATTTTCTCGTAAACAAATTCCATAATACACTTTTTTAACCGATCAATACAAATATAAAACGAAAACTGAAATAATGCGGTCAAAATTCAATGTAAAAAAAACAATATACAATAAGCATTTAAATCGTCATTGGATTTCCTTTGTGATGCAATGAATAGAGATCATAAATAATCTTCAAAATTTATTTTTATGAAACTGCCTTTGAAGGGGATAATACCACCCATAGTAACGCCGTTGATCAGCAATACAGAACTCGATTTAACAGGTCTTAAAAATCTTATCGATCATATTCTGAATGGCGGTGTTCACGGGATTTTTGCATTGGGAACAACTGGTGAAGCCACCAACCTGAGTTACGAACTCAGAAAGGAATTTCTGAACCGGGTTTGTGATTATACAAAAGGAAAAGTTCCGGTTGTGGCAGGAATTACCGATACCTGTTTTGAAGGTTCGCTTGAAATTGCAGAAGCTGCAAAAAATGCAGGAGTTGATGCACTGGTTATTTCAACACCCTATTATCTTCCTATCTCACAGAATGAGTTTGTAATATACCTTGAAGAGCTGGTTCCGCAACTTCCGCTGCCGTTTATGATGTACAATATGCCATCGTGCACAAAAATGCACATGTCAATTAATACCGTCAAAAAGACAAAAGAACTCGGGGCAATCGGGATCAAAGACAGTTCGGGAAATCTGCCTTACCTTTTGGCCCTGACTGAAGAATTTAAAAGCTCACCTGAGTTTGCTGTAATTGCCGGGAGCGAGATTTTTCTGCCCGAAACCATTATTGCAGGCGGACATGGAGCAGTGGCCGGTGGCGCCAACCTCTTCCCGTCAGTTTTTGTTGATCTTTACGAAGCTTCTCTCGAAAGAGACTTTGAAAAAATTGATTTACTGAAGAAAAAATTGTTGCTGATTGAGGAAAAAATCTACAATGTAGGTTCCTATTCTTCAAAATATATTAAAACAATTAAAAGTGCGCTTTCTGCCATGGGCATTTGTAACGATTATGTGGCTTACCCATTCAGAAAGTTTCATGAAGCTAAACAGCAACAAATACAACAGAATCTGAAAGAGATGGATATTCTGGAAACGGTTCAGAGCAGATAAGCTTTTGTAAAAATTGTTGTCTGGACCAAGCAGTTGCTGTTGTTTTCTCAAGAAGGAAACAAATCCGCGACAAACGGAAGTGAATTACCGGAATCATTGAAAATAGATAAAAGAAATGAGGTTCCGGTATTTTTTTATGTACGATAAATACCAACTAAAAACCTGAATTCTGTTTTTGCACAGGCAGAAAAAATAAGACCATTGTTTAACATTAAAATGATTCTTTATGAAACTGTCAATTAGTATTATCCTGCTTCTTTTTGCTGTTGCCGGTTGGTCGCAGAAACCTTTTACATGCGAAAACGCTGTAATAAAATCGGAGTTCATTTACCAGAAAAACGATGTGGATTTTCCCAGTTGCCATGCCTCAACCATTGTTGAAACCAGCGAAGGTTTTCTGGCTGCGTGGTTTGGCGGAACAGAAGAAAAAGCGCCGGATGTTTGTATTTATGTAGCTGCTTTCAATAACGGAAAATGGGAAAAACCTGTTTTGGCTGCCGATGGAATACAGGATGCAAACAAAAGGTTTCCCTGCTGGAACCCGGTTCTTTTCAGAAAAGACAACGGTGAAATTGTACTTTATTACAAAGTGGGGCCCGACCCCCGAACCTGGTGGGGAATGTACAAAACCTCTTCTGACCATGGGAAAACATGGTCTGCAGCTGCAAAGATTTCTGACAACCTGCTGGGTCCTATCAAAAACAAGCCTGTGCGTTTAAACAACGGTAAAATACTTTACCCAACGAGTTTTGAAACTCCAGAAAAATGGAATATTTACATGGAAACCTCTGACCAGGATTTAAAAAACTGGCAGAAAATCAATATCGAAAACAACGGCCTCAATTCAATTCAGCCTTCTGTTTTATTTCACAAAGATGGTTCGCTACAGTTGCTTTGCAGAAGCAGAAATAAAACCATCAACACAACCTGGTCGAAAGACAACGGAAAAACATGGTCGCCACTGACACAAACTACTCTACCCAATAATAATGCTGGCACTGATGCGGTTACACTTTCGGATGGAAGACAACTGCTTGTTTTCAGCCCGATTACGAAAGGAAGATACGAACTGGGTGTTGCAGTTTCCGACGACGGAATCAACTGGAATGCTGCCGTTCTTCTGGAAAACAATCCCGACAAAAGCGCAGAATATTCGTACCCGGCAGTGATTCAGGCAAAAAACGGACAGGTGCACATTACTTACACATGGAAACGTGAACTGATTAAACATGTGGTGATTGACCCGAAGAAAATAACGACAAAACCCATTCAAAACGGCGAATGGCCTTTAAACTAAAGATTTAGTGTCAGCCAGTTTTAACCTGAATCAGCAAAAAAATGAAATTTTATCCGGTTGTTATTTATGTATTTCTAACCCTCGCAGGTTGGTCGCAAAATAATCCGGGTGAACTGATCCGCATAAAATTTAATAATCCTGATCTTACTTCTGTTGATCTGGGTGTCGGGCTTTGGGCGTGGCCTTTTCCCGCCGATTACGACAACGATGGTGATTTGGATTTGCTGGTCAATTGCCCCGATAAACCTTTTAATGGACTGTGGCTTTTCGAAAATAAAACAGGCGGCAAAAATCCTGTTCTGAAAGCACCGGTAAAACTGGCCGAAAGTCAGCGTAACCTGCAGATTTTTCCCTGGGAAGGGAAATATGTTGCAACAATTTCCGGCGTTGTTTATTCTGATTTTTTAAATTCTTTTTACAAAAGCCCGGACACGCTTTTCAGCCAGGATTTTTACAAAAGCATAATAAAAGATCCGCGTTTCAACCTTTGGCGTTTTGTGGATTATGAAAACGATGGCGACAAAGATATTGTAATTGCTATCGATGACTGGACAGATTACGGCTGGGACAATGCTTTCGACAAAAACGGAGTCTGGAAAAACGGTCCGCTGCACGGCAAAGTTTATCTAATTGAGCAAACTTCGGCAGGAAAGTTTGAAGAACCGAAACCGATTTTAGCCGGTGGCGCTGAAATTGACAACTTCAGTATTTCGGGCTCACTTTTCGAAGATTTTGACGGCGACGGCGACCTGGATATCATTATAAGTGAATTTGTTGACCGCCTCAGTTGGATTGAAAATACGGGCAGCCGCCAAAAACCCGTTTATGCAAAACCGCAGTTCATCAAAATAAAAAATAAAATTCTTCACCTCGATTTGGAAATGATTGTGCCCTCAGCAGCCGACTGGGATGCCGACGGTGACATAGATTTGATTGTTGGAATTGAAGATGGCCGCGTTGTTTTTATGGAAAACACAGGAAAAAAGGACAAAAACGGACCGGTTTTCAAAGAGCCGGTTTACCTGCAGCAGGAACCGCAGTATCTGAAATTCGGGGCGCTCGTTACGCCTTACAGTGTTGACTGGGACGATGATGGCGACGAAGACCTGATTTGCGGAAATACAGCCGGTTACATCGGTTTTATTGAAAACCTTGGCGGAGGTGAAAATCCACGCTGGGCAAAACCTGTTTACCTTGAAGCGGGTGGCGAAACATTTCTTATTCAGGCAGGAGAAAACGGCTCGATACAAGGGCCAGCCGAACAAAAATGGGGCTACACCACTCTCACAGTGGCCGACTGGAATGGCGACGGTCTGAAAGACATTGTTTACAATTCGATTTGGGGAAAGGTTGAATGGCTTGAAAACACAGGCAAACCAGGCAAGCCAAAACTGGCAAAAGCAAAACCGGTTGAAGTGGAATGGCCGGGCACAAACCCGAAACCGAAATGGAACTGGTGGAATCCCGATGAAAAAAATCTTGTAACCCAGTGGAGAACCGTTCCTTATGTTTATGATTGGGACAACGATGGCCTGAAAGACCTGATAATGCTTGACCACGAAGGATATTTGTGTTTCTGGGAAAGTTTTTCAGAAAACAGAAACCTCAGGCTGAAACCCGGGAAACGGATTTTTACAGCAGTTACCGGCAGCAAAGAATCCGAGCTTTTTACCAACGATGAAAACGGTTTGTTGCGGCTGAATACAAAAGAAGCCGGTGGTTCGGGAC
>JBBIPU010000189.1:0-6522 GCA_037442685.1 Draconibacterium sp. | reverse complement strand
GATCAATATCGCCGATTAAATTACAGCGGCCTTTGATCCAGCCGGCTGCGGGTAAGCCACATTCAAGAATCTTATCAGGATCGGGTATACTTTCGAACCAAACCTTGTGGGTTTTCGGATGATCCACAGTAGCTTTGCTTAAATCGGCAGAACCAACCATCTGATGATTGGTTGCACAGCCACTTGCCAGCAAAAGGGCAACTATCAAAAATGCTAAATTTTTCATGGCAGTAATTTTTTTGTTAATAATTTGAATGAAAGAACTCGTTTTTTTCTGATTCAAAGTTCCGCCAAAAAGCCAGGCACGGCATAGAAGCTATCACGCAGAGAATTAAAGCAGTTGATAAATGATTAAAAATTTTGCGCAGGGATTAAAATTATTGCGCAACAACAGGTTTCCCAATTCAAAAAAATGTGTTTTTGTACTTTTCTCCACTCTCTTTTCAAATTATTTCAGTTATTCTACAATAATTACTGATATTGACTTTTTATTTTTCAAATGGTGGTCTGCTGCGTATGTAATCAGGTTATTAAAATAATTATAATGAGAAAGTTAAATAAGTTGAACTGGCTAACAAAATTTCAATCTTTTTCGTAGAAAGGGAAGTAAAAACCTTTGATAATTCTTTAACCAATCCAGTTGTTGATCTGACCTGATTTAAATTTCAAACTTAATTCTGATTTTGAAAATGAAATATCATTTTTTAAATACGCAACTATTAGGATTCCTGTTAACAGGAACAATTTTATTGGGTTCCGGCTGCCGCTCAGATGTTGAATACTGGGAAACAAAACCTGAAGAAATGGTTATCAGTCAGTTTATTGAGAGCAATCCTGACTTTTCGGAATTTAATGATATTCTGGAAGCTACCGGATTTAAAAGCTGTCTTTCAGTTCGCGGCCCTTACACTCTTTTTCTTCCGGGCAATCAGCAAATGAAAGAGTATTATGCTTTAAAAGGAGTAAAATCGTATAACGATTTCAGCGCTGATTTTTTAAAACAACTGGTTTTAAACCATATCATAAAAAGGCAGGTTGAAACCAATGAGATCGGATTGGGGGCCATTACTGAGTTAAATGCCATTGAAGATTATATTTCGTCTGAATTTGATGGTAAAGATATCATTCTCAACAAAAACAGTAAGATCATTAAAAGGGATATTTATGTTTCAAACGGAATTGTACATCTGATTGACAAAGTTCTTGATCCGGTGACCAAAAGTATTTTTGAGGTTTTGGAGTCCAATCCTGACTTTTCGATCTTCACCGAAGGATTAAAAAGAACTCACATTGCAGATACTTTAAAAATAATTTCTGTTCCCTTCGGCACAAAAACCACGCGGTCGAGGTTTACTATTCTGGCAATTGCAGACACAACTTTTCATCGTTTCGGAATATATTCGGTTGAAGATCTCATTGCAAGGTTTACAGATGAACCAACCAATATTTCAAATCGGGAAAACGGATTTTACCGGTACATGGAATACCACTGCCTGGCAGAAACCTATTTCCTTAATCAATTTATGACAGACTATTACCCTGTGCTGTCGTTCGAAATCGCTGTTTCAATGACCGTTGATTTTGATTATAGAATTGATTTGGAGGATAACAAAAGATTTACGGGATTTTATATCGAACAAAGCAATATTCCTGCTAAAAACGGGGCGATACACACGATAAACGACCTGTTACCCGAGGGCGTTCCAAAGCCCCGACAAATAGTGTGGGAAGTTACCGACCATGTTGACCTGAAACAGGGCGATTATTACCTGAAATATTCTCAAAGATTTTTTGACGGACAAAATACATTTGCAAATATTAAATGGTCCGGCAATTACCTCCTTTATTTTTGCAATACAAATGCATGTTGTCCTATTAATTTCGACTTCCTGATGATGGAAGGATGGTGGTGGATAGAAGTTACAACTCCGAAAATTATGAAAGGCAAATACAAAGTTTATGGAAATACCGGGTGGGGCAGCGTTAAATCAATTTTTGAAGTTACTATTGATGGTGAAAATACAGTTTTTATTGCAGAATTACTGTTGGGTGAAACTTACTGGGGAGAGTTTAACTGGACCAAAACAGAAACACACAAAGTAAAACTGGTTGCAAAATCAGCGGGGGAGTTGATGTGGGATGCCATAACTTTTGAGCCTGTAAAATAAAAATCATTTATAAATATCCCTGTTCTTCGAGCCATTTTCTTACCTTATTATGTTTTGCCTGAAATTGTGCTTCATATGCTTTAAGTACTTTCTGGAACCTCGGGTCCTCGCGGATTGAATTAAAAGCCGGGTCATATTTAAGAAAGATTATTGAATACTTTGGAATACTATAATTATCCACATATTTTATATTTTCAAGAGCTTTTTCCTTCTCTCCCAACATTACGTAATTAAAAGCCAGTGTGAAATTAAAATCAATTTCATCTTTTATACCTTGAATTTCTCTCTGTTTAGATTGATTTAAATAAAATTCCAATCCCTGTTTATTAAGATTTTCTGCCTCTTTTGTTTTGCCAACTTTCCAATAAGCATATGCAACCCTGTGCAATAAACCGATTGGTTCACCTGTTTTTTTGCAATGCTCAATATATGTTTTGGCCCATTTGTAAGCTTCTTCGTGGTGGCCAGAATATGTACAATATTGAAGTGATTCAGGATCACCATATGTTGTATCTTTTTCAAACGTGAAACGTTTTACAGCATATTTATATGCTTCTTCAAAATGTTCGCCGTTAAATTCAACCCATTGCATGTGATAATAAAACTTCCCTGAATCCTGATCAAGTTCCAGTCTTTTAAATGTACACTTTTTCGACAGGTCATAGAATCCAAAAGCATCATAACTCCAGCTTAGCCAGAATAAATGATGAATTTTATCTTTGGCACCGAATCGTTTAATCACTTCGTAATGTGCTGCAATATTTTTTATCCAGTCATCAACATTATTGTAATCCTGATTAATCTCTAACCAAGTTGAATACACTTTTAAATCGTTTGGATTACATTTTAAAGCCTTTTCTGCATCACTGACAGCTTGCCTATTTTTCCCCGATTCATTAAAATATAAACCCCGAAATACATAACCGTCAGCACATTGATCATCAAAAAAAAGAGCCCGGTTAGCCATAAACAACACTGAATCGAGATATATATCCTTTTTTTTGTCCTTCCATTTATATTTTTCCCAATAAATTTCGGATATACCAGCATAAGCCAGTGCGAATGAAGAATCGCATTTCAAAGATTTATTAAATAATTCCTGTGCCTTATCCAGTGGTTCAGGATTGCTATTAAATGGATTATATTCGCTTAGTTTTGATTTTCCAACCTGGTAAAAATCAAATGCAGAAAAGTTTGTTGATTGAACTTTACTGATTCCCTGTTTTTCTTCAGGAGTTATTCTGGTTTGCATTGTTTTGGCAACATCCTCAGTAGCCTTGTTTAATAAGCTGAAAATTGTACTGTCGACGTTATAAATATTTGACCAGATTTGTTTGTTATCTTCTGCTTTAATTAAATTTAAACGAAGTAACTTTTTCTGATCTTCCAGTTTTAACAAACTGCCTTTCAGCAAATAGGCTACTCCCAATTCCTGTCCGATTGTTTTGTAATTTTTGTCTGTATTTCTGTATTGTTCGACAGTGTTTTCAGATGCAAGTCTCAAATCATAGATTTTTGATATCTGATTTTGAATTATGTTCCTAAATACATCCGGACTGGTTTGTATCTCCGTTTCATCACCTACAAATTCGAAGGGCAATACGGCAATCGATTTATCCCCGTTCGAACTGGAGATTTTCTGAACAAAAAATATTGTTACTATTATGATAACAATCAAACCAGTAACCAGTCCAATCAGGATTTTTTTTCGATTCGCTTTTTTGGCAGTGGATTCAGCAAGTGTTATTTCAGGTTCTTCTTCCGTTTCATGGTTTCTCCCCTCACCCGGAGCATAACCAAAATACTCGTGAAAGCATTTGTTGAAATAGGTAGGGCTACCAAAACCAACGCGGTACGAGATTTCTGCTGCTGTTAATTCTTCGTTCTGCAAAAGTTCCTTTGCCTTTTTCAGTCTTACCTCACGAATAAACTGGCTACTGTTTTGATTTATGATGGTTTTTAGTTTCCTGTTCAGATTAGAGTGGCTCATGCCAGCCTCTTTGGCCAGTTCTTCGGGGCCAAAATTCTCGTTTGCCAGGTTGGCTTCAACAAGATTGGTAAGTTTTTGTATAAATTCTTTAGGCATTGTTCAGCCTTTAATGCCGGTTCAATAATCCAAAATCAAGTTCCATGCATTCATTAAAGTTTATCATCTCATCTTTTCTTTACCGGCCCAAGATACTTGTCGAGCCATCCCAACGATTCTTTAACTAGTTCATTGTGTGGAATAAAATGATCGGTTTCATACAATATCAACTTTTTGTCTTTTGCAGGCGCCCCCAACAAATCATACATGGGTTTTACCTGATTTTCATAGCTATAATGCATGTCATATTTTCCGTTAAGCATAAGCGTTGGTATCTTATTACGGGTTACAAAATTTTTCTGGCTCAATTCGGGGACATCTGTTCTTGTAACTAACAAACCATGCAGACAACTAATGAGAACCTTTACCCTTTCGTCGATTGCAGGCATTGCCGAAGCCCATAAACCACCCCAGCTTGCACCAAATACAGCGAGCTTATTTACATCAATATCATCGCGGGTTTCGAGGTAATCAACCGATCTTTTGAAGTCAATCATGAAATTATTAAAACCCTCGTTAGCAGCAGCCGGTTTGTTTTCAATATCTTTCCCACGTTCCATGTACCCGTAAAACACAATAAACATCAGAGCACGGCCATCTTTAAGAAAAAAATCAAGTCCCGCAAGCTGATTCATTATCAAATTTTCGCTTGACCCTGCTAAAAACCAGTCGATTCCCGGGAATATTACTATTGTCTGAAACGGAGGTTCGGCAATTTTTGGAAGGCATAAATAAATAACCATGCGTTTGTTGTCATACACCGTGTTAATACTTATTTTTTGCAGTGTATAATCTTTAAATGAATCATCCGTTCGATCAATCCTTGCATTGAAAGGTAATTTGTCGTATTTAAACTGATTTAATAGCACCTGAAAGGACTCATCGCTGACTGTTTTTTCGGTATAAAAAGAGTGAGTTGACTGATTGTCAAATATTAGCGGTTCAAAGCAAAATGCAGGTATTTTCTCTTTTTCGATATATTTAACACATCTGAAACCATTCTTTTCCGAACGATCGAGCGTGTTAACCAAATTTATCATACTGTACTCATATAACGGATCATTCCATGCACCTCCAAAAGTTGCATGAGAAACTGAATTTCCGTTGAAACACCATTCCCTTACATTTCCAGCCAAATCAAAAGTGCCAAAAGCGTTAATTCCCTTGTAATATCCCGCTTTTGCAGGACCTTTCCCGCTGAAATTACTTTTTGACAAAACAAAAGATTCAAATAATTCCAATCCTCTTGCACTTCCCCAATGATAAATAGTGGGTAATTCCTTCCCGGCAAATTCAGCATACGCTGCTGCTTCATACCAGCTTATTCCTGATACCGGATAATCTTCTTCATCTTCCGGAAAATCTCCTGCCTGCCAGGTTGAAGGTCCCGGCCTTCCGGTTTTATCGGTAAACATTGATATTGCCTCCTCCCAGGCAAGTTGCTGTTTGTCTTTATAAACCGGGTATTTCCAGTATTTTTTATCCTGATATCCACCTGCCGAAATAAACTTTTTGTACTCAACATTACTTACCTCAAACTTGTCAATAAAATAATCTCCAGTCGAATCGTTTTTAACGAAATCTGAAAATTTCATCCAGTTAGGAAATACTCCGGCAGGGATTCGTTCATTAAATTTTATAAATGTTGCTGTGGCCGGTACCATTCCAGGTGGAACAGTGCCTTTTTTAAAAAGTTTTCGGTAAAAATTCCAAACCGATGGTTGAATAGCTATAATGGTATCATAACCGGGTTTAACCATTTTGTACTTAAATACGGAAAGAGTCGAAATTTTTATTGAATCGATGGGCGTAATCCCAATAAAATTCCAGTTTTCAGTGGTATCGCTATATGCTTTAAAAAAGACCTTTGCACCGGGAGGATCGGAATAAATACATTGATATGCAGAAACCAAAGAATCGAGCCTGTGGTACTCCTTGTTTTCGGAAATATATTTACTGGCTTTTTTGACCAAATTAAACGCCTCGATATAATTTCCCTCTCTATAACATTGTTCTGCCTTTGGGAGACTTTCTGAAATTGACTTGTTTGCCTGAATTCTCCGGTTTGCAAACCAACCACTAATGACAATTAAAACCAAAACAATTACGAAAACAGAATATAACCTTACTATTTTTATTCTCCCGTTCTGAAGTTTTGTTTTACGCTTGTGATTTCCCTTATTGTTGTTACCATTCTTATGGTTACCGTTCGAATTATGGTTACCGTTCGAATTATGGTTCCTCATTTCGCCGGGGGCATAACCAAAA
>JBBIPU010000188.1:0-6545 GCA_037442685.1 Draconibacterium sp. | reverse complement strand
ACCCGTCCAATCCGCTGGGACTCTGACCATGTAGTAACCTTAAACGAAGATGTTCAACTGATTGCGTCTGAAATTGTCCGTAATAATTTTCTGGGCCGGGTAAAAATCGGCCTCGACTTTTTTGATGCCTCCATCAACCGGATTGGCGCTTATGTAATTGGAACCCGTGCTGCGCAAAAAGCGTTTATGATTGCCATGCTCGAACCTACAAAAACCCTGATTGGACTGGAAGAAACGGGTCAGAATTTTGAACGTCTTGCTTTGTTGGAAGAACTTAAAACAAAACCTTTTGGGGCTATTTGGGATTACTGGTGTTTGCAGGAAGGCGTTCCGGTTGGCGAATCGTATATTGCAGAAATTCAGCAATATGAAAAAGAGGTACTGGCAAAACGGTGAGTTTTTCAGCATTAAAATTCTAATTAAAAACCTGAGATTTGTTTTTGAACAGCTTTAAAAGTAATACATTTATTACCTTTGTCAAATGAAAGCCAGCGAGTTGTTTAAGATATTAAAAGCCGACGGTTGGTTTGAAATAAGACAAACAGGCAGTCATGTAATGATGAAACATCGTTTGAAAGACGGACAATTGGTTGTCCCGTATCATGATAGTAAAGAAGTTTCAAAAGGTATTGTGAATGCTATTTTTAAAGAGGCAAAAATTAAAACAGGGAAGCGATGAAATCAGCAAAGAAAACAAAGGTTGTAGTTAACATCATCAAAGAAGATAAGGGATACGGAGCGACAGCTAAAATTGACAATAAATTTATTGCTACAAACGGTGATTCATTCGATGAATTAAAGGAAATGGTTGTTGATGCTATTAATCTTGCTGTTGAAGACACTGGGTTGCAATATTCTTTTGATGAATTTGAGTTGGTTTATGACATGGAAAGTTTTTTTTCATTTTATAAAGTAATTAATGCAAAAGCACTATCGAAAAGAATAGGTATGAATCAAAGTCTTCTTTCTCAATATATTTCAGGAATAAAAAAGCCATCTTCAAAGCAAACTCATCGTATTTTGCGTGAGATTCAACAGATTGGGAAAGAGTTATCTGAGGTCAGGTTTTTATTATAAAAATTACACGAAATGAGAAAACTCGATACAAAACTGATGCACCCGCGCGACCAGATTACGATGATTATCGACAAGGTGTACCGCAGCGGACTGACAACTACATCGGGTGGAAATATATCGGTTATCGATGAAAATGGCGATGTTTGGGTTACTCCCTCCGCCATCGACAAAGGTTCGCTGCGCCCGTCGGACATTGTGTGTGTCAGAAAAAACGGAACTATTGAAGGACGTCACAAACCTTCATCAGAATATCCTTTTCATATTGCCATTTACAAAGCCCGGCCCGATTTGAAAGCTGTTGTTCATGCGCACCCTCCGGCGCTGGTTTCATTCAGCATTGTCAGGCAGATTCCTGATACGAATGTCATCCCCCAGGCAAAATATGTTTGTGGACCAATCGGGTACGCTCCTTATGAATTGCCTGGCAGCGAAGAATTAGGCAAAGTGATTGCTGAAGAGTTTGTTAAAGGATTTAATGCGGTGATCATGGAAAACCATGGAACCGTTGTTGGCGGAACCGACCTGGGAGATGCCTTCCAGCGGTTTGAAACCCTTGAATTTTGTGCCCGGACAATTATCAACGGCAGTACAATCGGCAAGCCGAAATACCTGACAGACGAACAGATTGAAGCATTTGAAAAACAAATCCCGCATTTGCTTCCTGAAATGGAATCTGTGGAATACCCGTCGGACGAAAGGGCCATCCGCGAAGAGATTAAAAAGATTGTACACCGGGCCTGCGAACAGGGATTGATGATCAGCTCTTACGGAACTGTCTCGGTGCGCTGGCGGGGCAACGATTTTCTGATCACCCCGCCAAAAGTGGCGCGCTGGGATATTCAGAATGAAGATATTGTACAAGTAAAAAACGGTAAGCGCGAACCCGGAAAAATTCCCAGCCGATCGACATGGCTGCACCAGGAGATTTACAAACGAAACCCGTATGTCAATTCAATAATCCTGACTCAGTCGCCTTTTCTGATGGCCTACGGAGTTACTGGCCGGAAACTGGATGTGAGAACCATTCCGGAAAGCTGGATATTTTTGCAGGACATGCCCAACGTTCCTTTCGGTTCGCATTTTGCTGGCGAGGAAACCATTCTGAAAATACTCTCGAAAAACACACCGGCCATTATCATTGAAAACGATTCGGTTCTGGTTACCGGCGACAAACTACTCGGTACCTTCGACAGGCTCGAAGTAGCTGAATTCAGCGCCAAATCGCTGACTTTGGGAGCTTCACTCGGAAAATTGAATCCAATCAATGATGAACAAGTGGAGGCACTGCGAAGGAAGTTTTTAGGCTGAAATTTTATCAACATTTGAATTTTTCCGGTTAATAAAGAAACATCGAGAAAGTATGTTCCGATTGCTAAATATCTGTTTTTCAATTAGTAAAATCACTTTCGCATATCTTGAAAAAATCGATATCTCAAAAAAAATGAACGAACTGATTTTTACAGTTTTTGCATCAATTTTTTATTATATTCGCGCAATTGAAAAAATAAGACAAATTTAACCACATAAAAATCAGCAAATGTACTGGACACTTGAATTGGCCTCGAAATTGGAAGATGCACCCTGGCCTGCAACAAAAGACGAATTAATTGATTATGCAATTCGTTCGGGTGCGCCCCTTGAAGTGATCGAAAACCTCCAGGAAATGGAAGATGAAGGAGAAATGTACGAAAGTATTGAAGACATCTGGCCCGATTATCCGAGTAAAGATGATTTCTTTTTTAACGAAGACGAATACTGATCTGTTCAAAAAAATATAAAAAGGCATCAATTGAACACTGATGCCTTTTTTAATTCCGCTGATCAGCCTAATCGTGTATATTCAATAGTTTGTCCCCCGGCTTTAATCTGATCGATGACCCTGTCGTAAAATCTCAGGTAAGTAGCCCGCGAATTAAGCACCGCATCCTTTTGATTCACAACTCCGATTTTATCGCCAATGATCAGGCAGCCTTCTGTATCGCTGATGGTATTTCCCCAGTGAATGAGAATAAATTCAAATCCCGGAACATTTTGTACCCAAATCATATCGTGGTTGTAAATTTTCGAAAAACGCGGTGAAAAACGCGTTCCCAAAGGATAAACACCATAAGGGATGCAGGTTTCGCCCGGTATTTTGGTTGTCCGGTATGCATCTTCGATGCTAAAACAAAAGTATTCGTCGTTAATATAAACCCTGCCAATTTCGCAATCGGGATGATGCAGAAAGCGTTCTACTTTAATCAATGCCATAAGAATTTATCTTAAAATTATTTTGTCTTTTCTTCTTTTTCCGTTGCCGGAGTTTCTTTTACACCGCCTTTCAGTTTCATGAATTTGGTCAGCAAATCGTACCAGAACGGGGCGCCAAGAGAAATAGCCAGGGCAGTGATTATCCAGCCCAGCAACGACATCATAAACGATTTCAAATCACAGCGATCAGAATTATTATTTTCCCAACCTAAACCCAATACTGCATTTGCCTTCTGTAAATCAGTACTGATCAGTGAATCAGCACGCTCAATCATTTTCTTCTGATAATCGGTAAGGAGCCTGTAATTTGAGTTTGCCAAAGAATCAGCAGCATTCTGATCTGTGTCATTTGTACTGACCTTCTTAATTTCAGCAAGTAATGAATCAAGTTTGGTTTTGTTGCTGTTTAAATCTTCTTTGAGGTTGGGATTATTTTCCAGAAAAGTATTTGCCTGCTGAACGATTTGTTCCCTGAGTTTGGGATCTTTCTGAAGTTTCTGTGTAATTTTTATCGAATCAACATTGAAAACGACGGCAATTATCAGACCGATAAAAAACAGAATAAACTGCGTGTGTTTCCTGTACCAGTCGGTGGTGCGTTCCATCGTTTCATCAAACCAGATTTCGAGATTTTTCCTGAATTTTTCAACATCGTTCTGCGAATCGGCCCAGATTGATTTGATGAAACTTAATGTTTCAGGAGCAATTTCAACCGATAATTTTCCCCAATTGAAGGTTTTATTTTCAAGGGCTTCTGAAATTACTTTTTTTATATTATCGCCATGTTCAAACTGATCGCCGCGTAATAAATCAACAATGACTTTTGAAAAAGTTTCCTTTTTTATGTACGAAGGTTTATTGTTTGATTTATTTCCGCCTAAAAACTTGATTAATGGATGATTGTAGAAAGTAAACGAAGCAGAATCGGGATCACCGCCGTTGCCTTGTTTTTTAAACAGATAAAAGACACTTGAAATGCCATAATTAAATTTGGTTTTGTCCTCCAGCATCCTGAAAATTGCACGTTCAAGCATTTTAGACCTGAACCCAAATCCCGATGCAATCAATTCCTGCAACGTGGTAGCCAATAAACTGTATATCAGGTAAATGAAAATCAGACCTATTACTACATCCAAAACAGTTGAATTAAACATTGCCACAACATTTTTGAAACCTACTCTTTAATCTGGATTTTCGGCATCTCCAATCAGAATTTTAAATTATACCCTGGCTTAATTCGTTTATATACAACAAAGTACGGTCATTTTTGTTTACAAAGCAATATCTTTTGAAGTTGTTAAAGTAAATTATTGAACAATAATGTTTTATACCGATTGGAGTAATGTATTAGTCCAATCTTCGAATTCTCGATTGTACTTAACATTACTATCCATCGGCATTATACCAGATGACCTTTGGACTACATTATTATTCAATTTGGTATTATTTGAAGTATTTATCAATTGTATCCTGAAACAGGTTTGACAGATGAAGTGAACAATTTCAGAATGATTGACTGAAGTTAACCTGAATGAATTCAGAGTTTTTATAAATTTGTTGTCATGAAAAAAATACTTTTAGTACCGGCATTTCTGATTTTGAGTTTTGCAATTTACTCGCAGGACAGGAGTTTTAAACGTGGTGTGGCGTATGGATATCATTCGGCAAAAGATATGCAGAATTTTTCCCCTTATATATCATGGTGGTACAATTGGTCGCCACAACCAGATGCGGCAATCAGAAGCAGTTACCGGAGTTACAATGTCGATTTTGCGCCAATGGCATGGAATGCCTCCGGGATTGGCGGGGTTAACACGTGGGCTGGCAGGGATTCAACAATCAGTTACATTCTTGGATTTAACGAACCCAATTTCAAAGAACAGGCTAATATGACACCAACTCAGGCAGCAAAAGCATGGCCTGCACTCCAGAAAATTGCACTTGAACACGACCTGAAAATTGTAGGACCTGCAGTGAATTACTGTGGCAACTGCGTTTCAGAAGGAGGTACCGTTTATACAAATCCGTTTACATATTTAGACGATTTTTTTAAAGCCTGCGATACCTGCCAGGTTGATTTCATCGGGTTGCACTGGTACGGATCGGGTAATTCGATCGTAAATTATGTGAATACTGCCCGAAAATATAAAAAGCCGATCTGGGTTACCGAATTTGCATCGTGGGACAACAACAATCCGGTTAAAAATATTGAAGATCAGAAAAAATATCTTGCCGGAACGGTAAACTTTCTTGAGCGCGATACCGATATTTTCCGCTATTCATGGTTTATTGGCAGAACAACCGGAGGTATCAACACATATCCGTTTATTGATTTATATGGCGCAGACGGCATGCTGACCGACCTCGGACAATTGTATGTTGATATTCCTGTTTATGATCCGGATCAGAAATTTGAAATTCCCGGCCGGATAGAGTGTGAAGAATACCTGCGCATGACGGGTTTGTTTTGTGAACCTGTTTCGGATACCGACGGATTCTTAAATGTTGGGTGGACCGATTACAGCGACTGGGCTGAATATAAAATTTCGGTTGAAAAAAGCGGAACTTACAACCTGAATGTACGGATTGCAGGTACAAGTTCAGGGAAAATCGATATCCTTATTGATAATGTTTTTATAAAAACACTGAATACCCCTAATACCGGTGGATGGCAGAACTGGCGGGATATTGCAAGCGATCTGGAACTTGCAGCCGGGGAGCATTTATTTAAATGGAGGGTCAGGACAGCAGGTTTTAATGTCAACTGGATGGAATTTTCAAATCCGACAGCAATTAAAGAAACAGAAATCTTTAAGACGAAAGTTTATCCAAATCCGTTGACAAATGGAGTTCTCAATGTGGAAATGCAAAGGGAACAATCGGGTGGGGAGTTCGTATGCAAACTTTTTGATATTTACGGTAAGCAGGTTTTTTCGAAAAAAATTGATGTCAACAGGGCATTTTTCCAGCTCAACATCAACGAACAAAACCACCTGCCGGCGGGTATTTATTATTTAAATATCACCGGTGAAAACAGTATGTCAAATCAGAAAATTGTGGTTCAATAACCAAACTGCAAAGAATTCAAATCAATTCAGAAAAATCAATCAGATATGGGAAACCTGAAAATTCCGGTTATGAAAGGGAGATAAATGTTTTTCAGGATTTAATACACAAATACAAAAGATAATTTGATCTCTTCATCGGTTGCCATGGCC
>JBBIPU010000187.1:0-6653 GCA_037442685.1 Draconibacterium sp. | reverse complement strand
CGGGGTAATCAGGGAGAATCAATTGGCGGTTTAGGAATTTTATCGGATATACATACTCTTTTTTAATTCAGGCTGTCCTCAACATGCCTGCCTTTCAGTAAATGATAAAGATTGTGAGCGGCCCTTTTTTGTAGTTCAGTGGCTGCCCTGTCGGAATACCAGGCATAATGCCCGGTGCAAATTGTCCGGGGGTGATTGATCAAAGCGAATTGCGCTTCGGCAGGCGGCTCTTTTTCAAAAACATCAATCCCTGCGCTATGAATCATTCCATTGTTCAATGCTGATAAAAGCGCTGTTTCATCAATGGCTTCACCGCGTGATGTATTGATAATGACCGGTCGCTTTCGGATTTTCATAAAAGTTGAATCGTTCAGAATGTGCCGGGTCTCTGCAGTCAGGTTGCAATGCAGGCTGATTACATCGGAAGTTTGCAGTAGTTCATCAAATTCAACTTTACGAACTGCAAACCTGTTGCAATATTTCTGACTTTTGTGAGGATCTGCAGCAATGATTTCCTTAAACAGCGGGGCAGCTTTTTTTGCCAGAGTGCTCCCAATTCGGCCAAGTCCGATGATTCCCAGAGTTTTATCGTGCAGCTCAGAAATATCTTCCACTGGCGGGGCAGCGAATTTCTGTACAATCTGGTCTTTTGTGTTCCAGAATGCGCGTGTACACGAAAACATCAGTGCCAGGGCATGTTCCGAAACAGCATGGTTGGCATATCCCTGAACATTGGCCACTTTTATACCAAATCGTGTGCAGGCATTCACATCAACATTGTCGTAACCGACACCGTACCGCACCACCGCTTTCAGGTTTTTCATTTTCGAAAGAAACTCTTCGTCAATCAGTGTGTGCCGTACCAGGATTCCATGGGCGTCTTTGGCAAAATCTGCTTTCTCAGCTTTCTCTCCTTCGTAGGTGGGGTGAATCTTCAGACTAAATCCTTTTCCTTCAAACAGTTCCTTTTCGAATTGATACGATTTATACCCTGAATCGAGAATCACGATATTCATAATTTTCAATTTTTATTTTGCAGAAACCGGTTCCTGTCTTGACAGAAAACGACGGAAAAAATACGATATTCTGTCGTGAAAAGTCAGTGGTTCCTTTGTCAGAAATTCATAAATTTTTTCAGCCACTTCAGGAGTACGAAGGTACCCGTATGATTTATGCGGATTGGAATGGCCATTCGATGTATAATTGTTTGTGACAATGAAATCAGTCACTTTTATTCCATTCAGATTTTCTGAAAAATCATCATTTAGTTTATAGTTAAACGCGATTTTATCTTCAAGATCGGAAAAGTTGTACCAGTGGTTTGTAATCGACGATGGTGCTTTGAGTTTCTCAGCCAGGCGATTTTTAATGTCCAGTTCTTTGGCAATTTTACTTACAACCACGGGCAATCCCAGTGGAGAACCAATTGTAATAAGAGTGTCAATTTTGACTTCGTTTTTAAAAAGTGCAAGTACGTCGAACGCAATAATCGAACCCATGGAATGTGCTATTAAAAGTATTTCGTCATTTTTATGTTCGGACAATACATTTTTCAACCGGTTTCGCAGAGTTTCTCTTACAGGTTGATATTTGCCGTCGGTTACATCTGAGTAATATGCATCGAGATCCCTGAAATATTTCTTAATAACCAGGTCGTTCAGCCCTGAAAAATTCAATGAATAATCATCGTTCAAAAATACCTTATTCAGTTCATCCACAATTGAATCCATGATTTTCTTTCTGATTGAATGGTCTTTGATCGCTGCAGGTACGATTTCAGGTAAATAAGGTTCGTCGATATAATACTTATCTTCCGGATCGGTGATGTTTGCATCTTTGGGCCGGTCGTACAAAACATCGGCCCAGTAAACCAGTTTAAACAAAGGCTTGTGGTACAGGTTTTTTGTATGTTTTTTCAGTCCTTCTGAAATGGCGTTCCACCACCATTTTTCCAGAAGCCGGGCCATCGGTTTATTGCCCAATCCATGAATTGCAATGATTACCCTGCTCATTTTTTCATTTTGTTTTGGATTTTTAACTGATCAATTAAAATGCTTTTTATCCTGTGGCAACGGTTTGTTGTAATGCCGTCGATATTTAATTCAGCCAGACGGGCAGCCTGATCCGGATCGTCCACTGTCCATGCGTACACAATCATAATCATCGATTTGGCTTTTTTTATAAACGACGCAGTCAGTAGTTTTCCTGCAAATACGTCTATCCCGTCAAGTCCCGATTTTTTTGCTTTTCGTAAAAGCGACTTCCGGTTTAAAGAAAAAATTCTGGTAACCCAATTGTAATCGAGGTTGAGCAACCAGAGAACTTTGAAATGCGGCATCAGTCTTTTCACTTCAGCAACCACCGACCGGTTAAAACCAATGAATTGTATCTGACCGGGATTCCCCTTGAAATTTAAAAGTTCTTTATTCAAAAAAGGGATAATTTTTCTATTGCTTTTAATTTCGATGATCAGTTTGCCGTCGGGTGGAACTGTTTGTAAAACCTCCGAAAACAAAGGAATTCTTTCGCCTTTCCATTTCGGATCCTTGTATATTCCAACATCCAGTTTCCTTAAATTGCTGAGACTGCTTTTTTTAACCTCGAGATTGATATTCCCGGTTCTTCCTGTTGTTTTGTCGTGGATTACAACTATCTCATTGTCAGCGGTCAGGTGAACATCGATTTCCACTGCATCATCATTCCGTTGCCAGGCAAGATTGATTGACGCCAGCGTATTCTCAGGCGCGTCGAAGGATTCTCCGCGGTGGGCAATAATCAAAGGCAACAATTTATTTGTTTCAACTTTCATTTCAACTGGTTTTGTCTTGATACCAGATGCCCGATTCTGGATGCTGGATTCTGGCTCTCTGCACTCATCTCTGCTTCGGTCTCCGGTCTTCTGACTTCCGTCATTTCAAATCACTTCAATTATTCTTTCAACCACTTTTTGTGCTAATGCAAAATAACCGTCTTCTGTAAAATGCACATTTTTTGGTTGTTGCAATTCACTCATCCTTGGCAGCATAAAAGCATACAAATCGTTGATAATTATGTTGTTTATATTCATGATTTTTATGGCTGCACGGTTATATTTTACCGGCATTCCCGGGTCGCGCAGCACTCCTTCCACGTTGTCGGGATAAGGAGTTGTTGTGGCAAAAATCAGCTTAGCCCCGGTGGCTTTCAGTTTTCCTACAATAAATTCGAGGTTCTTTTTGTAATGTTTCAAATCTGCCTGCAGCGGATGTTTCGGATTATTGCTGTTTTCACCGGTAACCGGATCAACATGTTTGATGTCGTGCAATCCGAAATTGAAATGGATGATATCCCACCGGGAGCCGGAGTTTTCATCACCTGAACCGGTAATCCATCTTTCAATATTCTGAACTCCTTTTGTAGTTCCCTCACAATTTTCAGGTGTATTTTCATCAATCATCGGGCGGAAAACCTTTGCCCTTGTTTTCAGCAATTCCCTGACAAACGGTGTGTAACCAATTGAAATTGAATCGCCAATAATCAGAACATTTGGGAGTTGGGCTGAAAATGCCATCATATTTTTTGAAACGATTAATCCAACACCGGCAGTTGATTTTAGCAGGAATTCCCTTCTTTCCATTTCATTAATTTTAAAGTTGTTGCTTTTTAATGAAATATCAGTAAAGATAAATTAAAGTCGGAAAAAAAGAGCAGGCAGAATTAACTTGTTACGTTTTCTTTTGTAATCGCACCATTGCTTTTGCAGCCCACAAAACTGCAGCCTGCCCATGAAAATTGCCTGTCTTTTTCGGCCGTGTCAGGTAATGTTTTTTATTGTCTTTTGCATTGGTTCCCACGCAAACATTTTCCACTTCGCCTTTGCTGTTAACATATCCGGCAAGCGCATTCCATGCTTTTTCAGCATTCGCCAGGTATTTTTCAGAAGGCAGCCAGCCATTCTCAATTCCTGTAGCCAGCGCAAACAGGAACATTCCGGTACACGATGTTTCTGCATAACTTTCCGGATCGTCGAGCAACTGGTGCCACATTCCGTCATCTCCCTGAAAATTAATCAGAGTTACCATCATTTTAATATAGGCATCCATCACCGGTTTGTAAAACCGGTGTTCCTTTGGCAGTACCAGCAACAATTCCGTCATTGCAGCCGCAGCCCAGCCGTTTCCGCGGCCCCAGTAAAACGGGGCATCTTTACGGTGGTAAAACAGACCGTTCGGACGTTGTAATTTTTCGATGTATATTTTCAATTGTAATGCAGCACGATCAGGATAAATTTTGTCGTTTGTCGATTTGAAAGCCTGAACCTGCAACGACACCACCATGTACATATCGTCAACCCAGAAACGGGTGTATTGAGATAACCCATCTTCGCGCGGATTGTCAAATTCATCATCAGCAAGTTCTTTTGCCATTTTCAGGTAATCTTCTTTACCAGTTTGACGATACATTTCGAAAGGCCAGATTCCAAAAACGTTGTAATCGACATGACCGGAATGAGGTTTGCGTTTTCCCTTTAAAAAAGGTGTGTAACCTGCTTCAATTTGTTGAATGATATTTTTATCACCGGTGGCATCGGCAAAAATCAAGGCGCCGTAATAAGTGCACACTTTCTGGTAACGCCAGCCAAACCGGCGGTTTACAACGTTATTGCAAATCCTTTTTCCAATCTCTTCAGGCGAATATTTCAATTTCAGCTGATCAGGTTTTTCAGCCTGAACTGAGGTGCCTGAAATCAAAACGGAAATCAGACTTAAAAAAACCACGTAAATATTCTTCATCTCCACATTTTTAGTTTTCATCAAATTTACGTTTCATGTTGTAAAAATCAAGATAGAGCGACTTCCCGTTAAACTGAACAGTTATTGTCGAATCCTTCTTTTCTGCTTTACAATATGGCGAATCAAATCTTGAATAATCAGTGTTAACAGTTTGGTTATCAACATTGAAATCGCCTTTGAATTTCAGGGAATATTTTTTACCACGCGATTGGTAATTCAGAATGATTTGGATTGAATCAAAATCCAGTGGATTGGTTTGAATTCTCCTGCAGAATTTTTCAAACGAACCATCTTCTTCCTGCGAACCGGCTTCGGTGATCCAAAAGGTCTTTTTCCCCGGCTGGATCAGGTCGTCGGTTGTATTTTCACTGAATTTCAGGGGATTTCGGGTAATGAATGCCGCGTAAGTATTCCCCTTTTTACCAAGCGCGTAATTATTTTCAACAACAACTGTATCGAACAGTTCTGAAGGGAAATAAGCGTGTGTGTAATCCAGAAGTGCGGCTTCCATCAAACCTTTCTTTTCAGGCAGGTTGTAAATTGCCAGGCTGACATTCTTGTCCTGCGCCACGTGTGGAAAATGTCCGTATCCGACCCAGTAGTTGGGCGACTGCTGTTTTTTGTCTGCCTTAACTGCCGGATGGGTATGAAAAATACTGAATGACGTACCAACATTCATCCCCGAAACATGTTGCTGGTCGGCATAATCGCCCGGGTGGTGATTTTGCACTGAATAAATTGAAAAATCTTTTGATTTGTAAGTGTAGGTGTTTCCCTTCTGAATGGCCACTCCGTTGCTTTGCGGGTTCACCAATTTAACGAGAACAGGTTCAAGATGCAGCCATTTCAGCAGGGTGAAATCGAGCATTTTAAAATCGCCGATAAATTCATTGGAAAACATGTTGCAATTTCTGATATGTTTGAGCGAATTCCTGATGATTTCAGGGTTGGTAAAAGCTTCCATTCCCCACTGCATCATCATGCTGCGGTTGTCGGTGCCAAAATAACCTTCAGTTTTTAACTCATGAATATCAAGACCGTTGTTTTGCCTGATGATCACATTCGACGAATCGAGGGCAATTTCTTTGAACACCTGTGGAAGTTTGTACTGTTGGGTTGTCATCATTCCGTACATCAAACCGGGACCGATCTGTTTCCCGTCGCCCCAGAAATACCGGGTGAGACCTCCAAGCGTGGAACCCGGACCGCCTTTACGATTGCCTTCGTAAGCCCGTCCGCTGACTGACAGAAAATAATTTTTGTTGTTTTGCAATGCAACATCAAAACAAAGCAGGTCGAAAACAATCTCTGTTTTTTTAACAATTTCCTCACTGTCGGCAAAATCAATCAGGTTGATCATTGCGGCAACGTCCTCCTTGTAATAAACCCCGGAGTAATATTCGGTAAAACCGTATTTCCAGCGCATTTCAAGCCAGTCGAGTATCCTTCTTTCAGCTTTTAACATGTGTTGTCTGCCGGTCAATCCGCTGTTCGGAAAAACTTTTTCAGGATATTTCTGACCGATTAAATATTCTGCCGAAGCAAAAAGAATCTGGTGGTTTTCACTCCAGTAACACATCGAATTTTCTCCGGGTTCGTCCCACCAGTAACGGAAATTGAACAGGACTTTTTCGATTCCGGAACGATAACTGGCCGGAATTTTTTCATCATATTCATATAAAATCCGGATCAGGTTTACCAACCTGAAATCAGAACAATCGTATTCATTTTCAATGTATTTCAGGGTTCCGTCCAGAAGGTTCCAGTTGGTTACTGTTGAATCGTTTGAGAGTTCGAAATAAATCTGGTCCTGCCTGCAGTCAATTTCTTTTTCCGGATCCATCGGGATGATCCTGTATTTCGAAATCCGCACCAGGTCAA
>JBBIPU010000186.1:0-6755 GCA_037442685.1 Draconibacterium sp. | reverse complement strand
ATTTTTAAAAAAGGGGAAAACTTTCATCTTCCCCTCTACCGGTGGTGCCACTCGGGATCGAACCAAGGACACACGGATTTTCAGTCCGTTGCTCTACCTACTGAGCTATGGCACCCCTTTATTTTGGTGTGACAAAAGTAAACATTTTTTCAAATCCACAAAAAAATATTTAATTGCCGCAGGTTTTGCTCCGAAAAAAATCAAATGCCACAAAAATGCTTGCAAATTGCATTTCTTTTATACTTTTGCACGCTCATATTTTGATTAATGGTAGGTTCTGATTTTCTGACACATACACTCGACAACGGTATCAGGCTGATTCATCAGCAAACCGATTCTCCAGTTGCGCACCTAGGTGTGCTGATAAACACGGGTTCGCGCGATGAAGCTGAAGATGAACACGGTCTTGCCCATTTTATTGAACATTCGGTCTTTAAAGGCACAAAAAAAAGAAGAACTTACCATGTTCTGAGTCGGATTGAAGATGTCGGGGGCGAACTGAACGCATACACAACCAAGGAAGAAACCACGCTTTATTCCACCTTTCTCAAACATGATTACGACCGTGCTGCCGAACTTTTGAGCGATATTTTATTTAACAGCGTTTACCCTCAAAAGGAGATCAACCGCGAAAAAGAGGTAATCGCCGAAGAAATCAATTCATACAAGGATTCCCCGTCGGATCTGATTTTCGACGAATTTGAAGAACTGATTTTTGACGGACACCCAATTGCGCGCAATATACTGGGAACCAGCGAAAATATTAATAAATTCAACCGGAATTCCATCCTCAGATTTATTGAAAACAACTACCACACCGATCAGATGGTGGTTAGTTCGGTGGGCAAAATAAAGTTCGACAGGTTGGTGAAATGCACCGAAAAGTATTTTGGAAACGCTGAAGCGAAATTCAGAACAAATGGCAGAAAACCATTCGAAAATTACACTCCTTCAACCCGTTCGATAGAAAAAGACACTTTTCAGACTCATTGCATCACCGGGAACATTGCCTTCGACGTAAAGCACCCATTGCGCGTTGTAATGGTTTTGCTCAATAATATTATTGGCGGTCCGGCAATGAATTCGCGTCTTAATCTTTCCCTTCGCGAAAGAAAGGGGATGGCTTACAACATTGAATCGAATTACACGGCCTACACCGACACTGGTTTGTTTAACGTTTACTTCGGAACCGACAGGGAAAATTTCTCCAAAGCGCTTTCGCTTGTAAATAAGGAGTTTAAATTGCTCCGCGAAAATAAATTAGGTGAAGTTCAGCTAAGTAAGGCAAAAAAACAGCTGGCAGGACAAATTGCGGTTTCAACTGAAAATCACGACGATCTGATGCTTGCCATCGGGAAAAGCTGCCTGATTTACAACCGTGTTGATTCGCTTCAGGAAGTGTTCAGGAAAATTGAGGCAATTACTGCGTCGGAATTACTTGAAGTTGCCAATGTTGTTCTGGATGAGAACCAGCTGAGTACACTTATTTACCAATAATATGAATCGCCAGAAAGAAATCGACAATTACATTTTGGATCATATTGAACCGGAAGATGAAATTTTAAAGGAACTTGACCGCGAAACTCATTTAAAAGTGTTGGGCGCCCGGATGATTTCGGGGCATTTGCAGGGAACAGTTCTGACCATGATTTCCAGGATGATTCAGCCCGTAAGAATCCTTGAAATCGGAACATTTACAGGTTATTCGGCAATTTGCCTTGCGAAAGGACTTCAGGAAGGAGGAAAACTGATCACGATCGAAATTGATGATGAACTTGAAAACTTCGCAAAGAAATATTTTGTAAAAGCCGGAATTGACAAAAAAGTTACTCAGCTGATCGGTCCCGCGCTTGAAATTATCCCGTCTTTAAACGAAACTTTCGACCTCGTGTTTATCGATGCCCACAAACCTGAATACCCTGATTATTATGAGGCAATTTTCAAAAAGGTCAGAAAAGGCGGTTACATCATCGCCGACAACACTTTGTGGAGCGGAAAAGTAATTGAAACTCCGTCTGAAGATGATTTTCAGACAATAGGGATCATTCAGTTTAATTCGATAATAAAGAATGATTTACGGGTAGAAAAAGTCATTCTGCCATTGAGAGACGGAATGACTTTGATCCGTAAAAAATAACCGCGTACAATCAGTTATTTTCGATCTGGAAATTTTGCTGATTTGATGAATGAAGTTTGAGTTTGTTTTTCCTCTTTTTCTTAAAACTCTTTTTATGTTGATCAAACCTGTCGATGCGTTCATCCAGTTTCACTTCCATTCCGTGTTCTTCTTTCACAGGTTCAGTCAACGGTTTCAGATCAGGTTTTATTCCTCTTTTGTTCTTCTGAATAATGTCTTTTACCTGGTTGATTGTCAGATTAAAAATGTTGCCAGAGCTTCCTTCCATGTTGTACCAGATTTCCTTTTTAAGGTAGTCGGTTTTAAACGGAACAGCGATTCCTTTTGCAAGTTCAAGACGAAGCAATTCCTGTGGAAATTCGGTTTGTGCCTCAATATAAACATCAAGTTCGTACATCAGGCAGCATTTTAGTTTGCCACATGCGCCGGTCATTTTCAGTGCCGAAGGCGAAAGCCCCTGTTTTAATGCGGCATTCGAAGAGATACTTTGAAAATTAGTCCTCCAGCTTGAGCAGCACAGTTCCCTTCCGCACGAGCCAATTCCTCCAACAATTCCTGCTTCCTGGCGGGCCCCGATTTGCTTCATTTCAACAATAATTCCAAACTCGCGTGCATAATGTTTGATCAGTTCCCTGAAATCGACCCTGCCTTCAGCCAGGTAATAGAAAATAGCCTTTTTATTGTCGCCCCTGAATTCGACCTCACCTATTTTCATTTCCAGTCCGAGTTCAGTGACAATCTGTCTTGCCCTGATCATTGTGGATTTCTCACGTTCGCGCGCGTCCTGCAGAATTTTAAGATCATTTGCAGTGGCTTTCCGGTAAACAGAGTTGAGTTTGTATCCCGAAGGATTTTTTATTTTTCTTAAAAACTGTTTTTCCGCCAGGTAACCGGTAAGTGTGACCTCGCCAACATCATGTCCAGGCGATGTGGCCACAACAATTTTATCGCCTCTTTTTAAAATTATTTTTTCGTTGTTTGTAAAATATTCCCTTCTTGTCGATTTAAACTTAACTTCCACGATATCCGACTGATCGGCAGAATCAGGCAATTCGTTCAGCCAATTGTAACTGTCGATAAATGTACTTCCTGCCGAATTATTAAATGAACATCCATTACAACTCATTTCATCCCTTCTTAAAATTCAGTGCAAATATTCAAATAAAAGATTAAAATGTCGTTAAATGCCCGCAATTTTTTCATCAATGAAAATTTCTGAATTCAGATTATCAGATTTCAGACTACCTGATTCTGTTTACAATTTGATGATTCAAGATTTACAACAACCTGAAATTATTCTGTAACCTGAAACCAGAAACTTTTTTTCATTTCAGGTCGAAATTTTTTCCTTCAACACTCAAAAAATTATCTTTGCTGACGAATGACCGATACAAAAAAATATGTCGAAACTCCGTTGATGAAGCAGTATTACCGCATCAAGGAGAAACATCCCGATGCAGTTCTGCTTTTCAGGGTTGGCGATTTTTACGAAACTTTCGGCGAAGATGCAATTAAAGCATCAGGAATTTTAGGCATCACGCTAACCCGACGTGCCAACGGAGCCGCAAGTTATGTCGAACTGGCCGGATTTCCTCATCACGCACTCGATACTTATCTGCCAAAACTGGTTCGTGCCGGTCAACGGGTTGCCATTTGTGAACAACTGGAAGACCCGAAGCTGACCAAAACCATTGTTAAACGGGGCATCACCGAACTGGTCACACCCGGAGTTTCAATCAACGACAATATTCTTGATAACCGCGAAAACAACTTCCTTGCATCGGTTCATTTCGATAAAAATATGGCAGGAGTTGCGTTTCTCGATATTTCAACCGGTGAATTCCTTACCGCGCAGGGCAAATTCGAATACATCGACAAACTTCTTAACTCCTTTCAACCCAAGGAAGTACTTTTCCAGCGGGGAAGGGGAAAAGAGTTCACCGAAATTTTTGGTTCGAAATATTACACATTCAATCTTGAAGACTGGGTTTACACTGAAGATGCCGCAAACGACAGGCTGAAACGACATTTCGAAACCACATCGCTGAAAGGATTTGGTATTCATGACATGCATCTTGCAATCATTTCTGCCGGCGCCATTCTTCATTATCTTGATATTACCCAGCACAACCGGTTGAGCCACATCAACAGTTTAAGCCGGATTGAGGAAGATCATTTTGTATGGTTAGACAGATTTACAATCCGTAATCTCGAACTTTTTTCTCCTATCCAGGAAAATGGCAAATCGCTGATCGATGTGATCGACAAAACCATTTCGCCGATGGGATCACGTTTGCTGAAACGCTGGATGGCGCTGCCTTTGAAAGATATTGAACCAATCAATAAACGACTTGATGTGGTTGAATTGTTCCTTAAAAATCCGGATCTGAAGGAAATTATCGACGAATATTTACGACAGATCGGCGACCTGGAACGACTGATTTCGAAGGTCGCGGTTGGCAGGATAAATCCCCGTGAAATGGTGCAGGTGAAAAATGCGCTGAACGCAATTATCCCGATTAAGCAGGCCTGTGCCGCTGTTGATAATGTTGCCCTGAACCGCTTTTCGGAACAACTGAATCCATGCGATCTGATCCGCGAAAAAATACACAGGGAAATTGTTGCCGACCCACCGACTGCTGTAAATAAAGGCAGAGTGATTGCCGGCGGAATTTCGCAGGAACTGGATGAATTGCGCGAAATTGCATATTCAGGGAAAGATTTCCTGGCTAAAATCCAGAAACGCGAAAGTGAACGTTGCGGAATTCCTTCGTTAAAGATCAGTTTTAACAATGTTTTCGGGTATTACATCGAGGTGCGGAACACACACAAAGACAAAGTTCCGGCTGACTGGATCAGAAAACAGACGCTTGTCAGTGCCGAAAGATATATTACCGAAGAACTGAAAGAATACGAAACCAGGATTTTAGGGGCCGAAGAAAGAATCATCGAACTTGAAACAAAAATTTTCAACGATCTGGTACTCTCGCTTACCGAATATGTAGGGGCTATCCAACTCAACTCAAACATTCTTGCGCAAATCGACTGTCTGCTTTCTTTTGCTGTGTGTGCCGGCACTTACGGATATTTTCGCCCTGAAATAAACGATTCGACCACAATCAACATTAAAAACGGGCGGCATCCGGTAATAGAACACCAGCTTCCGATCGGCGAATCGTACATTTCGAACGACGTTCTTCTCGATCAGGAGGAACAGCAGATCATCATAATAACCGGTCCGAATATGGCCGGGAAATCGGCGCTGCTCAGGCAAACTGCGCTGATTGTTCTGCTGGCTCAAATGGGTTCGTTTGTACCTGCCGAAAAAGCTGAAATTGGTTACGTTGATAAAATATTCACCCGGGTTGGCGCTTCCGATAACATTTCGTTGGGTGAGTCAACTTTTATGGTAGAAATGAACGAAGCTGCAAGTATTCTGAACAACGTTTCGGACCGCAGCCTGATTCTGTTTGATGAATTAGGCCGGGGAACATCCACTTACGACGGAATTTCAATTGCCTGGTCGGTGGTTGAACATTTACACGAACACCCGCGTGCAAAAGCGAAGACGCTGTTTGCAACGCATTACCACGAGTTGAACGAAATGGAAGGAGCATTCGCACGAGTGAAGAATTACAATGTTTCGATAAAAGAAGTCGGCAACAAAGTGATCTTTTTAAGAAAACTGGTTCGCGGCGGAAGCAATCACAGTTTCGGAATTCATGTGGCAGGAATGGCCGGAATGCCTAAATCGGTAATTAAACGGGCCGAACAGATTCTGGCAAAACTCGAGGGCGGAAGAGAAAAAGGAACACTGACAAAACCAATCAACGAAATCAGGGAAAAACGGGAAGGGATGCAGCTCAGCTTTTTTCAGCTTGATGATCCGGTGCTGAAACAAATCAGGGATGAAATCGCGGGATTGGACATTAACAACCTGACCCCTATTGAAGCACTTAACAAGCTCAATGAAATCAGGAAACTGATTGGGCTGAAATGAGTTTTATTTTTATTTTTATAATTTTGCGGGATAAAAAAATAGCAATATATTTGCACCACTTTAAAAAACAGGTTCTTTAAAATATGCGGGAATAGCTCAGTTGGTAGAGCACGACCTTGCCAAGGTCGGGGTCGCGAGTTCGAGTCTCGTTTCCCGCTCAGTTTATTGAAAGGGGCGCGAGCCCTGACGTTCCTGATGGTTAGCGTCAGAAAGTCAGGATGCTGACCAAAGCGTCAGCATTCGAGTTTCGTTTCCCGCTCATTGAAAATATAAGGATGCCCAGGTGGTGGAATGGTAGACACGTTGGACTTAAAATCCAATGAACATTATGTTCGTGCGGGTTCAAGTCCCGCCCCGGGTACCAGTTGCGGGAATAGCTCAGTTGGTAGAGCACGACCTTGCCAAGGTCGGGGTCGCGAGTTCGAGTCTCGTTTCCCGCTCAAAATTTATAGCCTTTCGGAATTCCGGAGGGCTTTTTTATTGGAAAGAAACAGAAATAATTTAACTATCGGGTCACGAGTTCCCTGCCCGACTGACGCGGTCAGACGGGGAGTCTCGTTTCCCGCTCAGTTAATAAGCTTCACCTTTTATGAGGTTTTTTTTTGTTTGCGTTGGAAT
>JBBIPU010000185.1:0-6844 GCA_037442685.1 Draconibacterium sp. | reverse complement strand
GCAATGGCCACTTCAACAGGAAAAAATAATGCAAAAACGGGTATTAAAATCGTTCCCAGCCCAAATCCTGAAAAAAAGGTTAGGATGGAGGTGAAAAAAGCGGCAAGGCAAATGATGATAATTCCGGCCATCAACAGATAATTTTCAAATCTGAAAATTATTCTTTATCAATCAATTGGCCGTGGTAGAAATAAAAGATAAAATGGTATTATTGAAAATATTGTGCTTACTATTGAATTTGATCAGGCAAAATCTTGGTATATTGAAACATTAATATTGGCAGATAGAATTTAGTTTTATAGTTTTGAAGAAAATATGAATTTAGTATGGCTGCAATTGTAATAAAATTTCAGGATAAGTCGGAGTTGGATTTGGTTTCGAAAATATTGATGAAAATGAAAATTGAAAGTGTTTTTATTTCAGATGATGAAATGGAAACCCTTGGTTTGGTAAATGCCATTGATTTTGGAAGAAAGACCGAGCAGGTTGATATCAGTGAAGCAAAAAAACTTCTTCAGTGAAAACCATTGCAAGAGGGTCTTTTATCCGTGATATTAAGAAAATAAAAAACACGGATACTAAGAATGCTATTCTGAAAAGCATTGAAAATGTTGAAACTGCAATAAAATTGTCGGACATTCCAAATCTTAAATCGTTAAGCGGATTTAAAGGTTACTACCGTATAAAACCACTCCCTGATAAAGAATACCGCATTGGGTTATATTTATCTGACGATACTATTGAATTTGTTTGTTGTCTGAAACGAAAAGATATTTATAAGTTTTTCCCGAAGAATTTTAAATAACCCCATAGTTTGATAGCTGTTTTTGTATGCTTACCTTGAAAACTAAAGCTTACCCTTTTTCAATTCTGCCAGCCTTTGAGTTAAAGCCTTTCCTTTGCATACATGCAGGTACGGTGCAAAAATTCTGATACATGTTTTTAAACTAATCTGAAGTATTTAATTATAAACGCATTATTGAAAATACTTCTCCCTGAATTGCAAAGGCGTGGTACTTTCTGCCTTTCTGAAGAATTTCACAAAGTTGGAAGTGTCAGAGAAATTGAGCAGTTCAGCAATTTCGTTGATGGTATTGTCGGTATGCAGGATGTAGCGTTTTGCTTCGAGCAAAAGGCGCGATGCAATGATTTCGCTGGCATTTCGGCCCGATTGTTTCATGCAAACGGCATTCAGGTTTTGGGGTGTCGTGTTCAGCTGTGCGGCAAATTGATTGACTTTGTGCAGTTTTGGGCTTTCTTTTTCGAGTAATTGCTGAAAACGGTCGAACAAAGTAGCCGGGGCAGCTGGTTTTTGCAATTCCGATTCGGCCAACAGCAACATTTTCCCCAGCAAAGCTTTTAGCAATCCATGCAAAATGGGTTTCGAAAAACGGCTTTCGGTTTTGAATTCGGTAAAAAGTTCCTCCAGAATTCCAGCCGGGAAATTTTCAGGTTTGAGCCCAATCCGGGTGTTTGCAAGCAATGCGCGGTTCATTTCAAGCAGGTCGCGTTCGGCAATGGCGTCGAATTCTTCTTCCTTAAACAGAACGACAAAGCCTTTTGGAATGGCGGTAAACTGCCAGAAATGCAACTGTCCGGGTTTCAGAAAATAAAACTCGGGTGTTGAAACAACAAACTTTTCGTCTTCGACAGAATGGAAACCTTCACCTTCCTTCAGGAAAATAAGCTCGAAATACTTATCGTGTTTGTGCGGACGGGTCTTTTTAATCACCTCCTTAAACCGCGAAACCTTGAAAGTTAAACCTTCTTCGAGTTTGTTTTTGGTTTGAATATGTTTGTCGTTCATGCAGTAAAAATAGAAAAATAAAAGGGGGAATTCCTGTCAAAATTGCGTTTTCGAAGTCGGTTTGTTTAGTTTCCCAATAATTGCTCTGTGTCCTCCTACCCGGAGGGTTGATATGTTTATAGAAATATTATTGTTTGGGAAAGGTACGACCCTGGCCAGGGTCGAATGTTCGTCATGCCCTTTTTCTATAAACATGCGATGCCGCTGGCATCAGGATATCCGGTCTGGTTTAGTTTTTTACACAATTTCAATTTATTCCTCTGTTAATTAGCACGATTGATAAACTATTTCGTCGATTTCGGCTTCCTCAACCCATAAGTGTTTAAGAATATTTGGTACATAAAAAAAGCCGCTTCAAATCACTTGAGAACGGCCTTTCATTAATTAATAACGACTAACAATCAATCCGGATATTTTGTTGTGTTGGCAATTGCTTTGTACAAATCCTTCATTTGAGCGAGGGTCATGTCAAATTCGCCAACCATGCTTGGACTTGAGCCAAGTTGTCCGTAATGAACTTTGTGCTGTACTTCGTTAGGTTTCGACCGAGTGAACTTGCCAAGCGACATTCCTTCCAAAGCAATTGATTTACCATCAGCGCCGTGACAACCGGTGCAATTTGCAGTATAAAATGTATTTCCGGCAGCTTCATTTCCGCCTTTTCCTACATTTGCAAAAGTGGCAGTACCGGTAGGATAAGTACCTGTATAAGTTCCATCATATAATTGCGAAACATCGAACATCCCTTCTTTCATAAATTTAACAATATCCCATATTTGGGCATCGGTGAGCAATTCATTCAGATTTGGCATTTTATCACCTTCAACCATTGTTGATGGGGTTGCCGGATTATAAGTCGATAAATCGGTTGTAATACTACGCCTACCTGCTGTTGCTTTTAATGCATCAAAAATTTCTTTCGACGTTTTAGATACTGCAAACTGGTATAAAGGAATTGCAGAAACACTCGGACGGCTTGTTTTTGGGGCACGGTTAATATACGAACCTGCCGATCCCAAACCATCCCATCCGTGGCATTGCTTGCACCTGAAAAAATCACTTTTTGCATTTAAAGTTGCCAGGTTAGGGCTGTTTTGGTCATAACCGGCTTCGGTAGCCCAAAATTTGTCGTACATGATGCCTCCTTTTGCATGGTCAGCATTTTCGTAAGCAACCTGATCGGGATCAGGATCAGCTTCATCGTTACATCCTATAAATACGGCAGCTAATATAATCATAGCCGCAAAAATCCAATTCATTCTTTTCATAATCTTCTAACTTTTAAATAATTAATGTTTGATAATTGTTAAACTGTATAATTTTGTTTTAACTTTTTGCCAATTCTTCCAAAGTCTTGTTTTCAAGACATTCAATCAGTTTTGTATTTAATTCGAACCAGAAATCTTTCGCCGGACAAATGTTTGTGCGTTTACATTCGTTGGTTTCGCAGGTACAATTCACAAGGCTTAATTCCGGGCTAAAAGCACGATAAATATTATACACTGTAATATTTGCCGGTTTTTTCGCCAAAATATATCCGCTCCGTTTGCCCGATTGATTGACGATTAAACCGGCATTTTTTAATCCTGCAATAATGGAATCGAGATAATTCAACGGAATATCTTGTCGTTCAGCAATTTCTTTTTGCAGCACAGGATAAGAATTTCTGGCTATTTCAATCATTGCCCGAAGTCCGTAACGGATATTTGTATTAATCTTCATAATCCATGTTATCCGAGTGAATTAATTGGATTCAAAAGTATGCATTATTCTGAATAAAAAAAACAAAAGATTGATATTTGAATTTGTTCTAAATAAATATAAACCAGTTAGTTGTCATTTTCCAGATTAGCAGGTAGGTAATTCAGGGTTATCCGCAAAAATTTAACTGCGCTGCCGTCAGTTTGCGTCAGCAGCAGGTTTTCAAACAGGGCAGCGATTTCCGGATCGGTGGTGATTTTACTCAGCAGGTAAACCGGAGTTACCAGTTGAGTGGTTCAGCCTTTTTCCACAATCTTTATTTAATCGTCGGTCAAACCATACTATTGGTAAACCATTTGGTCGATTTCGGCTTCCATTGCTGAGGTGGATGATAATTCAAAAACTAAACGTCAACTCGCCAAATGCCCATTTTGCAACCGGGCTGGTGCCTGTGTTTTTGGCAAATTCACCGGGTACAAAAAAACAATACCCGCCAAGGAATTGCGCCCACGAAGTAATCTTTGCCCTGAAAATAAAATCAGCTTCGTGGCCCACAAAATTGCCCGATTCACCCGTTTTATCCTGCCGCATTGCCTTGCCGGGAAAATGCCAGGCATCTTCTATTTTATCGAGGAAAAAAGCGTGATATTCAGTTTTGAAAGAGATATTTTTTGAAAAATTCATCAGCCAGTCGAAACGCAGTTGCTGTGTGTTTTTCCAAAACGAAAAGTTTATCCAACTGTACAAATCGGTGTCGGCGCCGCTGAAAATACCGCCAAAAGGGTAGTGTTTGCCATCGGTTGGGTTTTTATCGCCCGAACCGTAAATGTGAGAAAAAAGGAATTGCGAATTCAGTAAAGGCTTTACAGCATAACCTAATTGCGTGACGGTTCCCTGTGCCGAAACAGGGTCGCCGGCATAACTTCCAAACTCGAAATTTCCCAAAAACAGAACTGATAAATTTCCTGTTTTCTTCTGAATGATTCCTCCAAGATTGCTGGTGTACAAATTTCCTTTGGTTGCCGACTCATTGGTGTAAATGCCGGTTTTATCGTATTTGTAAACATAGAAAAGGTCGAGTTGAATAGGCAGGTTTTTTATTGATTGTAAACAGCAAAAGTTTGGGTCCCCTCTTTGTGCAGTTTCGGGTATTCTTTTTCGAGCAGCTGCTGAAAACGGCCGAACAAAGTAGCCGGGGCAGCAGGTTTTTGCATTTCCGATTCGGCTAATTGCAGCATTTTTCCCAGCAAAACTTTCAGCAAACCATGCAAAATAGGTTTCGAAAAACGGCTTTCGGTTTTGAATTCGCTAAAAAGCTCCTCCAGAATTCCTGCCGGGAAATTTTCAGGTTTGAGTTCAATCCGCTTGTTTGCAAGTAGTGTGCGGTTCATTTCAAGCAGTTCGCGTTCGGCAATGGCATCAAATTCCTCTTCCTTAAACAGAACGACAAAACCTTTCGGAATTGCTGTAAACTGCCAGAAATGCAACTGTCCGGGTTTCAGAAAATAAAACTCGGGCGTTGAAACAACAAACTTTTCGTCTTCGACAGAATGGAAACCTTCACCTTCCTTCAGGAAAATAAGCTCGAAATACTTATCGTGTTTGTGCGGACGGGTCTTTTTAATCACCTCCTTAAACCGCGAAACCTTGAAAGTGAGTCCTTCGCCGAGCTTGTTTTTGGTTTGAATTTGTTTGTCGTTCATGAAGTAAAAGTAAAGCTTTTTGAGTTTTCACTCAACTGGTAAACTGAATTCACCATCTAAGTAAACCGAAAAGTTACTTATTTAAACCTGCCTTTCAGTTTCAGCGCCACGTTTACAAACAGAACCATCGCCGGCACTTCCACCAACAACGAAGTAAAACCTGTTTGTCGGTATGTTTACCCACCAGCGCCATTTTAAAAAAGGTTGTTGGAGAAATGCACCACACTGGTTAAAGCAATGGCCACTTCCACCGGAAAGAACAAGGCAAAAACCGGCATCAAAATCGTTCCCAACCCAAACCCCGAAAAAAAGGTGAGGATGGATGTGAGAAACGCGACAATGCAAATGATGATTATTCCGGCCATAAACAGATAATTTCTTTTGAAATTTTAAACAATTCAAATAACAGGGGGTTCATGCAGTGATTAAAGCTCACAAATAACCGCGAAGGGATTTGAATTGTCAAAGGTTTAAAACCGATTTGTTATATTGCCGGTCATTTTTTATAAAAACAACATGAAACCAACACGTTTAATTTTAATTGGAGGATTTCTGGGCGCCGGAAAAACAACCCTGATTTGGGAAACAGCTTCGCGACTGACAAAATCGGGCTTAAAAACCGGGCTTGTTACCAACGATCAGGCTCCAGATCTGGTGGATACAGCCATTTTAAAACACCAGAACCTGAACGTGGCCGAAGTAAGCGGAAGTTGTTTCTGCTGCAATTTCAACGGGCTGAAAGACGCACTGGCACAGGTCAACTCGGGCAACGACACCGATATTATCATTGCCGAACCGGTGGGCAGTTGTACCGATTTATCGGCCACCATTCTGCAACCCATGAAAAAAATGATGCACGAGCAACTTGTTATCAGTCCGTTTACAGTACTCGCCGATCCACTGAAATTAAACGAAGTCCTTGACAACAAACGGCACATTATGCATCCGGGCGCTGCCTATATTTATCTGAAACAGCTTGAAGAAAGCGACATCATTCTGATTACAAAAACCGACATTCTGACGCCTCAACAAACCTCTGATTTGATTGTAAAAACAAAAGCAAGATTTCCGCTCTCGGAGGTGATGGCAGTTAGTTCGGTAACCGGTGAAGGTATTGATGAATGGCTGAAAGAGGTGACCACCCGAACCGATGCAGGCAAACGAATCACTGAAGTTGATTATGATGTTTACGCCGAAGGCGAAGCCGCAATGGGCTGGCTGAATGCCTCACTTTCGCTGCACGGAAAAGATGTTGAGTGGGAAGAATTTGGCAAAATCCTGATGAAAAATCTTGCTGCAAAATTTGATGAGATCACTGCATCGGTAGGTCATGTAAAAATCATTATCGAAAACGGAAATCACTATTTTACCGCCAACCTGACCGGAGGAACTGAAACACTCTCTTTCAGGGGAAAATGTGGAGATGCCGAAGAAGTTCTGATGATTATAAATGCCCGTGTAGAAATGACGCCGGAACAATTAGATAAGATCATCAGGAATGAAATTGCTGAAGTTGCCGGAACCCGTGTAACCATTGCAGCCTCATCGTGGAAAAATTTGAGTCCCGGGCGCCCTAGTCCCACCTGGCGTTTCAACGAAGTGGTTCCGGTTTGGCATGAAAAAGAATGACCGG
>JBBIPU010000184.1:0-6859 GCA_037442685.1 Draconibacterium sp. | reverse complement strand
TCCCGCCAGCTCCACCTGATTTATTCACAACAAATTGTTGACATTTTGCAATAAAAAGCTGACAACTCTGTTATTTAAAAATCGAAAATTCATTTCTTTTGAAAGACAAAATAACAGAGCTTTATCAATTGAAAAAAAAATTATCAAACCCTTATATAATAACCCTTTTAATTCTCTTTTCATACTCAATTTGCAATGCACAAAACTTTTCTGAAAGCGGATTGAATTTTGGAGCTGAAATTGGTTTTTCCAGACTATTGGGAGAAATTCCGGGGGATTTTTCGGGTTTAATCAACGAGTTTGATAACAAGACGGGATTTTCAGGTGCATTTGAAATTTCAAAATATCTTTCCTCAAGATGGGAAGCAGGCGGAAATCTTGAACTTTCAAATTTAAATGGAAACACTTATAATCCGGCATTTTCTGCAGAAGGGATTCAACCTTCCATTCCTGCTGAAATAATTGATCCTGTGGAATATAAGAATAAACTTTGGGGATTTAATTTATTTTTCCGTTATTTCTTTAAACCTGTTGATTCAGGTTCAAAAGTGATCCCTTTTATTAAAGCAGGAGGAGGTTTTATAAAGTACTATTCAAAATTTAAATATATCGATGCTTCCGAAAATGATTTAATTTTTGGAAAAGGAACGGAAGGCTACACAAAACTGTCAACGCCTCAGTTTTTTTTCGGAACAGGGTTTAAAACACCTCTTAATCAACAATTATCTATTATCACTTCGATAGATTTTAATTTCGTTAATTACGATTTTCTGGATGTTATGCACAATTACAAACCAGATGGGAGCAGACAAGAAGTGATTGGATTGTACACGGCATTCAGAATCGGCGTTTTTTACAATGCTTTTAAAATGAATAATAATCAGAGCACAAAAAGAACAGGCAGTTCTTCGAATGAAAGTTCATTGCCATTTGCCAGATAGTTTGATTAATGGTCATTTTAATTCAAACAGAAAAAAAAGAAACAGTGATAAATTGACTTTTTGTTAAATCAAAAAATTTTACAAACTAATTGTTAATATCTTTTAAATAACTTATAACTATCTCATAATGTGAAACTAAACAATCATTTACATTTAAAAACGATCAATAACATTTCCTTGTTTACTCTCAATCCGAATTTCAAAATAAATAAAAAGTAAATAATGAGTACATTTGTTACTCAAAATGAAAAATGCCTGCTCAACCATTAAAAATGTAACTGAGAGGGCGAAGCTGTAAAAATCCATGGCAAAACGTTTAAAAAATAAAAATTTACAGTAGTTTACCGGATTTTCTCAGACAGTTCCGGTTTATTTAATTCAACATGCTCGATACTATAATAACATCAAAAACAAGGATCAAACTGTTGCTTAAGTTTTTTCTTAACAGCAACACAAACAGCTACTTAAGAAATCTTGAACAGGAATTCGGTGAATCGACCAATGCAATCAGGATTGAACTTAACCGGTTTGAAGGAGCAGACTTGCTTCATTCTGAATTCAGGGGAAACAGAAAATATTTTAAAGCCAATATTAACCACCCGTTATATAAAGATATAAATAGTCTGGTGAAGAATTTTGTTCAGATTGATCTGATTATTGATCAGATTATCAGCAAAATAGGCAACCTCGATACTGTGTACCTGAGCGGCGACCTTGCCAAAGGAGTGGATTCAAAGTATCTTGATATTGTATTTATAGGACAATATCTTGAAAAAGAATATGTTGAACAGTTGATTTTCAAGGCTGAAAATATTCTGAAGAGAAAAGTAAAATATTTACTGTTAAACGATAACCAGTTTCAGGAACAGTTTAAAGATGTACCGGCACTGCTGATTTGGGGCAAAAACGGTTAATTCAAAACTTAATCAAAATGAAAATATTAATTACGGGAGCAGCCGGTTTTATTGGATACCACCTCGCAAAAAAACTGTCGGAAAGGGGTGAAAATATAATTGGTATCGATAACATCAATGATTACTACGAAGTTAGACTTAAATATTCAAGATTAAATGAATGTGGGATTTCAGGAGATGCAGAAAAATGGAATTTGCCTGTCAGGAGCTCACTTTATCCGGAATATACTTTTATTCGCATGAATCTGGAAGATCAAAAAGAAATTTATAACCTTTTTGAATCAGAAAAATTCGATGCAGTTGTCAATCTGGCTGCCCAGGCAGGAGTACGATATAGTCTGGAAAATCCACACGCATACATCAACAGTAATATTGTCGGATTCATGAATATACTTGAAGCCTGCCGCAATAATAATATTAAACATCTGGTTTATGCAAGTTCATCAAGCGTTTACGGTAACAGCGATAAGATGCCATTATCCGTTTCCGATCCGGTTGACAATCCAATCAGCCTGTATGCAGCAACTAAAAAGAGTAACGAATTAATGGCTCACACGTACAGCCATTTATTCAAAATTCGAACAACCGGATTGCGATTTTTCACAGTTTACGGAGCCTGGGGACGACCTGATATGGCGCCAATACTTTTTGCAAAAGCAATTAAGAATGACATCCCTATCAAGGTTTTCAACAATGGAAATCTTGAACGTGATTTCACATACATCGATGATATAGTGAATGGAATTATTCATGTTATTGACTCGACTGAAATTACCGGACAACCACTGAACAATAAGTCGGCAGAGGTACCTTACTCCATTTATAATATTGGGAACGGGAATCCTGTTAAACTGATGGATTTTATTGAAACTTTGGAGAATGCATTTCATAAAAAAGCAAAAAAGGAATTCTTCCCGATGCAACCGGGCGACGTATTAAAAACATTTGCAGATGTTTCGGCGCTTAAAAATGATTTTGGATATGCACCAAATACGACATTAAAAAAAGGAATCGGTGAATTTGCAAAATGGTTTAATGAATATTACCGGCAAACGGAGTGAAAACACAAAATATTTTAAACAAAACAAATATCTTTAAATCAAATTTTCCGGAACATAATCTGCAATTTGAAAACAGAAATATTCATTAATTCCTGAAAATCAATTAAAACCTGAATTTGAATAAAACGTAAAATATCATTATATGTATCACAAGTTTAAAATTTACATTTTTATTATCATCGGGATTATTGCAGGTAATATGGCAACTGCCCAGGATGTAAAATCAGTTGATGTAAAATCTTTACCACAGTCCGATATTCAGAAGGCACAAAAAGCGATGCAGGATGCCGGGTTATCGACACAGGATGCTGCAAACCTGGCAAGACAAAAGGGAGCGACCGAACAGCAAATCCAGGATTTTGAAAAAAGGATACAGGAAGGAAATCAGCCATCCCAGAATGTTGTCACCGATCCCGTTCAGGAAGCGGCTAAACTTGTTGAAGAGCAGCAAAATGTAGAAAAGTCAAGGCGTCAGGCTGACTTTGATACAGCAGGCAAAATTTTCGGGAGTTACCTGTTTAATAACAAAAACCTTACATTTAATCCAAGTGTAAATATCCAGACTCCCAAAAACTATGAAATCGGTATTGGCGATCAGATACTAATCAATATCTGGGGAAATTCACAAAATAATTACCAGTTAACAGTAAATACCAACGGGCAACTCATTATTCCCGATGTTGGACCAATTTATATTGCCGGATTGACATTCCAGGAAGCTGAATCAAGAATCATTCAGAGGCTTACATCCATTTATGCCGATATGGGTGGAAGCAATCCCCAGACATTTGCACAGATAAATATGGGACAGTTACGTTCCATTCAGGTTAATCTTGTCGGTGAAGTAAATGCTCCCGGAACCTACACGCTTCCGGTTACTGCAACGGTTTTTAATGGGCTTTATCTTTCAGGCGGACCTAACAATCTGGGATCGTTCAGAAACATTAAAATCATTCGCAATAACAAAACTTATAAAACAATCGATATTTATAAATTTCTGGTGAATGCTGATCCCTCAGAAAACATACTTTTAAAAGAAGATGATATCATTTTTATTCCTGCCGCTGAAAAAAGGGTTGAAGTAACCGGTGAGTTTAAAAGAAATGGGATTTTTGAACTAAAGGAAGGAGAAATGCTAAGTGACCTCATCCGGTTTGCAGGAGGATTTACAGAAAATGCATATTTATCAAAAACACAGATTTACCGGAAAACACAGCAAGGAGTGCAAATCAGCGATATTCCGTTTTCCCAACTTGCAACAACATCGTTGATGAATGGTGATGAAATAAGAAACAAACAGATTACAGATCTTTTTGAAAACAGGGTCTCTATTTCGGGAGCGGTCTATCGTCCGGGAGATTATGAATGGCATGAAGGGCTGACTCTCTATGAACTGATAATGAAAGCAGACAGTGTGACACCCGACGCATTTCCCAACCGTGGAATAATCACCCGTTATAATCCTGATTTATCAACATCAACAATTGCTTTCAGTGTTGAAGAAGTCGTAACCGGAAGAACAAATATTCTGTTATTTCCGGAAGATCTGGTTCTCATAAAATCACACTTTCAGCTAAAAGAACAGGCTTACATTACCGTAAACGGAGAAGTTCTTTTTCCCGGAAAATTTAACTGGTCCGACAACCTTACTTTAGGAGATGCAATTTATCTTGCTGGCGGATTTACCGAAGGAGCCGACAGCAGTTTTATTGAAGTGGCCAGAAGGCTTTCGTATGAAGAGGCATCCGGATTAACTGATCAACTGGCACATACACAAGTTCTGAGTCTTTCGCGAAACCTGAATCTATATAAAAACAATGCCGATTTTCTGTTAAAACCTTACGACCAGATTTCGGTCAGACGGGCGCCTGGCTTCAGAAACGATAAAACCGTTTATATTTCAGGTGAAGTGAATTATGCCGGTGCGTATGCTGTAAGTAACAAACAACAACGGATATCCGACCTTGTTAACATGGCAGGAGGTATCACGCCACAGGCCTTTACGTCAGGATCAACGCTTGAAAGAACAAGCAACGAAATGGGAAGTGAGAAAGTGGCAATTGATCTGGCAAATATTCTCAAATATCCTGGCAGTGAGTCCGATCTGTTTCTCAATAACGGGGATAAAATATTTATTCCCGAATTTATGCAAACGGTTAAAATTACCGGAAGTGTGCAAAATCCATTTTCAATTACTTATGAATCGGGGAAAAATGCAAAATATTACATCAACCTCTCCGGTGGTTTTAACAGCGATGCATCTAAAAAGAAAACTTACGTTAAGTATGCCAATGGGACAACCAGTGTTACAAAAGGTTTTTTGTTTAAACAATATCCAAAGGTGCAACCCGGAAGCCAGATTATTGTTCCACAGAAACCAGAAAAGAAAGCCACTGACAGCGGACGCTGGCTGGCGTTTGCAAGTGTTTTGGCTTCCATTGCAGTTTCTGTTGCTACTGTGGTATCATTAACCAAATAAAACCGCAGTATAATTTCAGTAATTATTTAAACTTTTTTTAGCTCAGACAAAATTTATGACAGAACAAACAAAAAATAAGTCACAGGTTGAGGATGACGAAATAGATCTTATTGCACTGGCAAAAACGCTTTGGGAAGGGAAAAGACTGATTATTACAACTGTGGCTGCAGGAGCAATTCTTGGATTGGCAGTTGCCATGCTTTCGCCCAAAGAATTTACTGCATCTTCAACGATTGTTCCCCAAATGTCAAATGAAAAATCAAAATTGGGAGGTCTCTCTTCGTTGGCAGCGATGGCAGGATTTAATCTTGACATGAATATGCAAACCAATGAACTGTCACCCTTGATTTATCCGCTGATTGTGCAAAGTGTTCCCTTTCAGCTCGAACTGATGGAAACACCCTTTACATTTTCAGATGTCGATCATCCGGTTTCATTGTACCAGTATTACACGGAGTTATCAAAACCCGGCATATTAACAACCATTAAGAAATATACACTTGGGTTACCCGGGATCATAATTAAATCGTTAAAATCAGACAAAACACAAAAAATGCCTGCTGTTTCGGGAGAAGAGCTTTTCGATACGCCAATTGTACTTACAGAAGATCAGGAAGAAATAAGAAAGTTTCTGTCAGATAGAATTACATTGGAGGCCAATGAAAAAGAAGGTTACCTCGTGCTCAGTGCTTTGTCGCACGATCCATACCTGGCTGCGCAGGTGGCACATAAAGCACAATCATTACTTCAGAAGTATATTACTGAGTTTAAAATAAAAAAGGCAACTGCCCAGCTAAGATTTATTGAAGAACGATATGCCGAGAAAAAGAAGGAATTTGAAAATGCACAGACCCGGCTTGCAGTGTTTCGCGATAAAAATAAAAATGTCACCTCGGCAATAGCAAAAACAGAAGAGGAAAGACTGATGAATGAATACCAGCTTGCGTTTGATGTTTATTCACAACTTGCTCAGCAAATGGAGCAGGCACAGATCAAGGTAAAAGAAGATTCCCCGGTTTTTTCAATAATAAAACCAGTTACTGTTCCTATTGAAAAATCGAAACCAAACCGTCCGTTAATATTGATTATCTGGACTTTTCTGGGAGGGATTCTTGGAATCGGCTGGATTTTCGGACAACATTTCTTTTCTGTTATTAAAACCCGATGGAACGAAGAACCTTTATAAATCAAATTACTCTAATTGAGACCAATTACACGAAATTAAATAGCTGATTTAATTTTCAAAGATGAAAGTTATAAGATTATTGGGGCTTGCATGGAAGTACATAAAAAGCTTGGACCTGGTTTTTTGGAAAGTGTATATTCTGAAGCGTTGGAACTTGAATTTAACAAAGCTGCTGTTTCTTATGAAAAGGAGAAGAAACTTCCCGTTTTTTATGATGATAAACCATTAAAAAAATATTTCAGAGCTGATTTTGTATGTTTTAATTCAATTATTATTGA